>NZ_JAHFPY010000058.1 GCF_023266535.1 Sphingomonas sp. | reverse complement strand
GTGAACGGCACGTCGAGGATTCGCGCCAGCGTCTGGGCGAGCAGCGTCTTGCCGCAGCCGGTCGGGCCGATCAGCAGGATGTTCGATTTGGCCAGTTCGACGTCAGTGCCGGTCTTGGAACCGTGGGCCAGCCGCTTGTAATGGTTATGCACCGCGACCGACAGGACGCGCTTGGCGCGCTGCTGACCGATCACATAATCGTCGAGCACCTTGTAGATTTCCGACGGGGTCGGAACGCCATCGCGCGTCTTGACCAAGGCGGACTTAGTTTCCTCGCGAATGATGTCGTTGCACAGCTCGACGCATTCGTCGCAGATGAAGACCGTCGGGCCCGCGATCAGCTTGCGAACCTCATGCTGCGACTTACCGCAGAAACTGCAGTAAAGCGTGCTCTTGCTGTCGCCGCCACCGGAAAGCTTGGTCATTCAGGTCCCTTGTCTTCGTACAAACCGCGCGAAGCGGCCACCGGTCATGCTAAACCGGATTATCGCATAATCAAACTGGCAGATGGGTTAACGCCGTTTCGCGTTCCAAGTGCCTGTCCCAAATATGGAACGTCCAGTCGGGCCGGGCAAGGGCGAAGCCCTTGTAAAATGGGACCTTCCGACGTTTAGGCAGGAGTGATGTCGGCGCCGCCGCTGGAATCGCCCTCACCGGTATCGGGCCGGCGGTCGAACACTTCGTCGATCAACCCGAATTCCTTGGCCTCGTCGGCTTCCAGGAACTTGTCACGGTCCATTGCGGTCTCGATCGCCTCGATCGGCTGGCCGGTATATTGCGCATAGAGCGTATTAAGCCGCGTCCGCATGCGCAGGATCTCGCGGGCCTGGATTTCAATGTCGGAAGCCATGCCCTGGGCGCCGCCCGACGGCTGGTGGACCATGATCCGGCTGTTGGTGAGCGCGATACGCATCCCGGGCTCACCGGCACAAAGCAGGAAGCTGCCCATCGAAGCGGCCTGGCCGATGCAGACCGTGCTGACCTTGGGCCGAATGTACTGCATCGTATCATGGATCGCGAGGCCGGCGGTCACCACGCCGCCCGGCGAGTTGATGTACATGAAAATGTCCTTCTTCGGGTTCTCGGACTCGAGGAAGAGCAGCTGGGCGGTGATCAGCGAGGCCATATGGTCCTCGATCGCGCCGGTGATGAAGACAATCCGCTCCCTCAGCAGCCGGGAATAGATGTCGAAGCTGCGCTCGCCCCGGTTCGATTGCTCGATGACGATGGGAACGAGCTGGGAGACGATGTCTTGATGGTCCATGGGAAATGCCGGTCCTTGAATAGTGTCGGACTCTACATCGGGCGGAAGCGCCGAAGGTTCAAGCCTAGAAGAATAACGGAAAGGGCGGCCGAAACGCGTCCGACCGCCCTCCCCCGTTCGGCGGTCCCGTTAGAGCCGCCTTACCCCTGTCGCTGCTACATCTTGTAGCTGATGCGGGCGTAACCCCAGCGGCCCGGCGCGTCGTAGGTGCCCGGGTCATAGTTGCCGCCGCTGCAGCTGAAGCAGCCCGGCGGGTCCTTGTCCCACAGGTTGTTGACACCGGCCGTGAAGGTCAGGCGCTTGTCGAGGAACGCGCTCGGCGAATATTGTAGCTGGATGTCGGTATATATCCGGCTGCCAAGCTTGTTTCCGGGATTGGTACCCGAGCTTTCGATGACACTGTGGATGTAGCGATCGGTAACCGAAAAACCGAAATCACCCAGCGACCAATCGATCGTCAAGTTGCCCTTCCACTTCGGATAGGCCTGATCGGGGCTGCCGCGTTCCGTTCCGACGCGATCGAGGACGACGAAGCCATTCGATGCAGTCAGGACGAACTTGGTCAGCCTGGTGGCGTTCAACGACAGACCGAACCGGCCGGCGCCCGTTTCCGGCGACCGGTAATTGAGGGTCCCGTCGATGCCCCTGGTGCGGATGCCGTCGAGGTTGTCCAGCGTTCCATCAATTTCATTGATGAAGCCGTTGGCCGTACGCTTGACCAGTGCGCAACTGGCCGGATCGCCAAGCAGGGCGCAATTGTTGAGCGTGACCTGCGGGTCGATCGCGGCGATCGCGTTGGTCACCTTGATATCGTACCAATTGACCTCAACGTTGAAGTTGCTGCCGTTGCTGCGCGCCCACTCCGGCGAGTAGACGATGCCGAACGTCAGGTTCTTCGACTTCTCGGGCTTCAGCTGGTCGTTGCCCTGGGTGATGACTGGAACCTGGCCTGGATCCTCCGCGTAGCTGCCGCTGGCGGGCACGCCATTGGCCTGGCAGTTGGCGCGGACGCCGGGTGTATTATTGAAATAAGGCGTACCCGCGACGTTTGAGCAAGGATCAGCCGTCGGAAGGTCGAAACGCGACCGCCCGCCGAACAATTCGCCCAGGCTCGGGGCACGGAAGCCCGTCGTGTAGGCGCCGCGGACCAGCACATCCTGAACCGGCTTGTACAAGCCGTGGATGGTGTAGGTCGTGCTGCTGCCGCTGATCGAATAGCTCGAATGGCGCACCGCGCCCGTCGCTTCGAGCGAGTAGGCGAACGGCTGCTCCTTCAGGATCGGGATCCGAATTTCGCCGTAGATTTCGTCGACATTGTAATGACCGTGCGCCGGTTGGGCGGGAATGTCCGCGCTGAGCCCAGCCGCCGTTAGCGGGTCGGGCTTGAAATTGGCGCTTTGGAAGCGATGCTCAACGCCCACAGCGATACCGACCGGGCCGGCCGGAAGTTCGGCGATGTCACCGGTGATATTGGCGGTGAAGCCGGCAAGTGCCTGGCGGCTGCTATCACGCTCGGTGAAGCCAATATAGTCGAGCATGGCCTGCGTGATCGATCCCGCTCCGCCGAATATGTTCAGCGGCACGCAGCCCGGCGTCGCATTACAGGTCGCGAGCGGCCCGAGAGCCAATGCGACATGGTCGGCGCGAACGTTGCCCGTGAAGCTTTGCTTGGCCTTGTTGACGCCAACCAACGCATTCACGTCCCAGTAGAATTCGTGATCGGCCAGGTGGAGCTTGCCGTCGAGGGTCGCGGTCAACGAGTAGGTGTCGACCTTCTGGTTGAACGTGCGCTGGCCGGCCTCGATCATCCGCCGGCCGATGAACGAGTAGCTCTGCGTATTGCCATTGGGCGTGCCATCCGGATTGAGGCCGGACTCGAGCGTCGTTCCAAACGGGTTGAAAGGATTGGTGCCGTCGATCGACAAAGTGTCGAACAGGCTGCCGGCGCCGTTGCCCGCGTCAGGTCCGATGAACAGCGGCTCGAACGCCGCCTGGTTCTGCGAAATGCGCCGGTTATACAGTGCCTTGACGCGCAAATTGATGTCCGAACCAAGGTCGGCCTTGACGCTGGCCCAACCGCCCCAGCGTTTGTTGGGCGTAATGATGTAGTTGAACGGGGCGAAATTGAACCGATCGGCGACCGTGAACGGCACCAGCTCGGCCGCTGTTGGCGTGCTGTCTGGCGCACTGTGAGTTGTCCAGTTGCCGAACAGGATGCCGGGCTGGGGACCGTTCCCAGTGCGCGTATCGAAGCGCCCGTTGGCGGCGGCGCTGCTGCACCCGCCACCACCGTTGGAACAAGCGGTTTGGCCCGGGTTCGGGAATGCCGAAATATCGCGGTCGGCGGTGCGGACGGCTTTCTGCTTCACGTATGACGCGCCGACCACGATATCGACCGGGCCGTCACCACCATTGCCCCAGCTGGCCTGATAATCCTGGTTTTTGCCGTCGCCTTCACCGAGATACTGGCCATATTGGGCTTGCAGGCGCAGGCCCTTCTGGCGCGAAACCGTGATCACGTTGACCACGCCGGCGATGGCATCCGAGCCGTAGAGCGGCGAAGCGCCGGCCTGCAGCACTTCGATCCGGTCGATCATGTTGGCCGGAATCGTGTTGAGGTCGACCGTGGCGGGGATGCCGCTCGCGCTCGTACCGTTGACCCAGCGCAGGCCGTCGACGAGCACCAGGGTGCGCTTGGCTGACAGATAGCGAAGGTCGATTTCGGCCGAGCCGGCGCCGACGCCGCCGCCATCAGGCGGGTTGCCGATATTGCCGCTGTTGTTGACCTTGGTGTTCAAACCGCCGCTGGCGCTCGGAAGGCGCTGCAGGATATCCGCGACAGCCGACAGGCCGGTCTTGGCCAGGGCGTCCTGGTCCAGCCTGACGACAGGCGAATCCTGGCTGAGCGGGTCCTGCCGAATGCGCGAACCGGTGACAACGATCTCGCCACCCGATGACGGCTCCGTCGCGGCCGCCGTCGGTTGCGACGCATCAGCTGGAGGGCTGGTATCCTGAGCAAAAGCAGCACTGCCAACTGCCAAAGCAAGCAGCGCGGTCCCGGTACGGAGCGCCAGCGTTGAACGGCTCATTTATTATCTCCCTGTTAAGCGGCATTCCATGAAGGTTTTCCACTGAAACGGGAGAGTAACAAATCAGGCGGCGGCGGGAAGTATGTCTCCGCTATTCAGGGCGTACTGTTACTTTTGAGCCACAGAAGCGGCGGGGTGCGCGAGATAGGCCAGCCGCCGCATCTCGCGCCGGCCACGCGTTACCGTGTCGAGGATGAGCCCGGCGAAGAAACACAGCACGGCGATAATCACCATGCCGGTGGCGAGGATGGCAGTCGGGAAGCGCGGGACCAGCCCCGTATCGAGATAGGTCAGCACCAGCGGGATGGCGAGAATGATCGCCGCCACAACCAGCAAGGCACCGATCCCGCCGTAAAACAGGACCGGCCGTTCCACCCGATAGAGCGTGCCGATCGTCTTCAGGATCCGCCAGCCGTCGCGATAGGTTGAGAGTTTGGAGGTCGAGCCCTCCGGCCTGGCGCCATAGGCCGTCTCCAATTCTCCGACCGGCATGCGCAGTTCCAGCGCGTGGACGCTCATTTCCGTCTCGATCTCGAAGCCCTCGGAGAGCACCGGATAGCTTTTGACGAACCGCCGCGAGAATATCCGGTAGCCGGAGAAAATGTCGGAGAAGCTGCGTCCAAACAACCGAGCGAGCAGGCCAGTGAACAGCTTGTTGCCAATGACATGACCGCCACGATAGGCGTCGGCCACCTCATGCTGCCGAGTGCCAACCACCATGTCGAGCTGCTCATCGAGGAGCATCCGCACCATCTCCGGCGCTGCCTTGGGGTCGTAGGTCAGGTCGCCGTCGGCCATGACATAGACGTCGGCATCGACGTCGGCGAACATGCGCCGCACGACATGGCCCTTGCCCTGTTGCCGTTCCGTGCGGACGACCGCGCCTGCGGCACGGGCAATTTCAGCGGTCCGGTCGCGGCTGTTGTTGTCGTAGACGTAGATGGTTGCGTCCGGCAGCGCCGAGCGGAAGCCGGCGACCGTATCGGCGATCGCTGCTTCCTCATTGTAGCATGGGAGAATCACGGCGATGCGCATGTGGTTCAAACGAAAATCCCTCCCTTGTCCGGGCGGCTATAGAGTCGAATTATCTAGTCCCGCTAGGCGGATTTTGCGGTGGAAACGTGAAGCAACCGCAAATCCGGCGAAAGCTCGCTGAGGCTCCAGGTCTCGCCGGGCGGAATGATAAATGCGTCGGCCGGCCCCAATGGATGCGGCCCATCGCGGTCAAGTCGAGCAGAGCCTTCGAGGATGAACCCGAATTGCAGCTCGCCGCCGTGCGAAGGAAGGGAGATGCTTGTCGATTCCCCGGGACGGACGAACTGGACATCCGCAAGGCCGTTTGTGGCGTCCTTCACACCCGTCGCCTGAGCTTCGTAGCCGTGACATGTCGTCCACGGTGAACCAGATGCAACATGTCGCAAGAAGCGTTGGCCGCCGAAATTGCGCGCCGGATCGATCCGGCCGGTGGGCAATTGCACCTGATGGTCGGCGACCGTCTCGTGCAACGCCGGACAACCTAGCTCGACAACTTCAAGCCCTGGCGAGCTTTCCAGAACGCGGTGACGGATGGTCGGAGGCTGCACCACCAAATCCCCGGCCTGCATGATGAATGGCTCGCCCTGGTCCTCGTAAACGACTTTCACCCATCCGCGCCGAACGACAATCAGCTGGAAGGCGACACGGTGGAAATGGACCCAGTCTGAAACGGGCCCGCCATGAGGAATGGTGATGTGCGAGGCGATGTAGCGCCCGCCAAGCCGAGACGGGATGAGGTCGCGATAGAGCATCCCGGCCCTGCCTTCACCCGGTGACGCGCCTGCCCTGGTCAGGATGAATTCAGGGATGAAGCCGCCAAGGTCGCCGGGTGGCGCATCGTGCGGCCTTGTCGTCAACCGGACCGTTCGCCCGTCAAGATCGAGGATGGCCGTGTGCGGCTCGTCGGCGGGGTAGATGACATCGAGCCGCGCCCCCTGCTCGCGCAGCCGATCAAGTGCGGGAACAAGCTCCTCGCAAACCAGCAGGAGCTCGTCCGCCGAACCGATCACTTGCCCTTGGCGGGTTTCTTGGCACCAGGCTTCTCGGCCTTGGCCGGAGCGGCCTTTTTGGCCGGGACCTTGTCCTTAGCTTCAGCCTTCTTCGCTGGAGCTTTAGCCTTTGCCGGAGCTTCGGCCTTGGCAGCCGGCTTCTTGGCCGCAGCCTTCTTGGCCGGCTTGGCATGGTCATGGCCGCAGCCAGGGCCGTGGACATGGCCCTCTTCGCTTTCGAGATCGCGCTCGAGCACGTCACGGGTCACAGTGAGATCGCTGATGTCCGCCTTCGAGAAGAGGTAGTCGACCACCTTGTCTTCGTAGAGCGGAGCGCGGAGCTGGGCCGCGGCCATCGGCGTCTGCTGGACGTAGCGAACGAACGCGTCACGGTCCTTGGGCTGATATTGAGCAGCAGCCTGGCCGACCAGCCGGTTCATTTCCTGCTGGGTGACGTCGATGCCATTGGCAGCGCCGATTTCGCTGAGCAGCAGGCCGAGGCGGACGCGGCGGATCGCGATCTTGCGATATTCGTCGGCGTCCCCTTCGACTTCCTTCAGCGCCGCTTCCGGATCAGCCTCATGGCTGGCCTCGTGACGTAGCTGGGCCATGATATTCTCATATTCGGCTTCGACCATCGACGGCGGAACGTCGAAATCATGGTCAGCCGCCAACTGGTCAAGCAACCGCCGCTTCATGTGCGTGCGGGTGAGGCCGTTGAGCTCCTGCTGCTGCTGGTCGCGCAGCAAGCCCTTGAGCTGGTCGAGATCGTTGAGGCCCAGTTGCTTGGCGAAGCTATCGTCGAGCTTGGTCTCGCCGGCAGTCTTCACCTCCGTCACCTTGACGTCGAAGGTCGCCGGCTGGCCCTTGAGATTCTCGGCCTGGTAGTCCGAGGGGAAGGTCACGTTGAGCTGCTTTTTATCGCCGGCCTTGAGGCCGACCATCTGCTCTTCAAAACCCGGGATTAGCTGGCCCGAACCGAGTACCACAGCCATGCCTTCACCGGTGCCGCCTTCGAACGCGACGCCGTCGACCTTGCCGACGAAGTCGATCACGACCTGGTCGCCATTGGCGGCCTTGTGGCCCTTCTTGGCGTCTTCGTAGCGGGTCTGCGATTGGGCAAGCTGGTTAAGCTGCTCGTCAATGGCTTTCTCGTCGATGTCGACATTGAAGCGTTCAAGCTTCAAGTCGTCGATCTTCGGCGTCGGCACGTCCGGAAGCGTTTCGAGACGGACGCTCACCTCGGCATCCTTGCCGGACTCGTAGCTATCGTCGAGTTCGACCTCCGGCTGCATCGCCGGACGGAGCTTCTTGTCGGCCATCAGCTTCTGGACGCTGTCCTGGACGGCGGTGTTCAGCGCATCGCGCATTAGCGCCTCGCCGTGCATCTTGCGAATGAGGTTCGGCGGCACCTTGCCAGGGCGGAAGCCGGGCATGCGCACAGTCGGTGCGATGCGCTTGATCTCGCCGTCGACGCGGGCGTCGATGTCCTTGGCGGGAATGGTCAGCTTATAGGCCCGCTTCAGGCCTTCATTTTCCGTCTCGACGGTCTTCATGGTCACGGCGAAAATCCCAATTCGTAATATCTGTGCGTGTCACACGGGCGGTGGTGCGGGCGAAGGGACTCGAACCCCCACATCTTGCGATACTGGAACCTAAATCCAGCGCGTCTACCAATTCCGCCACGCCCGCGCGGACGCCTGAAGGTGGCGGCCTATAGCAAGGATCGACGCTGGGGCAAGTGCAAGGCGATGCCATTTCGGCTACACAGCCGCATGGATCCGTTTATGGCTAGCCGGCCGCCTCGGCCTGGTGATCCGCCGCCGGCCGATGAGCCTGGCCATGTGCCGCCGCTGCCGGGGGAGCCCGAGCCCCCTCCTCCGCCCGACCCGGTTGTCCGTTAGACGCGCCTTGCCGAGCTGACGATCGCTTCGAAATCGGGGAGCAGTGCGTTGTAATAGTGCGACCGCGCTGCATCGAACAGGATGAGGTAAAGCTTGCCGTCAATCACCGCGCCGACGGCCCGGCCCTTGCGCCGAACTTCATCGCTGTCGAGATGCTCGAAATCATATTGGAAGCCGTGGGCCCCCAGGAATGGGCGAGGCGTCAGGGCCAGCGTCGTAAAATCAACCGCTCCGCCGCGGACCCGGAACAGGCTTTCGACGATCGCCGTGATTTCGGGAGGAGTCATGTTCGACCGGAACTTGGGCACCTGCCGGTCGTCGCGGCTGCGCTGGTAGACTAGGGCCTTGCCGTCCTTGAGGCCGGTGACGAAGCTGATCCCGTCGAGATAGGGGCCGTTCTGGGTCCAGTCCTCGACGGTCCTGATGTCGGTGAAGAGGCTGGCCGAGATCTTGTTCCATTCTCGGGGCGGCGTGACAGCCAGGCTGTTGTCGCCGACCCGCACTTCCTTGACCCTGACCAGCGAATAGCCGCCATAGCCAAACCCGTCGCCTCCAGCCCCGGTGCAGGCTGAGAGCACCATGACCAGAGCAACCGGCAAGGAAATACGCCGAACCATCGCCTATCTCCTCAACCGACCATCATCTGGCGCACCAGCGGCGCGTCCGGTGCTTTGGGCGCGAGCTGAAGGTATCGGGCGAACGCAGCCCGCGCCTCAGGGCCCCGCCCTTGCTTCAGCAACATGATGCCATGCCACCGCCACGCATCGGGCGGCGCGTCGGAAAATTGGACAGCTGCCGCATATCCCTGAGCAGCGCGCGCTTCGTCGCCCATCTTGTTGCTGTTGCGCAGCCGCCATATCTCTCCTTCGTAGAAGCGCAGCAGGCCGTTCCAGCCATCCTTGGCCAGCGTTTCGACCACGAACTGGCTGGCGCCCGGATCGTTGAGCTTGACCTGGTCGTCGAGCAGGGTCGGCCGGATAGCCGCCAGTGCCGTCAGATAGCGAGCGCGATAAGCCTCGTAGGTCTTCCCCGGCATTGCCATCTCGGCGGCAGAGATCTTGAGATCCGCCATGCGCGATTCCGGCGAAGGGTGGGTCGAGAATAATGCAAAGTCCCGTTCACGCTTCTTGCGGCGATACTTGGCGCTGAGGTCGAGCTCTGCGATCAATTGCTCCCAGGTCTGGCTCATCGCCATCGGATCGTAGCCGGCCTCGGCCAGCAGCCGGATGCCCATGGCATCGGCTTCGGCCTCCAGCGTGCGATTATATTTGAGTAGCGACAGGATGGTGCCGAGCTGGGCCAGTTGGACGAGGTCACCGGCATAGACTCCGGTCACCCCGCCGGCGAGGCCGGTGCCCATCGCCAGGAACGAGAATATGTCGGTCTTGCGGCGAACATCGCGCCATTGGCGGAGTTGGTGCTTGCGGAGGAAATGCCCGCTTTCATGGGCAATCACGCCGGCCAGCTGCGCCTCGTTGCGCATTCTCAGCAAGAGGCCCGAGAAAATCACGGCAAAGCCGGTCGGAAACATCACCGCGTTGAATTCCGGAATGCGCGCCAGATAGATGCGCATGTCCTTTGCCGCGGGCCCGCCAACCCGGCCGATCAGCCCCCCAAGATAGGCGGTCAGCTGTGGGTCCTTGATCAGCAGGTTGGAGCCGGAGACTTCCTCCTCGACCCGCTCCATCTGCTGCCACATGCCTTTTTCATCTTGGTCGACCGCCCGATAGCCGGGCCCGATTAGCGGCTGCATGTCCTTGGGGAGGATGCGCGCTTGGGCCGTTCCGACGGCAGTGACAGCGCCGAGCGCGCCGCCGACGGCAAGGATGGATCGTCGCGACCAGCTCATGGCTGGCGTTCGCGGCGCTGAACGTTGCGGCCGGGCTTCATCCGATCGAGCAGCCGGTCGACCATTTGGGCAGCGCCCTCGTCGGTGCGGATATCGCCCATCTTGATTCCGGCGACCTGGCTGCTGGCCTGCAGCACGTTAAACCAGACCACTTCGCCGGTACGCAGGTCGACCAGGCTGGCATAGGCGAACTGGCCGGCGCCGCCGACGTTGGGGGCGCAAAAGCCGACGAAGCAGCCGGCAATGCCCAGTACCTGGAGGGCAACCCGCCCGCTCGAGGCAAAGCTGTCCTCGGCATGGAGGAACAGGGCATAGTCGTAACCGGTGCGACGACCGAGCGCGACGGCATCCTCGCCCAGGGTCCAGTCGAGACCCTTGTCGCGCTTGGTCGGGAGATAGGCCCCGGAATACTTATGGAGGGCGATCGAGCTGCCGACCGCATAATGCAGCCGCTCAAGCTCGGCGATGGTCTCGGCGTCTACGCCAGGCAGCGAACTGCGCTTGTCCATGATGAAGACGTTGCCGCCGCGCGCCACCTGCTGCGCCCTGAGCGCTGCCAGCACCTTGGTCCTCGCCGTCTCGGTCCAGTCGGCGCGGGGCTCGACCAGGCCTCCAGTGGTAACCGAGCCAACGCTGACATCGGGCCGCATCACCAGCAGCTTGTAGTCACCCTGCGGCGGGGTGAATTCGACGTCGGCATATTGGCGGGTCGAGACGCAGCCCGCCAGCGCGACCGACCCCAACAGCGCCAAGGCAACACGGCGCATCGCCCTCTCCCCGATGATTGTGCAGGTGACGCAAAGCTGCCGAGTCAGCGAAAAAAAGGCAAGCGATTTAAAATGGTTAGCGCGGCGTACAGTTATTGCCCGCAACTGCGACGAGGCAGTGGCCGTCAATCGAGCCGGCAGGGATGGCGAGGCCGATAGTGGCCGCCAGCGTCGGCAGAATGTCGGTCGTCTCGACCGGCGAATCCAGCGCCAGCGGGGCCATGCCCGGGCGCCAGAAAAGGATCGGCACGCGGCGGTCGTAGTCCCACGGGCTGCCGTGCGTGGCAACATAGCGGCTGGTATCGAAAATCGGGGTGATCTCCTTCTTGAGCAGCACCACGAAATCGCCCGAGCGGCCGGGATAATAGCTGGCCCTGGCGCGCTGGATCAGGGTCCAGCCTACTGGCGAGCCGGTCGGCACCGGGGTGGCGGCGAGCTGGTCCGCGGTGAACACCGCCTCGACCTGCGGGTGGGCGCGATAGGCAGCGACTGCGCCGTCGAGCACCAGCTTGCGCTGCGCGGGCGTGAGCGCGGGGTCGACGTAGACGTCGCCGAACGTGCCGTCGCCGTAGAGGCCGAAGCCCGGCAGCTTGTACTTCTTGACGAGGTCGAGGCCGATCCTGCCGGCGTTGAGATTGACGTCGATCCGCGCGGCGTCCGGATGACTTTCGGTGCGCTGGCGCTCCGGAATGTCGAGCCCGCCATGGTCGGCGGTCAGCACCACGCTGTAATCGAGCCCGCGGCTATCGAGGAACGACAGGAAATCGCCCAGCTCGCGATCGAGCTCGATCAACTGCAGGCACATTTCCTGCCCCTGGGTGCCATAGCTGTGGCCGACATAGTCGGTCGCCGACAGGCTGATCGCCAGCACGTCCGGATCCTTGCCGCGGCCGAGCTGCATCTCGTCGACCAGCCCGGCGGCAATCGCCAGCGTGTCGCCGTCCAGCTCCGGCGAGGCGCGAAACGCGGCCTGGTCCTCGGCATTGCGGGCGAACAGGCCCGTCCCGACCGGCTTGTCGCGATTTTCGATGTCGAACAACTTGGCTTTGGCCTGGCACAGGGCCGGCGCCTCCATCGGCTGGCGATATTCGAGCAGCGCCTTGGCGATCGCCTCATTGGCCTTGGTGACGGTCTGCGGGACGGTCGCGCCCTTAAGGTCGGTGGCGAACTTGGTGTTGGCCCAATACCAACGTTGGTCCGGCTTCTGGCCGGTCATCATCACCGCGGCGCGATCCTTGCCGGCGACCGCGACATTGCGGCTGCCGGGATGCGTGCCCTTAAGCCATTCGCCGAGCGTCGGGACGAGCAAATGCATCGGCGATACCGAGTAAGCGAGCGAGTTGGTGCCGGGCACCCGCTCGTCCTCGGCGCAATAGACGGCCTTGTCTTCCCGCTGCTGGCCAAGATCGAACCACAGATTGGCGATGATGCCGGTGCGCGACGGATGGCTGCCGGTGAGGATGGTCGAATGCCCTGGGCAGGTCTCGGTCGCGTTGTGCGACTGGTAGCCATTGTGGAAGGCGACGCCCGACCCGATCCGCGCCAGGCCGGCCGTGAAATGCGGGCGATATTCGTCCCAAAGGTCGGCCGAGAATTGGTCGACGGCGATCGCCACAATCAGCTTCGGAGGCTGTTGCGCCGGCTGGGCTGGAGCCGAAGTCGCGACCGACGCAGCCAGGGCGGCCGCCACCAAGTTCAAACGCATCGAACCGAATCCTCCGCCCCAAAAGCTGCGCACGAGTGGCTGCCTAGCATGACAAATGAGAGACGGAAGAGGACTAAGCAAAATCGCACTTGTGTGAAAAATTTCAGGCTGTTAGCCCAAGGGTGATTTCGGGGGATTTCAAGAATCGTGCGTAAGTTTAGAGCGTTTTCGAAGGCGGCACTTGGTACCGTGATCATTTCCACATCGGGCTTAGCAGCCAGCCAGACAATTGAGCCGCCAGCATTGCCGGCGCCGGCCCAACCCGCTTCCGTTCCGGTCACTTTCGCCCAGTCAAAATTGCCTGCCGGCACTCCGGTAATCGTCATGCTCGATCAGGAGATATCGACCAAGACGAGCAAGGCTGGAGATAAATTCCAGGTCACCGTTTTGCATGACGTGGTAGAAGGGGCGACGATCGTCATACCCAAGGGCACCACCGGTATCGGCGAGGTGACCTTCGCTACCAACAACGGCGGATTTGGTAAGCCCGGCATCCTGAGCATTTCGCTGCGCCAGCTAGAGCTGAACGGGGCCAAGGTGTTGCTCGACGGCCGCTACCGCGAAGAAGGTGCCAACAAGAATGGCGCCACCGCCGCTACCTGGTTCGCTGTCGGTGTGTTTTCCGGCTTCATCAAGGGCAAGCCGGGCGTGATCCCGAAAGGCCGCGAACTCAAGGCCCGCACCGGTGAAGACATCGCCTTCGTTGCTGGAGCCCAGCCGCGCACGGCGGCCGTCCCGACCACCGCGATTGAAGCGGTCGATGCGAAATTGCCAGAACCCGCCGTTCCAACGGTCAGTAAAGAATAACCGATCAAGCCCGCATTCCATTCGCGCTAAAATATCCGAACATAGGAGACCATGAATGAAGACGATGCCACTTAGCTTGGGGATTGCGATCGCCGCTTCCGCCATTTGCACCTTGCCGGCGAGTGCCCAGGACGCAGCCCCTGCGAGCGCCGCCGAAGCCGCTCCGGTGACCACGCCGGAAGCCGCGCCGGTAGCGACCCCCGCGCCGGTGCCGGTGCCAGTTGTAATCACGCCGGAGGCGCCCAAGCCGGTTTGTGAACTGCATGTCTTCCCGACTCTAGAGGGCCAGGCCATGACGACCACGATGCTGTCTGGTTTCGGCATCATTGGTGCGGTCGCTGATGCAGCGCAGAATAAGAGCCGCAACATCAGCGAGGCCGAGTATCTGAAGGAAGCGCTTGGTCCCCGCCTGCAGATTGAAGCGCTGAAGTCGGTCGACGTGCTGGCCAGCCTGAAGCTGCCTCCGTCGCAGATCATCTATGAAACGCCGATCGCGGACCGCAAGATCACAACCCAGGCGAAAACGCGGCTCTCGTCGTCGGCAGCACCCTGCTATGTCGAGCTGATCATTACGCAGAATTTCTACAAGAAGGCAGCGATTTACGGACGCTCGCTCAACAACCGGTTCGTGCTCAAGGATTTCCGTGGGGGCAAGACCACGGCGGAGCTGGTCAAGGGTCGCGGCGGCAATGGCCTGACCTATTTCCCGCCGAAGACCACGGATGAGACCGAGAATGCGGAAAAGGACCTGCGCGAAGCATTCGCGAAGAACTTCACCGAGTTCGCGGCCGGCGTCCGTCCGGCAAAGTAAGCGTTCGAGCGGCGGGGCTGGCGCGGTCCGGAGCGCAGCCCCCGCCCTACATCGGAGTAGGATTTGATGCGTATCCTCGCCATGATGCTGGCCTGTTGTCTGGCTTCGACCTTGGCACATTCTCCTGCTTTGGCTGCCGACGTTCCCGATGTCGTCGGGGCGAAAGATCGCGCAATTGCTAGCGGACACCCGGCACAGGTCATCGTCGGCCAAAGGCAGATCGAATCCACCATCGACATCGGCCGAGTGGCCAGCAGTGACAGCGGGGGTGGTGGCATTCTCGGGTCAATCATTATTGCCGGAATGGATGACAAGAAGCAGGTCCTGAGCCAGTCCGCCAGGGCACAGGCCGAGGCAGAGATTGCCCCCCTGCGGCAAGCACTCAACGGCTTCGATATCGATGCGCTGGCGCTCGCGACGACCGAAGCGGCATTGGCCAAATCGAGCTGGCTACACCCCAACAAAATATCGCTAGCTAGCAGCGGCGCATCCGCCGACACCGCGCCTACATCCGCGTTGGTAATCTACCGTTACGAAACATCGCCCGACTTCACTCAGGTTCGCGTTGTTGCCGACGTTCGCCTGGTGTCACCGCCGGCCAAAAAGGGTGCACCCTCGCCAGCCCCAATCTATCGGGAGCTGATTACCAGCGTTGTGTTGCTGCGCTCGCCTTCATTGGACGCGAGCGAAAATGTCGCGAGATGGAGCGCCGATGATGGAAAGCTAGCCAAGGCGGCGCTTACCAACGCCTTTGCCAGCCTCGAACAACTCATCCCATTCACGCTCGACATAAGCGAAGCCGACGCCAAGGCAATCGCCGCAAAGGGCCGCGCAAAAGCCTTCGCCGCGGGATACTACGGCCCGTCGATCCAGCAGGGTGGCGCGAAGCCCGGAGAGACGCTGATCTGGGCCAAGGGCTTTGTGAATGTGCAGCCGTCGCCGGCGCTCTAACCGTCGAGCTTCGCCCGCAGCCGCTCGTTGACCACGCCAGGGTTGGCCTTGCCGGCCATCGCCTTCATCGTCTGACCGACGAAGAAACCGAACAGCGCCTGCTTACCGGCCTTATATTCGGCGACCTTGTCGGCATTGGCGGCGAGGATCTTGTCGATCTCTGCGTCGATCGCACCCGTGTCGCTGGTCTGCTTGAGGCCCTTTTCCTCGACGATCTTCGACGGCGCGTCGCCGGTTTCGAGCATGATCTCGAACACCTGCTTGGCGATGGTGCCACTGATCGTGCCGTCGGCGACCAGCTTCAATAGCTCGGCGGCCTCACCGGGCGAGATGCCGGTCGTCGAGATGCCCTCGCCGCGGCGGTTCAATGCCCCGAACAGCTCGGCGACCGTCCAGTTGGCGCCCTGCTTGGGCTCCGCGCCCGCCTCTAGCAGCCCGTCGAACCAGCGCGCAGTCTCGACCTCCGCGGTGATCACCGAGGCGTTGTAGGCGCTGATCCCCAGCCCTTCGTAGCGCTTGCGCTTGTCGTCGGGCAGCTCGGGCAGCGAAGTGCGGCATTCGTCAAGGAAGGCCTCGTCGAGCTCGAGCGGCAGCAGGTCCGGGTCGGGGAAGTAGCGATAATCGTGCGCATCCTCCTTCGACCGCAGCGTGCGGGTGACATTCTTGTCGGGATCGTAAAGGCGGGTTTCCTGGACGATCTGGCCGCCGCCCTCCAGCACTTCGACCTGGCGGCGCGCCTCATGCTCGATCACCGCCATGACGAAGCGGACCGAATTGACGTTCTTGGTCTCGGTGCGGGTGCCGAGCTCGCCGCCCACCTCGCGCACGCTGACATTGACGTCGGCGCGCATCGAGCCTTCCTCCATATTGCCATCGCATGAGCCAACGTAACGGAGAATTGCCCTCAGCTTCCTTAAGTAAGCCCCTGCTTCGGCTGGGGAACTCATGTCAGGCCGCGACACAATCTCCATCAACGCGACGCCCGAACGGTTGAGGTCGACATAGCTCATGGTCGGATGCTGGTCATGCATCAGCTTGCCGGCGTCCTGCTCGACATGGATGCGCTCGATGCCGATCTGCTTGACGCTGTTCTCGTCCTTGTCGTCGAGCAGGATCTCGACCTCGCCCGGCCCGACCAGCGGATGGTAGAGCTGCGAAATCTGATAGCCCTGCGGCAGGTCGGCATAGAAATAATTCTTGCGGTCGAAGCGGCTCCAGCGGTTGATCACCGCGTCGAGCGCCATGCCGGTGCGCACCGCCTGGCGGATGCATTCGCGGTTGGGCACCGGCAGCATGCCCGGCATGGCCGCGTCGACCAGCGACACCTGGGTGTTGGGCTCGGCCCCGAACGCGGTCGCCGCGCCGGAGAAGAGCTTGGCGTTGGAGGTGACCTGGGCATGGACTTCGAGGCCGACCACGACCTCCCAATCCCCGGTTTCGCCCTTGATGCGATAGGGTGCCGTTGCGTCAGCCACGATTCTGTCTCCGGTTGCGCCGACTCTTTGCCCGGCGCTCAAGAACTTTCGCCCGATCTCGCTCTTCTGGCGATGGAACCCGCTTGGGCACCTTGATCCAGCCGAGCTTCTTGGAGGTCCATTCGCTGAGACTTACAACGACGGACTGCCGGATTATGTCGAGCAACATGCTCACCACCACCTCTTGGGCCGATGATTGAACCCTGCCCGCTCCTCGATGGCGAGGCCGGCGTTGAGGACGCCCTGCTCATCGAGTTCGCGGCCGATCAAATGCAGGCCGAGGGGCAGGCCCTGCCCGTCAAGCCCGCCGGGGACCGACATGGCCGGCAGGCCGGCAAGGCTGGCCGGGACCGCGAATACGTCGTTGAGGTACATCGCCAGCGGATCCGCCATCTTCTCGCCCAGCCCAAATGCCGCCGAGGGCGCGGTCGGGGTCAGGATCAGGTCGCAGTCGCGGAACGCCTCGGCGAAGTCGCGCTTGATCAGGGTGCGGACCTTCTGCGCCTTGGTGAAATAGGCGTCGTAGAAGCCGGCCGACAGCACATAGGTGCCGATCATGATGCGGCGCTTGACCTCGGCGCCGAAGCCTTCGGCGCGGGTCGCGGCATACATGGCGTCGAGGTTGCCGCCCTGCGGCGTATCGCGGAGGCCGTAACGCACCCCGTCATAGCGGGCGAGGTTGGACGAGGCCTCGGCTGGGGCGATGATGTAATAGGTCGGCAGCGCATACTTTGTGTGCGGCAGGCTGATCTGCACCACCTCTGCGCCGGCGTCCTTGAGCCACTCGATGCCCTGGTCCCAGATGGCGTTGATCTCGGCCGGGACGCCGTCGATGCGATATTCCTTGGGGATGCCGACCTTCTTGCCGCGCAGGTCGCTGGTCAGGCCCGCTTCCCACTGCGGCACCGGGAGGTTGAGCGAGGTCGCGTCCTTGGCATCGAAGCCCGCCATGGCTTCGAGCATGATGGCGCAGTCGCGCACCGTGCGGGCCATCGGCCCGGCCTGGTCGAGCGAACTGGCGAAGGCGACGATGCCCCAGCGCGAGCAGCGGCC
>NZ_JAHFPY010000057.1:2500-17712 GCF_023266535.1 Sphingomonas sp. | reverse complement strand
CGACTGGATCGCTTCCTCGGTCCGGCTATCGAGCGCCGATGTCGCCTCGTCGAGGATCAGGATCGGCGGGTCCTTGAGCAGGGTCCGGGCAATCGCCACCCGCTGTTTCTCGCCGCCGGAGAGTTTCAGCCCCCGCTCGCCGACCATCGATTCATAACCATGCGGCAGGGCGGCGATGAACGTGTCGATCGCCGCGCCCTTGGCCGCGCCCTCGATCTCCGCCTCGCCGGCACCTTCGCGGCCGTAGCCGATGTTGTAGCCGATGGTGTCGTTGAACAGCACTGTGTCCTGCGGGACGATGCCGATCGCGCTCCGCAGGCTCGACTGCTGCACGTCGGCAATGTCCTGCCCGTCGATGGTGATGCGGCCCGAGGTCGGGTCGTAGAAACGGTAGAGCAGGCGGGCGAGGGTCGATTTGCCTGCGCCCGACGGCCCGACCACCGCCAGGCTGGTCCCGGCCGGAACGTCGAGCGTCACGCCTTTGAGGATGATCCGCTCGGGCTCATAGCCGAACGCCACGTCCTCGAACCGGACATGGCCGTCACTCGCCGCGAGCACCGGCGCGTCCGGCACGTCGACCACCTCGGCCGGCGTGTCGGTCAGGTCAAACATCGCCTCCATGTCGATCAGCCCCTGGCGGATCGAACGATAGACCCAGCCGAGCAGGTCCAATGGCCGGAACAGCTGCATCAACAGCGAATTGACCAGCACCACGTCGCCGGGCGTGAACTTGCCCTGGCTCCAGCCCCACACGGTGTAGCCCATCGCGCCGGCCATCATCGCATTGGTGATCAGGCTCTGGCCGATGTTGAGCCAGGCGAGGCTGACCTCGTTGCGCACTGCCGCCCGGGTAAAGCTGGCGATGGCCTCGTCATAGCGCCTGGCCTCGCGCTCCTCGGCGCCGAAATATTTGACCGTCTCGTAATTCAGCAGGCTGTCGACCGCCCGGCCGATCGCCCGATTGTCGACATCGTTCATCTCGCGCTGGAGATGCGTGCGCCAGTCGGTCACCTTGCGGGTGAAGGCGATATAGATGGCAACGATGACTAGCGTCGCCGCCACCAGGCCGGCGCCATATTTGACGAAGAAAATCACGCAGATCGCGGTCAGCTCGATCACCGTCGGGGCGATGTTGAACAGCAGGAAATAGAGCATCATGTCGATGCTCTTGGTGCCGCGCTCGACGATCTTGGTGAGGCTGCCGGTGCGCCGCTCGAGATGGAACCGCAGCGAGAGCGAATGGACGTGGCGGAACACCTTCGCCGCCAGCCGCCGCGCCGCATGCTGCCCGACCTTCTCGAAGATTGCGTTGCGCAGATTGTCCGACAGCACGCCGCCGAACCGCGCCACGGAATAGGCGAAGACGAGCATTAGTGCCGCCATCCACGCCTGCTTGTCGCCGCTCATCGCGTCGACCACCGCCTTATAGGCGAAGGGCATGGCCAGCGTGATCGCCTTGCCGGCCAGCACCAGCACCAGCGCGACGACGACCCGGGCTCTTAGCTCGAAGTCGCCTTTGGGCCACAGCATCGGCAGGAAGCGCCACAGCACCGCAAAGCCGCCCTTGGGTTTTTCGATCTGGGGGGCGGTGCTGCTCATCGCCTCGGGAAGTAGGGGCCGGCGGGCGCATCCGCAACTTATGGGGCCAATATTCGCAAGCGGGTTGGGAAAATCTCCCAATGATGCGTGGAAATTCCCGCCAATTTACGATCGACGCAGGACTGCGCTACTGAAAAATAACGATAGTTTTGAATTGGCACGCTCCCTGCAATAGGAATGGCAAGCCCAAGGGTGGGCTGAAAAAGGGAGATTAGAAATGACCAACTCGTTGCTCGATGTCCGCCAGCTCGCAGTCAGCCTTGCCGGCGCGTTCATCACCTCGCTGCTGTTCGTCTCGGCCGCCACCTCGATGCCGATCGCCTGAACCGCAACTTGGACAAGGAAGTGAGTCCCATGAACGGACGCTTCGTCATCAACCCCAGCCGCGCCAAGGTTATGGGCGTGTGCGCCGGCCTTGCCGATTGGCTCAACGTCGATGTTCTCGCCGTTCGCCTCGGCGTCGTGGTCGCAACGCTCATCACCGGCCCGCTGGCGGTCCTGCTTTACATTCTGACCGGCTGGCTGGCGACCGACGAGCGCTAGGCTCGCGCGCCAGCCAACCACCAAACCCTGTCTTTCTGATGCCGCCTGTGGCACCATTGCCCACGGCCCACGTTTCGACTGCAAGGAGTCGGCGATGGAACGGCAAGGCGACGAAGTTCACCTCAACGAGACCGAAGCGACCGGTGGCGTAAAGCAGCAAGGAGTTCGCTACGTCCTCGGCATTTCACTGCTACTTGCCGTAATAGCCATGTCATTGGCATGGATAGTACTTCCCAAATTGCTCTAACTAATCCCGCTTGATTGCTGGACACGCAGCAGCTGGCCCTGCATGTCAATTCGGCATGGGGGAAGCCGACCTCAATTGGCTCGAACGGCTGGTGCGCTGGCTGCTGCTGCAATGGTTTTACCGCAATGGCTGGAGCATCTCCGGCCAGCTTCCGCCCGACCGCAAGTTCGTCATCATGGGCGCGTCCCACACCTCCAACTGGGATTTCCTGGTGTTCTTGGGCGCGGTCCATGCCGTCGGCCGGCAGATCCGCTTCATCGGCAAGCACAGCCTGTTCCGCTGGCCGATGGAAGGCTTCATGCGCGCACTGGGCGGCGTTCCGGTCGACCGCAGCAAGTCGCAGGATTTGGTCAGCCAGGTCGTCGACCAGTTCAATGCGCATGACGATTTCATCCTGGTGATCGCGCCCGAAGGAACCCGCTCCTTCACCACCCAGTGGAAAAGCGGTTTCTACCAGATCGCCTTGAAAGCCGGCGTGCCGATCCTCGCCGCCGGGCCCGACTATCCGACCCGGCGCGGTGTGTTCGGCCCGCTGATCCATCCGACCGGCGATTATGAGGCGGACATGGCGCCGGCCTTCGCCTTCTTCCACACCATCACCCCCAAGCATCCCGAGCGTGCCGGTTTCCCTGAGGGCCGCTAGCCAGCGCCCTCCTGTAGGATTAGCGTGCCGCCCCATTGCTCTAGGAGTCGCCCCGATGCGCGCTTTGCTGCCCTTCGTCTTTGCGTCATTTACCCTGTCATCCCAGCCGCTCGCCGCGGCGCTGCCGGTCGGCGCCCAGGCGCCCGACTTCACCACCACCGGCGCGGTCGGCGGCAAGCCGTTCAGGCTGCATCTCAAGGACCAGCTGAAGCATGGCCCGGTGGTGCTCTATTTCTTCCCCAAGGCGTTCACCCAGGGCTGCACGCTGGAGGCGCACGCCTTCGCCGAGGCCATACCGGAGTTCCGCAAGGCCGGGGCGCGGGTGGTCGGGATGAGCGCCGATGATCTCGACACCCTCAAGAAATTCTCGACCGAGGCATGCCGCAACAAATTCCCCGTCGCCACGGCTTCACCCGACACGATCAAGGCCTATGACGTGGTGCTGAAACAGAAGCCCGAACTGACCGACCGCACCAGCTATGTCATCGACCGCAAGGGCCGCATCGTGATGGTCCATTCCGATCTCGACTGGAAGGACCATGTCGCCAAGACGCTGGCTGCGGTCAAAGCCCTGAAAGGCTAGCGCCGGTCATCGAAGCTTCATCTTGTTGGCGTCAGCAGGGACCCAGTTTCATCTGACTGAGTTGTCCCTGCTTCATGTCGCGTCGCCAAGTTCTCCTCTTCGCCCTGCTTGCCTCCTCCGCTTCTGCGGCTGCTTTGGCGCAGGATGCTCCCGCGCCGCCTGAAACTGCTGCCGCCCCTGCGGCGCAGAGCGACGATGAATATGCCGACGATGGCGTGCAGGAAATTGTCGTCCAGGGGCAGAAACCGCGCGGTTCGGTGGTCGGTGACATCCCGCCCGAGAACACGCTGACCTCGCGCGACATCCGCGCCACCGGCGCAACCAGCATCAGCGAGCTCATCGACTCGATCGCCTCGCAAACCGGCAGTGCCCGCGGCCGTGGCGGCGAACGGCCGATCCTGCTCCTGAACGGCCAGCGCATTTCCGGCTTCCGCGAGCTTCGCGACCTGCCCCCCGAGGCGATCGAGCGGATGGAGATCCTGCCCGAAGAGGTGGCGCTCAAATATGGCTATGCCGCCGACCAGCGGGTGGTGAACATCGTCCTCCGCCGCCGCTTCAACTCGACCAGCACCGAATTGCGTGGGCGTGGCGCGACCGACGGCGGCTATGTTTCCGGCCAGGGCGATGTCACCCGGCTGATCATCGCCGACGGCACGCGGACGTCGTTCAATTTCCACGCCGACGGCAATTCCCCGCTGCTGGAGTCGGAGCGGGACATTGTGCTCCAGCCAACCGCGCCGGACACCGACGCAGTCGACCCGCGACCGTTCCGCACCCTGGTCGCGCCAGGCAGCGACATTCGCCTGTCGGGTACCCATAATCGCACGATCCTTGGCGACGTTTCCGCCACCCTCAACCTTGAGGCGGAGCGCACCGCCAGCAAGTCGCGCTTCGGGGTTCCGACGGGCACGCTCGACGATGGCGGCACCGAGATTGTTCGCGCCTTCCCCGACGACGCCCGGCTGACCCGGACCAGCCACACGGATTCGCTGCGGCTGGGCACCGCGCTCAACACCCAGCGCGGCAAGTGGCGACTGTCTTCGACCGGCAATGCCGAATTCAATCACAGCATCACGCGCACCGACAACGGCGCCGACATGAGCGAACTCCAGGACCGGCTCGACGCCGGCACGCTTGATCCGTTCGGCGATCTCGGTGCGGTCGCCATGCTGCTGCGCGATCGCAGCCGCGCCAATCGCTACAATCTGACGCTAGACGGCACCGCCACCGGCCCGCTGTTTGCGCTTCCCGCCGGTGACGCCACGGCTACCTTCCGTATCGGCGCCGGGGCGACCGGGATCGACAGCCAGGCAACCCGCGACCTGGTCGAATCCGACTCCAACTTGAACCGCGGCACGATCGAGGGATCGGCCAGCATCGACCTGCCGATCACCAAACGCAGCGCCGCTATCGGCCGACTCTCCGCCAACGCCAATGCCGAGGTCACGCATCTCAGCGACTTCGGCACCCTGACCAGCCTTGGCGCCGGCCTGACCTGGGCGCCGGCCCCGCGCGTCAACCTGACCGCCAGCTGGACTCGCGAGGAGGGCGCGCCGTCGCTGCAGCAACTCGGCGACCCGGTGCTTGAAACGCCCAATGTCAGTTTCTTCGATTTCACGACCGGCCGGACGGTGCAGGTGACGACCGTCACGGGTGGCAACCCCGACCTTCGCTCCGACACGCGCAAGCTGTTCAAGCTAGGCGGCAATTGGCAGCCGCTCAAGGAAACCGACCTTCGCCTGCGCGCCGAATATGTTCACCAGACGGATGATCATCCGCAGGCCAGCTTCCCGGCGGCGAGCGAGGCGCTGGAAGCGGCCTTCCCCGGGCGGTTCGAACGTGATGGTGACGGCAATCTCGTTCGGGTTGATCTGACTCCGGTCAATTTCGAACAATCGCGCAAGGACATGTTCCGCTGGGGCTTCGATTTCACCAAGCCGCTCAAGTCGAAACCGCCGTCCCAAGCGGCGATCAATAGCTTCCGCCAGCGCTTTGCCGCCGAGCGCGCGCGGCAGGGCGACACCGCCCCTCCGCCTCCGCCGCCGGATGGCGGTAGTGCTGGGCCTGGCCCGGGCGGTGGCTTTCGTGGCTTCGGCGGCGGGGGCGTGGGCCGGTTCGGCGGCGGTCAGGGCGGCCGGCTGACCCTCTCGCTGACTCATCAGATCAACCTGGTCGACGAGGTCGAAATCGCTCCCGGTATTGCCAGGCTCGACTATCTCCACGGCGAACCGGTCGGCTCGACCGGCGGGCGGGCGAGACATGAAGTCCAGTTCGAAACCGGCTATTACAACAATGGCTATGGCGCGCGTTTCCAGGGCAATTGGCGCAGCGGCACAACGGTCGACAGCACCGCCGGCGACCTCAAATTCTCGCCCTACTTCGACCTGGACCTCAGGCTGTTCGCCAATTTGACCGAGAACTTCGACCTGGTCGCCAAGCACCCCTTCTTCCGCGGCGCCTCGGTCCGCCTGGATATCGAGAACATCCTCGACAACCGGCCAAAGGTCCGCGACGCCGCCGGCAATGTGCCGCTAAGCTACCAGCCCGACCAGCTCGAGCCGGTCGGGCGGACTTTCGGGATCACTTTCCGCAAATTGTTTGTCCCGCGGCGCTTCTTTCAGCAGCAGCGGCAACGGCAACCGTCGAACTAGGCGGGAGTCTCTTCGGCTTTCGCCAGCTCGATCGACTTCAGCACCACCTGGCGGGCGGCCTCGGCATCGCCCCATGTACCGACCCGCACCCACTTCTCCGGCTCCAGATCCTTATAGTGGGTGAAGAAATGCTCGATCTGGTCGACCACGATCGGCGGCAGGTCGGTGTAGTTCTCGACATCCTTGTAATAGGGCGAAATCTTGGTGGTAGGGACCGCCAGGATCTTCTCGTCGCCGCCGGCCTCGTCCTCAAGATAGAGTACGCCGACCGGCCGCGCCGCGATCACCGTGCCCGGCATCAGCGTCCAGCGGGTCATCACCAGCACGTCGAGCGGATCGCCGTCATCGCACAGCGTCTGCGGGATGAAGCCATAGTTGGCCGGATAGCGCATCGGCGTGTGCAGGATGCGATCGACGAAGATCGCGCCGCTCGGCTTGTCGAACTCATATTTGACCGGCTCGCCGCCGATCGGGACTTCGATGAGCACGTTGACGCTGCGCGGGACATCGTCGCCCGAAGGAATAAGATCGATTCTCATGATGCGCGGGCCTCTAGAGCGGTGACGCTTCCCTGCAAACGCAAAAATGCTACAGGCGCGAACAATGAGTTCAACGCCGCAGCCCATCCGGGGCACGCAAAGCCTGCTTGGAGAAGAGGCCGACCGCTTTCATGAAGTGGTCGCCGCCTTCGACCATGTGCGCCGCCTGTTCGGCTTCAAGCGGGTCGAAGTGCCGCTGATCGAACCGACCGCTGTCTTCGCCCGTACCATCGGCGAAACCACCGATGTCGTGTCCAAGGAGATGTATTCGTTCGAGGACCGCTCGGGCGACAGCATCACTTTGCGGCCCGAATTTACCGCCGGCATTTGCCGCGCCTATCTGAGCGAGGGCTGGCAGCAGTTTGCGCCCTTGAAGGTCGCGACCCATGGCGCCGCCTTCCGTTATGAACGGCCGCAAAAGGGCCGCTACCGCCAGTTCCACCAGCTCGATGCCGAGATCATCGGCGCCGCCGAACCACAGGCTGACGTCGAGATTCTTTCTCTCGGTTCGATGCTCCTGAGCGAGTTGGGTATCGGCGGGGTGACGCTCAAGCTCAATTCCCTGGGCGACGCCGAGAGTCGCGGCGCCTGGCGAGCCGCCCTGGTCGGGCATTTTGCCGCGCATCGCGGCGAGCTCAGCGAAGATAGTCAGGAACGCCTCGACAAGAATCCGCTGCGCATCCTCGACAGCAAGGACCCGCGCGACCGCCCGTTCGTCGACACCGCCCCGGCGATGAAGCTGACCGCCGAGGCCGAGGAATTCTTCGGCAAGGTTCGCGACGGGCTGGATGCGGCCGGCGTCGGCTATGAGCTCGACCCGCATCTCGTGCGTGGCCTCGACTATTATCGCCACACCGCGTTCGAGTTTGTCACTGACCGGCTGGGAGCGCAGGGCACGGTGATTGCCGGCGGCCGCTATGACGGATTGATCGAATCGCTGGGCGGCCCGCATACGCCGGCGATCGGCTGGGCGGCCGGCATCGAGCGGCTGGCAATGCTGATCGACGCCCCTGCGCCCGAGCTGATCGATGCCGCGATCGTGGTCGAGGACGATGCCGCACTTGGCGCCGGAATGGCCGCCGCGGCGAAACTGCGCGCGGCCGGGCTTTCTGCCGAGCTGATCGCCACCGGCAGTCCGCGCAAACGCTTCGACCGCGCGGTCAAGAAGGGCGCGCGAGAGATCGTCGTGCTGGGCTTTGCCGACGGCGCCGTGACGCGCCGGATCAAGTCGAATGACGTGCCACGGGCCGAGGCGCTGCTGGCATCATGAAGACCATCTCACTCGACCGGATCGTCTCGATCGAGGCGAAGAAGCATGAACTGGCCGAAGCCATGGCCGCACCCAACCTCGCGCCGGAGGACTTTGTCCGCCTCAGCAAGGAATATGCCCAGATCGAGCCGGTCGCCGCCGCGGCACGCGAAGTCCGCCGCCTTCGCGCCGAGCTGGATGTCCTGAATGGCCTTGCCCATGACGCCACGGCGGAGCCCGAGCTCAAGGAGCTGGCGGTTCATGAGGCTGAGGAAATCCGCGTGAAGCTGCCCGAGGCCGAGCGCGCCCTGGCGGTGCGCTTGCTGCCGCGCGATGCAGCCGACGATCGTGCGGCGATGCTCGAGGTCCGCGCCGGCACCGGCGGCGATGAGGCGGCGCTGTTCGCCGGCGATCTCCTCCGCATGTATCAGCGCT
This sequence comes from Sphingomonas sp., assembly GCF_023266535.1. Taxonomy (GTDB): domain Bacteria; phylum Pseudomonadota; class Alphaproteobacteria; order Sphingomonadales; family Sphingomonadaceae; genus Sphingomicrobium. The sequence goes on along the minus strand of NZ_JAHFPY010000057.1, from coordinate 9,223 downwards.
TCGCCGAGGAACAGGGCTGGCGGTTCGAGCTGATCAGCGCTTCGGGCGCCGATGTCGGCGGCTACAAGGAAGCCGTCGCGTCGATCAGCGGCGCCGGCGTCTTCGCCAAGCTGAAATTCGAAAGCGGCGTGCACCGCGTCCAGCGCGTGCCGGTGACCGAGAGCGGCGGTCGGATTCACACTTCGGCGGCCACGGTCGCGGTGCTGCCCGAGGCCGAGGACGTCGATGTCCAGATCGACGACAAGGATCTCCGCATCGACGTCTACCGCTCGTCCGGTCCGGGCGGCCAGTCGGTCAACACCACCGACAGCGCGGTCCGCATCACCCATCTGCCGACCGGGCTGGTCGTCATCCAGCAGGACGAGAAGTCGCAGCACAAGAACAAGGCCAAGGCCTTGAAGGTGCTGCGCACCCGTCTGTTCGAGATGGAACGCGAACGGCTCGCGTCGGAGCGTGCCGGCGCGCGCAAGTCGATGGTCGGCTCGGGCGATCGCTCCGAGCGCATCCGCACCTACAATTTCCCGCAGGGCCGGGTGACCGATCACCGCATCAACCTCACCCTGCACAAGCTCGACGCGATCCTCGAAGGCCCCGGTCTCCGTGAGCTGGTCGATGCGCTAGTTTCCGAGGATGAAGCGGAGCGGCTGTCGAGCCTGGAAGAAGCGTGACCGCGATTCTGCGGGCGCTGAGTCGCGCCACCAATCAATTGTCGTCGATCAGCGATACGCCAAGGCTGGATGCCGAGGTGCTGATGGCGGCCGCACTTGGGATTGGGCGCGACCGCCTGATCCTTACCAATCCCAATGGCCAGGCGCCCGACCTATACTATCATTTTGTCGAGCGCAGGCTGAAGGGTGAGCCGGTTGCCTATATCACCGGCCGCCGCGCGTTCTGGACGATCGATTTGGCAGTCGGTCCGGGCGTCCTGATCCCGCGGGCCGACAGCGAGACTTTGTTGTCGGCCGCGGTCGAATTTTTTGCCGGCACGCCGGGACCAGGCCGGATCCTGGATCTTGGCACCGGACCCGGCACGCTATTGCTGGCCGCCCTGGACGAATGGCCCAGGGCGACTGGCCTTGGTGTCGATGTGTCCCAGGTCGCGCTCTATTATGCGGAGCGCAACGCCGAGAGGCTGGGCATGACGGAACGCGCCATCTTCCGTGCAGGCCATTGGGCCAACGGCATTGAAGAACGATTCGACCTGGTTCTGATCAACCCGCCCTATGTCGCCGAAGGCGCAGAAACCGGGCCTGGCGTTGCCGAGTTTGAACCGGCAGAGGCGCTCTTTGCCGGTTCGGACGGCCTCGACGATTATCGGCGCCTCGCCCCGGAAGTTGGCCGGTTGCTCGCGCCGGGGGGCTTTGCTGCAATTGAGATTGGATTTGACCAGGCGCAAGCCGCCTCGGCCCTGTTCCGGGAGGCGGGCCTGACGCCGTCCATCGCGTATGACCTTGGTGAGAACGAACGCGCACTGCTGATCCGCGGTTAGTCGAAATCGCTTGGAATTTCCGGACTTGGTCATTACATCAGGGTCCAGGGACGGGGCCGTTCCCCTAGAAAATGATGCGCCCCCGCCACCTACCTCCGACGACATCGCCGCGCTTTCGCAGATGCGACTGACGGCAAAGGGAGGGTCGACTTGCGCAATGGCGCGGGCCGGTCCGCCGCGACGGAGACCACACTTCCGTTGAAGGGAAGAATGAGCGACGATCGGTTGAGACCGGCGCCAGTGCGACAGGGAAACAGAATTTGATCAACAATCGTCAGGGCGGCCGTCGTCGTGGCCGCGGCGGACAACGTCCGCAGGGAATGCCAGGCAATGCCGGCGGCAATCGCCAGGATAACCGGCAGCGCGGCAATGCCGCCCAGCTTCTGGAGAAGTACAAGAGCCTGGCGCGCGATGCGCAGCTGGCCGGTGACCGCGTCCAGACCGAATATTACCTCCAGTACGCCGACCATTATTTCCGCGTGCTCGAGGACAATCGCTCGCGCTTCGAGGAGCAGCAGTCGCAGCGCCGCCCGCGCCGCGACGACGAGGACGACGGCATCGACGGCGACGAGGAAATGGTCGCCGAGGGCGAGTCGGCTGACGATGAGGGCGAAGAGATTCGCCAGCGTCCGCGCCGGGACCGCGAGCGTGGCCGCGACCGCTTCGAGCGCCCAGATCGCGGCGATCGTTTCGACCGCGGGGACCGCGAAGCCCGTGCCAATGGTGCGCGCCGGGACGATCGTGATGAACGCGAAGACCGCGACGAAGACGAGAGCCAGGAGCGGATCTCGCTCGGCGTTTTGCCGCCGTCGATTGGCGCGACCGAAGTCGAGGCCGGTGAGGAAGAGGCTCCCAAGCCGCGCCGCCGTGCCGCTCGCAAGCCGCGCTCCGACGAGGATGGCGACGAGATTGCGCCGGCCGCTTAAGCGGACACATTGAACGATCAATCGGGGCGGCGTGAGCATTCTCGCCGCCCCTTTTTGTTGCCCAAAGGCCTCGGCCGTTACCGTCACGAAACGGTAATATTAAAGTCACGATTGCGTCTCGGCCCCGGCTTAGTCCGCTCCCTGTCGGCGAACGGAGGTGTTCGCCCAAAGGGACTTGTCACATGACCTCGAAGACTTTGATTTATGCCGCTACCGCGGTAGCCGCACTCTCACTTCCGGCAATGGCCGATGCGCGTGGCATGCGTGCGGTCGGCAGCTCGACGGTTTATCCGTTTGCGAAGGCTGTGGCCGAGCGAGTCGCTCGTGCCAACCCGCGGCTGGGTACGCCGATCATCGAATCGACCGGTACGGGCGCCGGGATGAAGCTGTTCTGCGCCGGCGTCGGCGAGCGCTTCCCCGATATCGAAAATGCCTCGCGCCGGATGAAGGCCTCGGAAGCCAAGCTGTGCGCTGCCAATGGCGTCAAGGAAGTCACTGAAATTCAAGTTGGCATCGACGGCATCGCATTCGCGACGGCCAAGAGCAGCCCGCTGTCAGGTGTCACCACCAAGGATGTTTACATGGCGCTGGCCCGTACGCCCTTTGGCAAGCCCAACCGGGCCAAGACATGGAAAGATGTCAATGCCCGCCTGCCTGCTATCCCGATCCGCGTATATGGTCCGCCGCCGACCAGCGGCACGCGTGACGCGCTGGGCGAGCTCATCATGACCGCCGGCTGCGACACCAACCCGGGGATGGCAGCGGTCAAGAAGGCCGATGAGACTAAATATAAGCAGATCTGCACCGCGATGCGCGAAGACGGCGCATTCATCGAGGCGGGCGAGAACGACAATCTGATCGTTCAAAAGATCGAGGCGAACCCTGGGACGATTGGCATCTTCGGCTATTCGTACCTCGAGGAAAATCTGAGCCAGGTGAAGGGTCTCACAATTAATGGCATCCAGCCTACCTACGAGAATATCAGCGCATTCAAGTATCCGGGCGCGCGTCCGCTCTATGTGTACGTGAAAAACGCGCACGTTGCGGCGATCCCGGCGGTTCGCGCCTTTGTCGCGGAATTCACCAAGGAGAGCGCATTTGGCCCCGGCGGCTATTTGCGGCAGGCGGGCCTGATCGCCGCGCCAAATGGAGTTCGAGCCCGGGCACAGCAGGCCGCGCGCAACCTGACCCCAGTCAAGTTCGCCGAGCTCAAGTAGGAATCGTTCGTCATGCAATTCATGCGCGCCGCCTTCGGGCGGCGCGAATCAGCCTCACCAGGCAGGTGAGGCGGGGGGAAAGGAATAACAATGAAGCGTAGTAATTTCATTCGCGCGCTGCTCGCCGGTAGCGCCCTTGTCATGAGCAGCGCGGCTTTCGCGCAGGACCCGGCTCCGGCCGAGCAACCGGCCGAGGCTCAGCCTGACACGTCGGATGCAACCGCCGACGCCGCCATTCAGCAGGCGCAGGACCTCGACGACGCACAGGCCAAGCTGGAATTGCTCCAGGCCCAGGTCGAAGCGCTGCAGGAATCGATTGCGCAGATCCAGGCCGGCCAGGCCAAATCGACTCCGACCTGGAAGGGCGCACCGGAGCTGGCCGACAAGGATTCCGGCTTCACCTTCAAGCCCAAGGGCTTCATGCAGTGGGATGCCGGCTGGGTCGGCTTCCCCGAAGGCGACCAGCGTCGCGGCACGGTTGGCGGTATCAACTTCGCCAACCTCGGCTTCAACTCGCGCGCCCGCCGTCTGGTGATCGGTGCGGAAGGCTCCCTGCCCGGCGGCTTCGGCTACAAGTTCGAACTGAACTTCGCCCAGGCAACCGTCGGCTATGAGGACATCATCCTCACTTACGACATGAAGTCGGCGCCGATCCAGATCGCGGTGGGTAACTTCTACCCCTATTCGAGCCTGGAAACGATGACCAGCTCGCGCCTCGGCAGCTTCCTCGAACGCGCCTCCTTTACCGACGCGTTCAACTATAACCGCCGCCTCGGCATCGGCTTGCAACTGTCCGACAAGAAAGCCGACAGCTATTTGGTCCAGGCCGGCATCTTCTCGACTCCGATCGACGATATTTCGGTCAGCGGATCGAGCCTCGCCAACAGCTTCACCCGCACCGGCTGGCAGGCGTCGCTTCGCGCTTTGTGGACGCCGACGCTGGGCTCGACCCGCATCCACGCCGGTCTGAACTTCCAGCACCGCACGGCCAATCTCGAAGGCCAGCAGACCCAATATCGCACGCGTCCGCTGACCCAGATCACCGATCAGCGGTTCATCGATACCGGCAACATCGCCTCGAAGGGCGACGATACGCTCGGCGTCGAATTGGCGGCGATCCACAAGAGCCTGCATGTCGTCGCCGAAGGCCAGAAGGTGTGGGTCCGCCATGCCTACACGCCGGGCGAGATCGCGATCCTCAACTCGGATCCGAACGACAACAACAACAGCAGCGGCACCGGCTACAACGGCAACCCGTCGTTCATGGGCGGCTATGTCGAACTCGGCTATTACCTGACCGGCGAAACCCGTGGCTACAAGGGCGGCAAATGGGATCGCACCAAGGTCAAAAAGCCGTTCCAGGACGGCGGCTGGGGCGCCATCCAGGTCAACGGCCGCGTTGATTATGTCGACCTGACCGACGATGTCGACAGCAGCTCGGCTTCGCTGGCCGCGCCGACCTACGTCAATGGCGGCAAGCAGCTCGGTTACCAGCTGAGCGTGATCTGGAACCCGATGGATTATGTCCGCTTCATGGCCCAGTACGGCCACGTCAACGTCACGGGCGGCCCGCGCAATGCGTTGGGTCAGGATCTCAGCGAGCCGGTCAACAAGCGCGAGTTCAGCTTCGACACCTTCGCGGTCCGCGCCCAGCTCGAGTTCTAAGCCTTCCCCTTCTGGGAACAGTGCGTACGGAACGGCCCTCGTCTTCGGACGAGGGCCTTTCTCGTTCAGGCCGGGTCGACCGGACGCGGGCAGTGCTGCTTGTCCAGCGCGACGAAGGTGAACAATGCTTCAGTGACCTTGATGTCGGTTACCCCGCGATCCCTCGTCGCGATGACCTCGATCCGGATCGCCATCGACGTCCGGCCGACCCGTTCGACCTCGGCGAACACGCTGATCACGTCGCGCAGATGAATCGGGGCGATGAATTCCATCCGCTCGATCGCGATGGTCGCCACCGATCCGCCCGCCCGCCGCGACGCGACGATGCCGGCGGCGATGTCCATCTGCGACAAGACCCAGCCGCCGAAGATATGGCCATTGGCGTTGATGTCGCCGGGTCCGGGAACGACCCGCAACACCGGGTTCTTATGGTCGATTGTCATGCTTTTCCTTCTGGCGGTGATCGGCGGCGTTCTCGTCTTGCCCCATCCGGCTGCTCAGGAACACCAGGCTCATCAGGGCAATGCCTAGCATCACGCTGAGGCCGACCCCCAGCGCCGTCGCGATCAGCATATGAATATGGACGGTCTGATCACCGCGGGCGACCAGCACCACCGCCAGCGCGGCGATTGCCAGCGAGAGCAGCGCGCCCCACTTCATGATCTTCAGGAACTGGCGCCTCAGCGGTTCCAGCGGCGGGGTCGGGACATGATGCGACATATTCCGCCATTTGGCGGTTGAATCTGCGACTTTCAACGCGCACATGCAGCCAAAGGATAAAGGAAAGGCGGCGCCGATGACCATCGCGGCGATACTTTCAACCAAGGGTAGCGAAATTGCGACGGTTCGCGCCGGCACCCAGGTGCGCGAGGCTGTGAGCTTGCTTGCGGAAAAGCGCATCGGCGCCGTGCCGGTGATCGACCAGGGTGGCATTTGCGGCATCTTCTCCGAGCGCGACCTCGTCCGCTGTGTCGCCGACAATGGTTCGGGCGTGCTCGACTGGCCGATCGAGCGGGTGATGACCTCGCCGGTCGAAACGGTCGATCCCCGTACCCCGATCCTTGCCGCGCTGGGGACCATGACCAAGCGCCGGATCCGCCATTTGCCCGTCGTTGAATCGGGCGAGATTCGGGGAATCGTCTCGATCGGCGACCTGGTGAAGCATAGAATCGAGCGGATCGAAGCCGAGGCCGACGCCTTGAGAACCTACATCCAGCAGGCGTAGCGACACCGGAAAGCGCGGATTTCCAACGCTTTACAGTCCTGTGACAGGCTCGTTCCCGATTTTTTGAAAAAGTCGGTTGACCCTCCGGCGGGTCCTCCATATATGCCCCCTCACAGCAGCGGCGGCGGCCTTCACGGACCGCCACCGTGTTCGTGTCTCTCTTTGTCGGCTACCGACACCCGGAACTAAACGACCGGGGGC
>NZ_JAHFPY010000056.1 GCF_023266535.1 Sphingomonas sp. | reverse complement strand
CGAGCCGCACATCATCCACCAGATGGAGAAGGCCGCGCCGGACAAGACCTTCATCGGGGTCCCCGGCGGCGACGGCAACTGCAACTGCAACATGTGCCCCTACATGGCCTTGAACACGCTGGAGAAATTGTACGTCGCGCTGCGCGACCTGCAGCCGCGGATCGAGCTGTCGCAGGAGATCATGGACAAGGCGCGCGTGCCGCTTGAGCGGATGCTGGAGATGGCGGGACGCACGGTCGGGCAGGGCGACGTCGGCCGGCCCAAGATCAGCGGCGACTGACCAGCCCCGCATGGCGTTTTGGGATCAACTGCCCGCCAGATATTCCGTCATCCTGTGCGACATCTGGGGTGTCGTCCATGACGGCGTGACGCTCTATCCGGGCGTTTGCGATCGGTTGCACCAGTGGCGAAGCGAGGGACGCAAGGTCGTGCTCATCACCAATGCTCCGCGCACCGCCGACGCGGTCGAGGCGCAGCTGACCCGGCTGGGCCTCAACCGCGACTGCTGGGACGGCATTTCGACCAGTGGCGAGGCGGGCATTGCCGCGATCCAGCGGCTTCACCACCCGACCGGCTTCCTCGGCACGCGCGAGGACCGCGCCAACCTCGAAGGCCGCGGTCTAGGCTTTGTCGAGCAGGACTTTCACGAAATCGCCGTGACCGGGCTCGACGACGAACGGGACAGCGTCGCCGACTATGAAGATCAGTTGCGCGCGCTGGCCGAGCGACAGGTGCTGTTCCACTGCCTCAATCCGGACCGCGTCGTCATCCAGGGCGGCGTGCCCGAGCTATGCGCTGGCGCACTGGCGGACGCCTACGCGGCAATTGGCGGCCCGGTGGCCTGGTACGGCAAGCCCTATCCGACCATTTATGAGCATGCCCTGGGCCTGGCCGGCGATCCGCCGCGGGAGTCGGTGCTTGCCGTGGGCGACGCGCTGGTGACCGACATGCTCGGCGCGGCGCGGCAGGGTTATGACGCGATATTCGTGCAGGGCGGCATTCACGCCGGCGAGCAGTTCCCGACGGGGTTCGCGACCGAATATGGGCTTGGCCCGTGGACACCGATCGCGGTGGTCGAATCCCTAGCCTAAGCAATGCCGGCAAGGCTGCCCGGCTTTGCAGGGGCGTCACACTCGCTTTTCGCTGTACCGCTCTTTACGTTGCGCCGATGCGAAATCCATTTGCTACCGATCTTCGACCCTTGTTCGCCAGGCTCCCGGCCGACTTTCGGCTAACCGTGGTCGATGTTGGCGCGATCGGTGGCCTGCATCGGCGGTGGGCTGCGCTCGCGCCGCATCTGGTGACCGTCAACTTCGATCCGCTCGAGCCCAGGGAAAGCAAAGCGTCGGCGCATTATTTTCCTTTCCTGATTGGAGATCGCGAGGGAACGGCCACCCTCAAAGTAACCCGCCGCGAGACCATGAGTTCGACCCTCGCGCCCGACCCTGCCTTCTTCGCGCCCTTCTGGAAGAAACCGGAACATGTCCAAATCGTGCGCGAGATCGAGGCGCCTATGGCACGGCTTGACCCACTACTTCAGCTCGAAAGATTGATCCCCGACGCCATCAAGATTGATGTTCAAGGCGGCGAAGCGGCGGTTATCGCCGGGGCGGGCGAAGCGCTTGGCAACTCGATTCTCCTGGCTGAAATCGAATGCAGCTTCGCCGCACGCTATGAGGGGCAGGAGACGTTCGACCAGATTGTCGCTCGCATGCGCGGCCACGGCTTTGGCCTGTTTGATGTCCGCCGCCTCAAACGTTACCGCTACCGCAACGGTTCCGGCGTCGAAGACCCCAGCCTGGGCGATGGAATGCGCGCCGGCAGGCTTGGCTTTTGCGATGCGATCTTCGTTATCGAACCCGATATGCTGTGGCGCCGGATCGAGGCCGGGGGAATGGCCAATGGACCGGATGTCGCGCTCAAGGCGATTGTGCTGCTGCTGACGTATGGCAAGGCTGATCTGGCTGCCGCGACCTTCGAGCGAGGCGCCGACACCATGACCGCCCCGGTCCGCGAGGCCATGACCGGCTTTTTTTCGTCGCTACGGGGCGATGGTGGGTGGAAGCAGCGGCTTCATTTGAGGACCGACGTTTGGGCAAGGCAGCTTTGACCCACGGCTGACGCTGCTGCCGTCGTGCGGCTCAAGCAGCATCACGTCAACCAGCTACGGTCCCGGCCTTCACACGGCGATATTCGGCCCAGACATGGATCATCATTAGCCCGACCTGCACGACGTTGCCGATAACATAGGCCAGCGCCGCGCCGATCACGCCAAACCTCCATGATAGCGGGGCAATGATCAGCAGGAACGTCGCTGAGCCAACCAGCCTGGCCTTGAGCGGCCCGTCCGACCGGCCGAGCGCGAACAGCATCGGCGCCAGCGGGAAACTGAGCACCCCCAGCAATGGCACGACGATCAACACCATCAACGGCGCATAGGCGCCGATGAATTCCTTGCCGAAGACCAGGTTTAGCAATGGCTTGCCGCCGACCAGCAGAATCAGGACCGCAACCAGTGCCAGCACGCTGGCGACCGCGGTGCCGCGCAGCATCAGCCGCCACGGGTGCTTCGATGTAAGGTCCATGCGGACGATCTCGGGATAGAAGGCCTTTGCAAGCATGTCGGCGGGCTTCTGGGCGCTGTCGGCGAGGCTCGATGCAACGCGGAAAAGGGCAGCGCCGGCCGGTCCCAGCAATCCGCCGACCACAAGACGACCGATCGGTCCCCACACCGTGTTAATTGTCGTCGTCAAATTGACATTGATGGCGAACCGCCAGGCGCCAGGCAGGCTGGTCGGCCGGAGTGTCGGCGTAATCCCGTCGAGCAGGTCATGACGCTTCAATTCCCGCCAGGCGAGAAACCAGAAATAAAGGTCTCCGCCAAGGTCAGTTATGTACCAGATCGCCAGCCAGGCTTCGAACGGGGCATCCGCGACAAACGCGACCACGGACAGGATTGCCCGAACGATCTGGTAGCTGGCCTCCTGCCAGCTGATCAGATCAAAGCGGTCGAGCGCCCGAAGCACGCCAGTCGGCGTTGCCGCGCCCATCGTCGGGAGCAGCGTGCAATAAAGCATCGTCACCCAGAGGTATTTGTCGTCGACCCCGACCCATTGGTTGATGAACGGCAAGATAAGCACCGCCAGCAACATTCCGCCGATGCCGCTGACGACGTCGAGGGCGAAGGCAAAACCGGTCGACGTCTTGAATTTGTCCGGATCGCCCTCCGCCATGCCTTGCCCGCCGTAACGGACGATCAGCTGCCACGATTGAAACTTGCTGATCCCGCTGGCCGCCTTGGCATAGCTGGTGATGAGGATCAGCGTCCCGAGCAACAGTACGCCAAGGCCGCGGCCGGCCAGGGCCAGCGAGGCCAGCCCCGCGATCGCGATTACGACCCGCGAAGCCGCCAGGTAGCCGCTGTTCTTCAGCAGGGACCGGAAATGGACGTCTTTGACCCAATTCTTCATGACTGGGCGGATGGATAGGCGACGATTGCCAGCGCCTCCAGCGTCACGGCATTATTATTGGGCAGGGTCGCGCAGCCAATCGCGGTGCGCGCATGGCGGCCCCTGTCGCCGAGCCGTTCGATCAGCAGCTCCGAGGCCGCATCGATCACCTTGTGGACCTGGGCGAAATCGTCACTGGCGTTGACCTGTCCCCTGACGATCAGCACCTGCCGGATCGCCGCTTCATCGCCGCCCGCGGCTTCGATCAGCACCGCCAGCAGATTTTCCGCCGCGCGCCGCGCCGCCTCCTGCGCCTGTACAAGGCCAAGGTCGTGGCCGACTTTGCCGGTGATCAGGACACCGTCGCGGGCCGAGCTGATTCCCGAGATGGCGACCAGCTCGCCGTGCCGCACAAAGGGCTCGTAAACGCCGACAGGCGGGGGCGGGCTAGCCATGTCAGCGCGCCCCGACGTCGATCGTCTTGGTGTGCGGATGATGCTTGTCGAGGTGGCGCTTGATGATCCGCAAATTGCGCGAGTTGGACCGGAAGAAGAGGTCGGGGATGGCGCCGACCCAGGGGATGGCGCCAAGCAGCATGTCGAACCCGATATTGCCGGCCATCCGCGTGATCTGCCACTTCGACATGCCGAGATTGCGCGCTTCCCAGGCGATGTAGCTGCCAAGCGCCGCCGCGCTGATCGAGCCGACGATGGGGATGAAGTCGAGGATCACGTCGAGCCCGACTTGCCTGTTGGTGCCGGGAATGACGAACATCCGCTCGAGCAGCTTTTCCATGACCTCGATCCGCTGGCGGACGGACCGCGCATCGGTGCCGAGCGGCAGCTCGCGGCCCATCTTCGGGGTCGGCTGGTCAATCTGGTCGGCCATGGGGCGATGTTCCTACACAGGGCTCCGGTGCTTGGAAATGGCCGCGGCAGCCTGGTTTACTCCATCGTAATCAGCGCCAGACGCTGCTGGCAGGTTCCCCGGGGTGCCAGCGGTTGATGGCCGCCGCGCTTGCCTAGCGGCTGTCGCTGTACCGTTCGTTGGCGAGGCCCACCAGCGTGTGCAGCGCGAACGGATTTTCCTCGAACCCCGGGGCGCGGCCCGACACCAGCGACCAGCGGATCGGCGCGGCGATCGGAATGAACAGCTGCGCCTGGTCCATCATTTGCGCCGCCTGCATGAACAGGATGCCGCGTTGCACACCGTCAACCGTGGCACGCGCCTGGGCCAGCAGCGGTTCGGCCTTATCGAGGCAGATCGCGGCCTCGCCGCAGCGGAAGCGCCGCACGAACCAGGCCGGCGAGGTCGACGGGGCGACTTCGTCGATCCACACCAGGTCGGCCGAGGCCGCGCTGGGTGCGCGCTCCACCTTGATCCCGAGCGGCGCCCAGTCATAGCCGAGCCGCGCGAGCAGATATTTTCCGCCCGGCCCGTCCGGGATGGCGATCCTCAGGGTTGGCCGGTCGGTATGGCCGAAGATGCGATTGGCCTCGGCCACGAGGCTCGCCCGCCGCTCTGCCGCGGGCTGGCCCAGCCATGCCGGCTGCAGGGGCGGCCCGATTCCTTCCAAGCCGGCCTGGAGAAGGGTCGCCCGCGGCGCCAGTCCACTGACCTGGAGTCCATTGATCAGCGCCGACCGGTCGATCGCCCGGCTGAGCAGGTGACGAACATCGACCTCCTGCACCGCATCGTTGCGCTTGGTCGGTACAAGGCCGAATAGTCCGGCCACCGGGTCGAACCGCAGCGCGCCGCGCGGCATTTTCTGGGCCAGCGCGATTGGCAGATCATCGAGTGTGCCGCCGACCACCAGGTCAAGCTTGCCATCGGCGAACGCCGCGGCGAGCGGCGCTGCCTTGCCCCCGATGATCCGTACCTTCTCGATCGGGTCCTCGGCATCGGGGATGCGAACCCGGTGCGTGAGCAGCAACGCGCCCTTATTGTCCTCTTCCGCCGGAATGGCGGCCGCCTCGTCCGGCGACGGAACGCCAAACGGACCGGTCCCGACGCTGGCGCGAACCAATCCAAATTCCGGCTGGGCAAGCAGCTGGAGCAGGTTGGGCCGCGGCGCGAGCAGCCGGATTTCGATCACCCGGTCGGTCATCGCCACGACTTCGCTGACCGCGCCGAGCGTATCCCTCAATGGGTTGCCGCTATTCTCGCGAAGCTGGCGGCTTAGGATCCGGGCCACCTCGTCGGCGCGGATCTTGCGCCCGTCCGGCCATTCGCCCGTCTGCAGGCGGAAAATATAGCTGAGCCCGTCGTCGCTGACGTTCCACCGTTCCGCGAGTCCCGGGACGACCTGGCCGCGTTCGTCGAAGCGAACCAGCCCCTGGGCCATATTCTCGCGGAGCAGCGCGTCGCCCGGCGACAGCGGGCCGGTGACGGTCTCGACCAGCCTGGGGGTCGGGCCGATCGCCCCGACTCGCGCGACGCCTTCGTTCTGCTTCCCACATCCCGCCAACGCCAGCGTCGCCGCCAGCAGCATGGCTGTCAGGATGCGGTCAGGGACGCGGGTGGCCATCGGCACCGGGTTTAGCTCACATGCGCCGTTCATCAACCACTGGATATTGGCTTCGGACTGTTTTACTTAACTAAAGCAGTTCGGCCGGCGTTGACGGGCCGGAAGGGGAGAGATGGCCGAACACGACGCCCTTGGGCATGGCATTTGGCAGCGCGGCGGGGCCGATGTGGAGGTGTTGCCGGACCCGTTCGGCCGCCCGGCGCCGGGAGCTCCGCCTGCCGTGCCGGCTGGCGACGCACAACGTCCGCGCCGCCGCTGGTGGCGCTGGGGCTTCACTGCCTTTGGCGCGCTGCTGCTTATCACCTTGCTGTGGCTGATCATCACCGCGCCGCTGAGCCGCGCGCTGGAGCCGCTCGACGATCCAGCGATGCTGCTGTTGTCGCAGGAAGGGAAGGCAATTGCCCGGCGCGGCGCGGTCAAGGACGAGCCGGTCGAAGTGGCCAAGCTCGATCCGCTGACTCCCAACGCCTTCATCGCCATCGAGGACCGCCGGTTCCGCAGCCATTGGGGCGTCGACCCGCGCGCCATCGGCCGCGCCATGGTCGCCAATGTAAAGGCCGGGGGAGTGCGCCAGGGCGGCAGCACGCTGACCCAGCAGTTGGCCAAGACCAGCTTCCTGTCTTCCGACCGGTCGCTGAAGCGCAAGGCGCAGGAGGTGATCATCGCCTTCTGGCTGGAAGGCTGGCTGACCAAGGACGAAATCCTCTCCCGCTACCTGTCCAGCGTCTACTTCGGCGACGGTGTCTATGGGTTGCGCGCAGCATCACGCCATTATTTCGACCGCGAGCCGGAGCGCCTGACTCTGGCCCAGTCGGCAATGCTGGCCGGCATGGTCCAGGCACCGTCACGCCTCGCCCCGACTCATAATCTGGCGCTTGCGCAGAAGCGCAGCCGGCTGGTGCTGCAGGAAATGGCCGACAATGGCTACATCAGCCAGGCACGCGCCAAGGCGACGCCATCCGCCCGGCCGGTCGGGGACAACAGCACGGTTCCGGCCGGCACCTATTTCGCCGACTGGGTCGCTCCGCAGGCCGCGCAGGCCTTCGACGCCGATTATGGCGAGGTCAGGGTGTCGACCACGCTCGATGCCGATCTGCAGCGGCTGGCGTCACAGGCGATTGCGGGCGCCCGCATCGGCGATGCCCAGGCTGCCCTGGTGGCGATGCGCCCCGACGGGCGGGTCGTAGCGATGGTCGGTGGCCGCAATTACGGCCAAAGCCCGTTCAACCGCGCCACCCAGGCCCGCCGCCAGCCGGGCAGCGCGTTCAAGCTGTTCGTCTACCTGGCCGCCCTGCGAGCCGGCTACACACCGGACAGCCTGATCGACGATCGACCAATCACGGTCGATGGCTGGTCGCCTGGCAATAATGACGGCGTCTATCGCGGCCAGATCACGCTGCGCGAGGCGTTTGCCCGATCAAGTAATGCCGCCACTGTCCGGCTGGCCGAACAAGTTGGCCGGCAGAATGTCATCCGCGCGGCGCGCGATCTTGGCATCGATTCGCCGCTTGTCGACCGGCCGAGCCTGTCGCTCGGTACCTCCGCGGTCAGCCTGCTCGAACTGACCTCGGCCTACGCCGCCATCTCCGGGGGCCGCTATCCGGTCGAGCCGCGCGGCCTGCCGCTGGGCGAGGAGGAGCAGGCCGGCCTGTCATCCTTCTTCGCTCGCGGCGGCCAGCTCGATGACCGCCGCGACCGGGCGCCGATGCTCGATTTGCTGTGGGCTGCGGCCAACAAGGGCACCGGCCGCCGTGCTGCCCTCACGACTCCGACCTTCGGCAAGACCGGCACCACGCAGAACAACCGCGATGCCCTGTTCGTCGGCTTTGCGGGCAATCTGGTGGTCGGCGTGTGGGTCGGCCATGACGACGATCGTACGCTGGGACGAATCACCGGCGGCAGTGCCCCGGCCGAGATCTGGCGGAGGTTTATGGCCCCGGCGCTGACCATCGACGGTCGCCGCGGCCCGCCGCTGCCGGCCGGCTTCCGCGTCCCGGAGCGCCGCGAACCGGAAAAGAAGAGCCCGCTGCCTGACGAATGGAGCGATGGCGGCCAGGCCATCCGCAAGATTATCGAGGCAATCGGGAAGCTTGTCGGCGAAAACTGACGCCGGTTAAAAAAATTACGGTTAACGTTTCGAAACCGCCGCCTTTAAAGCTTTCTCAACCCTTGCAGTCGTAATCCTACAGGCAACCGACGCGCTTTCGTTCCGCGGAGGTGGGGAAAATGTGGATTCCCGTGTGGAGCCTAAAGGAGACCAGAGATGGCCAAGTTTCTTAAGCTGATTAAGTCGAAGAAGGGTGCAACCGCGATCGAGTACGGCCTGATTGCCGCTCTCATTGCCGTTGCCGCTATTGCCGCTATGGGCAACATTGGTAACCAGCTCGGCAGCACGTTCAACAACGTGTCGAACGAGCTCGCGGCCGGTTAATCTTCGACAGGTTAATCAAAAGAGGCGGCGGCGTCGCAAGACGCCGCCGCTTTTTTATTATGCGCAGCGCTTGACGCCACGACGTGCCGACCGGCTCAATTGCTTTGCCGCGGGCATGAAAAAGGCGCCCGGAAGGCGCCTTTTCTTTGACGGATGGTGGAGCCGAGGGGGATCGAACCCCTGACCTCTGCAATGCCATTGCAGCGCTCTCCCAGCTGAGCTACGGCCCCGTCCCCCGGAACCCATCAAAGTAATACTTCGATGGGGCGTGGTGGTCGCGTCCCTTAGGGGATGCTTTCTCGTCTGCCAACGGGAAAAACGCACCCTCAAGGCGCTTTAGATCAAACCTCTTCGTCTTCGTCGCCGGTGGCGACGCCAAGGTCGTCTTCGCCGGTCTGCAGATCGACCTCGTCGTCGGCGCTGGGCTCTTCATCCTCGTCGGGCACCAGCTCTTCGGCGGCCAGGTCCTCGTCGGCCTCCTTGACCTTTTCAGGCGCAGCGACCTCGAACGGCAGGGGCTGCTTCGACTTCAGCACCGGCTCCGGCATCCAGGCATTGCCGCAATTGATGCAGGTAATCGGCTCGTCCTTGCCGAGATCGTAAAAGCGGGTCGAGCATTTGGGACAAGTGCGCTTGGTGCCCCATTCGGGATTGACCATCGGGTCATCACTCCATGTGTTTGGGTGGCGGTCGCCGCAAAGGGGCGACCGTCGATCGGCGGGCGCCTTGCCATAGCGCAATGCCCCTGTCAAAGCGCCGCTTCCATGAGTTCCTCGACAAGCCCCATCGTTATCGCGGTCGATGGCCCCGCGGCCAGCGGCAAGGGCACCATCGCCCGGGCGCTGGCGAAGCATTTTGGCCCGCCGCACATGGATACCGGCATGCTGTATCGCGCCGTGGCCCTGACCATGTTCCGCTTCGGCGGCAGTCCGGGCAGCGAGTTCGAGGCGGTGCGTGCCTGCGAAGGCGTCGCCCAGGTCGATCCGTCCGATCCCGAATTGAGGAGCGAGGCGGTTAGCGCCATCGCCAGCCGCATCTCGGCCTATCCCGGTGTTCGTGCGGCCTTACTGGAGCGCCAGCGCAGCTTCGCCGCCAGCAGCGACGGTGCGGTGCTTGACGGTCGCGACATCGGCACGGTGATCGCGCCCAATGCCACGGCCAAGCTGTTCGTCACCGCCTCACCCGAGGTTCGCGCCCAGCGCCGCGTTCGCGAGCTGCTCGAGCGGGGGATGCCCGCCCATTATGAAGATGTGCTGATCGATATTCGGGCGAGGGACGAGCGCGACAGCCACCGCGCCGCCGCGCCGCTAAGGCAGGCCGATGATGCCGACCTGCTCGACACCAGCGACATGGACGTCGACGAAGCGATCGCCGCTGCGATCGCCCTGGTCGAGGCGCGCTTAGCCCACGCTTGAAAATTGGACGGTGCGGTTGACCGGGTCGGCCGCGTCGAGCCGGACCTTGAGGTCGGTTCCGGGCAGCAGTTCCTTGTCCTTCAGCCGAGCGATGACCGGCGGCGAGCAGATCTGGATTCGCGCGCCGCGCTGGTCGGTGTCGGTCACCACGGCATTGAATGTCTCTCCCTCGCGCCCTTCCAGCGCAACCGCCTCGGCGAGGTCGACCACCGCCCGGTTGATTTGGCCGGCGAGGCCATCAGCCTTGGCCATGACATGGGGCAATTGCTCGAACGCCGCCAGCGCCGCCTCGGGCACCGGCTGGCCGTTGGCGATGGCCAGCGCGGTCTCGACCACGAACCGGTCGGCGAGGCGCCTGAGCGGTGCGGTGGCATGGCAATAGGTCGCGGCCATCGCCGAGTGCCATGGCGTCACGCCCGCGCGATAAGGTTCATAGGCGGCGCCAGGACTGGCCCGGCGGATGGCGATCATCAACGCCGCCTGGTTATGATCTTCCGGGCTCAGCCGATGCTCGAGTTGCTGCAGCGGTTCTTTCTTGGGCCAATCGATGCCCAGCGCCTTGGCGGTATGGTGGAGCCGCCGCACCGCCCACTCCATTGGCTCGGGCATCGTCCGGAACAAGCCGGTCTTGGCCTTTAGCAGTGCGTCGGCCACCGCCAGATTGGTCGCCAGCGACAGCGCTACATTCTTCTGCTCGGCCCAACTCTGCGGGCGGAAACGCAGCCGGTAGCAGCCATTCTCGCTGACCACCTCCTGCTCGGGCGGCTCGATCCGGGCCCCGCCGCGCGCCACCTCGGCCGCCTCGACCCGCCGTGCAAATTCGGAAAAGCCGGCCGGCAGGTCAGCCTCCGTCGCCGTCTCATAGGCCAGCTTGGCCCGGCTGCGGACCAGCGCCCGCTCGGCGCCGTCCAGCTTTGCCAGGCCGGCCGGGTCGAGCCGCACGGTGAAGATGGCCGCCGGCCGGTCGCCGTCCGGCAACAGGCTGGCCGCACCCTCGCTTAGCGCCGTCGGATAAAGCGAGACCTTGCCGTCGGGGAGATATTGCGACGTGCCGCGCACCCACGCCTCGGCGTCCATTGCCCCGTCGCCAGGCACGAACCAGCCGACATCGGCGATGGCATAGTGGAGCAGCAGATCGCTTCCCGCCGCCTCGATGGCCAACGCCTGGTCGAGGTCGCGCGATGCTGCCGGATCGAGCGTGACGAACGGAATGGACGTCCGGTCGGTATGCCGATCCGGCGTGCGCCTGGCGGCCGCTTCGGCCTCGGCCTGGGCGGCGGGCGGAAAGGCGGTCGGCAGCTGGAACTGGGTCCAGATCGCCTCCAGCCCCTCCGTCAGCACGCATTGTGGATCGATGATCGTTCGCAAGCGCTAAAGCCACCCGACTTTGCGGAATCGGCGGAAGAGCAGGCCGCAGATCAGGAGGATGACCGCGACCACGACGTAATAGCCGTCCTTGGTCTTCAGCTCCGGCATATTTTCGAAATTCATGCCGTAGATACCGGCGATGGCGGTCGGGACGGCGAGAATCGCGGCCCAGGCGGCGAGCTGGCGGGTGATGGTGCCCTGCCGCTGCTGCTCCAGCAGGGTGGAAAGCTCGAACACGCTGGTCAACACTTCGTGCAGGCCGTCGACCCGCGCCTGGACCCGGCGGACATGGTCCTGGACGTCGCGGAAATAGGGCCGCGCCTCGGCGTCGATGCAGGGCAGTTCCTGCCGCGCCAGCTTGGTCGCCACCTCGCTCATCGGGCCAAGGATCCGCTGGAACCGGATCAGCTCGCGGCGGACGGTGAAGATGCGGTTGACCTCGTCGCGACCAAGGAAGCCGGCCACGGCATGCTCCTCCATCTCCAGCACTTCCTCCTCGAGGTCCTCGATCAGGGGGATATAGCCGTCGATGATGTAATCGAGGATTGCGTGGAGCAGATAATCGACGCCGTGCATCAGCAGCCGCGGTGATTTCTCGAGCTGATCACGGAGCGCGGTGTGGGCGCGAGTCGAGCCGTGGCGGACGCTGATGATGTGGCTGTGGCCAACGAAAATGGCGGTCTCGCCATAATCGATATGGTCTTCCATCAGAAAGGCAGTGCGGGCGACGACGAACAGTTGATCGTCATAGACGTCGATCTTGGGCAGCTGGTCGCCCTTGATCGCATCCTCGACCGCCAGCGGGTGAAGCTCGTAATTGTTGGCGAGACTGTGCATCTCGGCCTCGGTCGGGTCGGCAATGCCGATCCACACATATTCGCTCTTGGTCGCGCGGCAATCGATGCGCTCGTCGATCGACACTTCGCGGATGCGGTGCCCGTCACGATAGAGATAGGCGGCGACGACGGTCATGAGCGTGCTTCTACGTCTGGGAAGCGACAGCGTCGAGACGGGGCTTGCCGATCCAATCCTTGCCCTCTCACGCCCTCTCCGCTAAGGGCCGCGCGTCCGGCGGTCGTGAGTTTCCCCTTTCCGGATGCCCGCTAAAGTTGGCGAGCTTGCAGGCAAGGCTTAGCGCCGATGCCTCATACTCGCATTCGGACAGCGGCATCCCGCAAGGTTCATCGCCCAAGGATATCGCGCCGGCATGGGGCCGGTGGGATGGATTACAGGGTTTCCAGGTCCGCCATATGGTAGCCCGGCCAAAGTGGCCGGCGGCGGCATGAAAGTCCGAAGTTCGAAAGTATATTTTGCATGGCCACTACGGCATTTCCGAGCCGCGACGATTTCGCGGCACTTCTCAATGAATCACTGGGCGGCGAAAACGAGACCTTCGAAGGCAAGGTCGTCAAAGGCATCGTCACCGCGATCGAAAATGATCTCGCCGTCATCGACGTCGGCCTGAAGAGCGAAGGCCGGGTCGCGCTGCGCGAATTCGCCGCGCCGGGCCAGAAGGCCGAGATCAAGGTCGGCGACGAAGTCGAGGTGTTCGTCGACCGCGTCGAGAACGCGCAGGGCGAAGCGATGCTGAGCCGCGACCGCGCTCGCCGCGAAGCCGCCTGGGACAAGCTGGAGAAGGAATTCGAAAAGGGCGAGCGCGTCGACGGCGTGATCTTCGGCCGGGTCAAGGGCGGCTTCACCGTCGACCTCGGCGGCGCCGTGGCGTTCCTGCCCGGGAGCCAGGTCGATATTCGTCCGGTTCGCGACGTTCAGCCGCTGATGGACCTGCCGCAGCCGTTCCAGATTCTGAAGATGGACCGCCGCCGCGGCAACATCGTCGTCTCGCGCCGCGCGATCCTCGAGGAAACCCGCGCCGAGCAGCGTTCGGGCCTGATCCAGACGCTGGCCGAGGGCCAGGTGATCGACGGCGTTGTCAAGAACATCACCGATTATGGCGCGTTCGTTGACCTCGGCGGCATCGACGGCCTGCTGCATGTCACCGACATCAGCTACAAGCGCGTCCAGCACCCGAGCGAGGTCATCGCCATCGGCGATACCGTCAAGGTGCAGATCGTCCGCATCAACCGCGACACCCAGCGCATTTCGCTCGGCATGAAGCAGCTTGAGGCGGATCCGTGGGAAGGCGCGGCGGCCAAGTATGCGGTCGACGGCACCTTCACCGGCCGCGTCACCAACATCACCGAATATGGCGCGTTCGTCGAGCTGGAGCCGGGCATCGAAGGCCTGGTCCACGTCAGCGAGATGAGCTGGACCAAGAAGAACGTCCATCCGGGCAAGATCGTCTCCACTTCGCAGGAAGTCGAAGTGAAGGTGCTCGAGGTCGACGAGGAGAAGCGCCGGATTTCGCTCGGCCTCAAGCAGGCTCAGTCGAACCCCTGGACCGACTTCGCCGAAAAGCATCCGGTTGGCTCGACCGTCGAGGGCGAAGTCAAGAATGCGACCGAATTCGGCCTGTTCATCGGCCTCGACGGCGACGTCGACGGCATGGTCCACATGTCGGACATCGCCTGGGGCGTGTCGGGCGAGGAAGCCCTCGCGCTTCACCGCAAGGGCGAGAGTGTCAAGGCGGTCGTGCTCGACGTCGATGTCGAAAAGGAGCGCATCTCGCTCGGCATGAAGCAGCTTGAGCGCGGCGGCGTCGCGGTCGGCGGCGGTGCCTCGGGCTCGGGCGTCAACAAGGGCGAGACGGTCACCGTCTCCGTGCTCGAAGTCCGCGATGGCGGCCTCGAGGTCCAGGTTGGCGACGATGGCGCGACCGGCTTCATCAAGCGCACTGACCTTGGCCGCGACCGCGACGAGCAGCGTCCGGAGCGCTTCCAGGTCGGCCAGAAGTTCGACGTGCAGGTGATCGGCTTCGACCGTTCGAAGAAGCCCAACTTCTCGATCAAGGCGCTGCAGATCGCCGAAGAGAAGCAGGCCGTGGCGCAGTATGGCTCGTCAGACAGCGGCGCGTCGCTCGGCGACATCCTCGGCGCAGCGCTGAAGGAAAAGGCCGCCAAGACCGAGCCCAAGGCCGAGAAGGCCGAGAAGGCTGAAGCCAAGCCGAAGAAGGCCAAGGCCGCCAAGGCCGAGAAGGTCGAAGCCGCTCCAGCCGAAGCCGAGGCCGCACCGGCCGAAGCCGAGGCCAGCGAGGCCGACGGCGAGTAAGCAAGCCATTGCCGTAGTGGGATTTTTGTCCCACCGCGGAACGAAGTTGAAGGGCGCGGGTGCAGCAATGCATCTGTGCCCTTTTCCTTTGCGATTGACGCTGATAGGCAATGCGCCAGCGCCGGGGGGCGGCGTCACAAACCATTGAATTCAAAGCGGGGCCTCGATGATCCGTTCCGAGCTGGTGCAAAAGCTGTGCAGTGACTTTCCCGATCTCTCGCAGCGCGAGGTCGAAAATGTCGTCAGCGCGGTGTTCGATTCGATTACCGACCAGCTGGCCAAGGGCGGCCGCGTCGAGCTGCGCGGCTTTGGCGCCTTCTCGACCCGCCAGCGCGACGCGCGCACCGGCCGCAACCCGCGCACCGGCGAGGCGGTCGACGTCGATGCCAAGCGCGTGCCCTATTTCAAGCCCGGCAAGGAAATGCGCGAGCGGCTGAACTTAAGCGGCGAGGCTGCCGAGTAATTGCGCCCAGGTCCGTCCGGGGCCAGATTGGGGCGGAAGCGGACGTGGCGAAATTGGTAGACGCACGGGACTTAAAATCCCTTGCCCTTCGGGGTGTGCGGGTTCGAGTCCCGCCGTCCGCACCAGCATCAGGCACAGGCCGTCCGGGGGGCGGCCGAGCATGATGCTTTGAATTCCAGCCGCCCTGCGCCGCCGTGCCCCCGGCACGGCTTGCTCGGACGCTCCGGGGGACTGACGAATTCAATGCTCGCGCCCCCCAATAATACTCCACCGTGGAGAGAAAATTAAGCAATCCACGTTAATTCACTAGGTCGTGGGCAGTAATTCGTCACGACGGTCCGCGTCGCGGGACTGGAGCAAATCGCTCGCCAACGCCAGGCGGGACGTGCTGGTGCTTATTGTCCTTATTGCCGCCATGGCGCTGCTCATCTGGAACGGCAGCGAGATTTTCCAGCAACTGACCTTCGCACGCAAAGGGCTGGAGGCCGACCTCAAGATTGCGGTGACTGCGCTGACCCTCAACCTAGCACTGATCCTGTTCGGTTGGCGCCGCTACGTCGACCTCGTCCACGAAGCCGAGGCTCGCCGCGACGGCGAGGCCCGGGCGGCGCTGATCGCCTCGACCGACGGCATGACCGGCCTGCTCAACCGCAAGGGGTTCGCCGACCGCGGCGAGGAGCTACGCCAGGCTGCCGCAAGCCAAGGCCACCAGCTGACCATTTTCTCGCTGCAGCTCAGCCGCTTCAAGGCGATCAACGACCGTCACGGCTATGATGTCGGGGACAAGGTGCTCAGGATGATCGCCGCTTCGCTGGAGCAGCAGTCGGCGGGCGGCCTGGTCGCGCGCCTCGCCGGCGACGAATTCGCCATCGCCATCGCCTCGCCGGCCGAACATGTGCCGGAAGCCGAGCAGATGGCTGAGCGCCTGCTGCGCGCCGTCACCCGGCCGATGGAGGCAGAGGGCCGCCTTGTCCAGGTCGGCGCCTACATTGGCATTGCTGCGTCCAACCCCAGCGAAGGCCAGATCCCCGACCTGCTGCGGCGGGCCGACATCGCCCTCGATCGCGCCAAGTCGAACTGTTCGGCCCGGCCGGTATGGTTCGACGAAAGCATGGAGCGCGCGCTGGTCCTTCACGGCGAGATCGAGCAGGGGATCCGCTACGGCCTCGAGCATGGTCAGTTCATTCCCTATTTCGAACCGCAAATCGACCTGCTTACCGGCGAGATCATCGGTTTCGAGGTGCTGGCGCGCTGGAACCATCCATTGAGCGGGCTGATCGAGCCCGACCGCTTCATTCCGGTCGCCGAGGAACATGGGCTGATCGGTCGCCTGTCGGAGCAAATCATCCTCGCCGCACTGGTCCAGGCCGCAAGCTGGGACCCGGCGATCAAAATATCGGTCAACATCTCGCCCACCCAATTAACCGACAGCTGGCTGGCCCAGCGCATCGTTCGCCTGTTGGCCGAGGCGGGCTTCCCGGCCGAACGGCTGGTGGTGGAGATTACCGAAAGCTCGCTGTTCGCCGATCTCGACCTTGCCCGCGCCATCGTCACCAGCCTCAAGAACCAGGGCATCAGGCTGGCGCTCGACGATTTCGGCACCGGCTTCTCCTCGCTCGCCCACCTGCGCGCACTGCCGTTCGACGTCATCAAGATCGACCGCAGCTTCGTTTCGACCTTGGCCAGTGACGCGGAGAGCGCGGCGATCGTTCGCGCGGTCACCACCCTGGCCGATGCCCTGAAGGTGCCGGTGACGGTCGAGGGCATCGAGGACGCCGCCACCCATGCCGCAGTCGCCGGCTTCGGCTGCGCGGTCGGCCAGGGCTGGTATTTCGGCAAGCCGATGAGCGGCGATCAGGCCAGCGCCCTGCTCCGGTCGCGCGAGACGCCCGCCATTCCCAACCAGACACCCGCCCGCCAGGCGGGCTAAGCCTACCCGTTACCAAAGGCCATCGTCCCGGCTTGGGACGAGCGGAGCAATGCGCCGATCCGAGGCATTGATGCCATGGTAAAAATGGCATTAAGTATTTCGGATGCGGATCGAGGAAAGCCTCTATCGCCAGTTTGAGCCCCGCCTGTTCGGGCGCAAGGGCGTTGCCGTTGCGGCGGCGACCGCGCCGCGCTCGACGCTGGCCAGCGACCTCAAGCTGTTCGCGCTGACCTTTGCCGGCGGCTTCCTGTTCGTCAGCCTGTACCTGGCCTGATTTAAGCATGGCCGGCGCGGAGTGAATCATCAGCCGTTCCGACATGCTGGGGGCATGTCGGCCATGCGGCTGATCGTCAGCCGGCATCGCTGACGCGAGCCGCTGGCCGGATTTCGCCAACTCTACGCCCAAGCTCCCGTTTGCATCGCAAATCGCTCGCTTGGTCTCGGTGGCTCAATCACACGCCAGATGCAGCTTCCAGCCGAGCCACGCAGCGATCAGGCACATCGCTGCAATCAATAGGAGCTGGCTGGTTGAGCCAACTCCCAACATGCCGAGCCCGATTGACACTCCCAACCCAAGCACCATTGCGCCGCTGTTGACGATATTGTTGGCGCCTACCGTCCGTGCAGTCTGCGACTTGTCGACAGTCGTCGTCAGGAAGGCGTAGAGCGGCACCACGAACATGCCGCCGAATATGGCCACGCCAAGCAGCGCCGCGATCATGAATCCCGCGCTGGGATGGAAGATGAAATTGCCGATTGTCGTCAACTTGGAACCGTGATCGCCCCAGTTCATCGCGACCAGGTAAAGCAGTACGACGAACAGCGCCATCAGGATCACCGAGGGCGAGGCGAACCGCGCCGACACCTCGCTCTTGAGCAGGCGGTTGATGGCCACCGACCCGATGGCAATGCCGATCGAGAAGATGGCGATAAACATGCTCGCGACCTGCTCGTCGGCGCCTAGGACATTTTTAACGAGGGGCGGAAATATCGCGATGAGCACCGCGCCAATCGACCAGAATAGGCTGATCGCCAGGATCGCCAGGAACAGCCTTGGCACATGCATGGTTTCGCTGACGAGGCGCGCCGAGGCACGGAAAATATTCCAGTCGGGCTTGATCCGCTCGGCTGCCGGCGGGGCGGGGGGCACCTGGTTCCCGGTCATCAGGCCCAGCACCGCTATCCCGATCGTTGCGACTACCGCCAGCATGGCCTTGTCCGCCAGGATGCCGGCCAGGATCGTGCCAAGCAGAATGGCGATATAGGTGCCGGCCTCGACCAGCCCGGTTCCGCCGAGCACCTCGTCCTTCTGCAGATGCTGCGGCAGGATGGCGTATTTGATCGGGCCGAAGAAGGTCGAATGGACGCCCATCCCGAACACCGCCGCCAGCATCAGCGGGATATTCTCGAGCAACAGCCCGGCCCCGCCAACGATCATGATCAAAATCTCGGCCATCTTGATGATGCGGATCAGCCGCGACTTGTCATGGTCGTCA
>NZ_JAHFPY010000055.1 GCF_023266535.1 Sphingomonas sp. | reverse complement strand
GCTGATCCAGAACCCGTTGCGGGTGCGCATCTGGTGGGTGCACCTGGTGTGGGTGGCCTATATGATCCTGTCGATCGTCTTCTGGTGGTGGTGGGAATTCAATCTCCAGCAGATCAAGGTGTGGACCTTCCCCATCTATCTGTTCGTCATTTTCTACGCCTTCTACCTCTATCTGATCAGTGCCGTGCTCTTCCCCACCCGTCTGGAAGGATATGACGGGTATCAGTCATATTTCATGGCCCGGCGGCACTGGTTTTTCGGCTTGGTGATCGGCTGGGCGGGGATCGATGTGATCGACACCTGGATGAAGGGCGCCGAATGGTTCGCCGTGGTCGGCAGGGACGCCATCGTCTTCAACAGCATCCTGGCATTGACGGCCATCATCGGGATCGCGGTCCGGCGCCCGGCCGTGCAGGCAATCCTCGCCGTGGGACAATTGGTCTATGTCCTGTTCGGCCTGCTGCGGCTGTTCAACCTCATCCATTTCGGGACCACCTAGGTCCCTATCCTGCCGACGGCATGGGGTTTATTCGTGCCAGATGCGTCCCGTGCGCCACATTTCGGCGCAGTTTTTGATCGGTGAAGCAGTGCCAACATCGGCGTCGGAGGTAAGCGGTGCGATCCCAAGACGCTCGGCGGCTCGTTCGATATCCTCTGCGTGGGTCCGAAGGCGGCGCAATTTCGAGCGGATTTGCACCCCGACGTCGCGCACGGTCGCACGGTCAGCTTGCGAAGGTGAGCCGAGAGTCGGGTCGAGCAGCGCAAAACGATCCCAATCCTGCCGAACGTCCCGATAGGCATTGATCACATTGTCGGCCGACGATCCGACGCTGCCATAGGTGTCCACCACGCTCACGTCGAACCGGCTGCGGAGCGCTCGATCAATGTCGGGCGGCACTTGTCCCACCGTATAGCCGACGAAGCGCGGTAGGTTGAGCTGTTCGGGGCTCAAGCGCCCCTCGGAGGAGGCGTTGCGGATCACCTGGTTGACGCGCTCCTCCAGACAGGGAGTGGCGGCCAGCCATACCCTGGCGTTCTGGCGCGCCCTTCCAATCTCGTAACGGATTCGCGCATTCTCCTCGCGGACGGCGCGATCCTCGGCCCGATCATTGACCCACCCGGCCAATCCTTGGGCCGTGAGCACGCCGGCCACGACGACGACAAATTCGAATAGAAACAGGCGCAGCGCGACTTTGCCGCTGCCGCCTTTCCACCAGTCGCGCACTGCGTGGAACATCTCCCCTCCACCGTTACGAGGACGAAATCATATCAACATTTTGAAGGGGCGGAAGACGCACTCTGGGCGGACATTGGTCGCGGTTCGGGCTGCTGAGGCTTCAACCTCATCCACTTCGGGACCACATAGGTCGGCGGCGACCGCTCGATCGCCGCCATTTGACTCCGTACCGCGGTACGGAGTGCATAAGGCCGCCGACTCGGATCAACAGGGAGCAACAAACATGTCGGCAGCGGTTGAACAGAATATCGAAGGGCACGGCCATTCGCATGGCCAGTCGGTGCTGGCCCGGCGGCCGATCCTGACCGCGGTGCTGGTCGGCGTCGGCTCGCTCGCCCCGCATTTCTTCCTGTCTCCCCAAGCCTCGCTCGCTTTTTCCGCGGTACTGATTGGCCTCATCGCCGGCATCTATTTCGGCTTCGCGGTGACGCGCGGAAGCCCCCGCGACCAGTTCGTCGAATTCAGCGTCAGCGGCGTTTACGCGGTGGCGGGAATGCTCGGCCTGCTGGTCGCCCCGATCATCCTGCCCCTGGCCTATTTCGGCCATGCGCTGTGGGACCTGGCGCACCACAATCGCTGGAAGCTGCCTTTGGTCTCCATCCCGCAATGGTATGTGCCGTGGTGCGTGATCATCGACGTCATCGTCGGCGCCGGATTGCTGCTGATCTGGCGGGCGAACGGGATCCTTTAGTCCGCCGCTGCCTCAAGTTTCGCCCAGGGATTGAGGTCGGGCTCGGCTACCTTGACCAGATGGTTGCGGTCGCGGTGGAGGAAGGGCTCGGATTGCCCATGCACCTGCAGGATGGTGTCGAGCACATAGCTCCATGACCCGTCGTCGTGGAAATCGACGGTGATCGTGTAGCTGTCGGTGCGGAAGGCGAGCTCGAGGAAGCTGGTCGAGCAAATGCCGTACTCGGTTTGGCCCCGCTCCGCCTTAAGCACTAGCTGCTTCGCGTCCGGCTCGGCACGGCCCGCGGCGATCGCGACCTGGCCGCGCGGGATCGCGACCGTCTGCAGGATGAGGCCGGTGGCCGGCTCCCACAGCCAATAGCCGACCTGGTCGTGGAAGGTGATCTCTTCCTCGGGCGTGTTGATGTGGACGTGATAGCGCAGACCATAGAACAGCTGCGGCCCGTTGGGCTGCGCGTCGATCGGCTGCATCACGATCCGTTCGAAATAGTCGCGGTGCTCGGGCCCGTCGCCCTTGGGGTTGATGTCGTGGCCGCGCTTCCCCTCCCAGGTGCCGGCCAGCCGCCGCAGCGGCCCCAAATTGGCGAGCGTGTCGACCGCCTTGTCAGGCTCGGTGAAAATGTCGTCGGGGATATCCATGCCGGCCCAAATCGCATGGCCGGCGGGCGCTGACAACGCTCCCGGCTAGTCGTCGGATTCGGCGCGGATTTCCTCCAGCGCCTGCTGCTCCCCGCGCCGCGTCGCGATCCAGGCGCCGCCGACCACCAGTGCGCAGGCGATGATCAGCTGGATGGTCGGCTGGGCCAGGCCAAGCAGCACCAGCAGCAGCGTCGAAAGGACCGGCGCGGCATAGGCGATGGTGCCCAGCACCGGCAGGTCGCCATGCTTGGTGCCATAGTCCCACGCGAGGAAGGCGAGGCCGAGCGGGCCGATGCCCAGCGCCGCCAGCGCCAGCCATTCGCTGCCCGCCGGCGTGATGCTGGCGGGTTCGAACAACCAATGCGCGCCGAGGCCGAGCAGCGCGACCGCGCCGCAGACCCCGAACATCGCCTCGCTCGGAATGGCGACGAAGCGCCGGTTCATGACCGAATAGGTCGACCAGACGAGCGCGCAGGACAGGGCCGCACCATAGCCCCAGAAGCTGCCCGAGGCCGCGCCGAGCTTGCCGCCGCCACCGATCAGTAGCGCTGTGCCGGCCAGGCCCATCAGCGCGCCCAACAACTGCGCCGCGCGCAGGCGGCTGCCGCCCGGAACGAAAGCGGAGAGCAGCACGATCAGCAGCGGCCACAGATAGTTGATCAGATTGGCCTCGGCGGCGGGCGCCAGGCGCAGCGCGAAGAAATAGAGCGCATGATATCCGAACAGGCCGGCGATCGCCTGGAGCCAGAAGGCGGCGGGCTGGCGGAACAGGGCGAGGCGGCGCGGACCGCCCGTGATTACCAGCCACAGGCTACCGCTGACGAAGGCCACGCCGAACGCCATCGCCAGCAATTGGAATGGTGGGATTGCGCGCAGCGATACGGTCAGCGCCGCCAGCGCGCCCCACAGCAGCACTGCCAATGCGCCGATGAGCGTTCCCTTGCGGTTCGAGCCTGCCATTTCCGTCAATGCTGATTCCCGGCGACGTTGATTTCTCTCGCCCTTCGAATCGCATGCCGAACGAGCGCTGGAAAGATGCAATCCTTATGCTAGCATTTGCCCGCTCGGGTTCGGGGGGTCTGTATGTTGAAATGGATGGTGGCGGCGTCGGCATTGCTGGCCGGGCCGTTGGTTGCGGCGGACAATTGTCCGGAACATCGGGCGGGCGCGAGCTACCCATGGCAATCGAGCATGGACAAGCCGATGCCCGGCGATCAGTGGGCCTGGCTTTACATCGACGTCGATGCCGACGGTAAGCCTAAGAACTGCAAGGTCGGCGAACATAAATATGAGCCGGAGATGGGCTTCTGGATGTGCCGGGCGATGATGGCCAGCGGCGACTTCGAACCAGTCATGAAGGATGGTGTCCGGGTCGAAGGGACGGTGAAGCGCTACATGACGGTGCCTGGCCGGGCGCGGAAGCGCGCCGACGAGGCCGCCCGCAAGCAATGGTTCAAGGACCATCCGGAGGAACGGCCGAGCTGCTATCCGGAGTGATCGCCCAAGCTGGCGGGTCTGGCCACGGTAATCGATTGCAAAGCCGAGCCACCACCATATGGTTGCTCCGCCAAACCAGGGGAACGCCCATGAAGCGCCTTGCACTTGCCCTGCCGCTGCTCGCTCTTGCCTCCTGCGGATCCGATCCCGCGGTCAAAGCCGACAATGCCAAGCCGTCGGAAGTCGCGGCGAAGATGAAGGAGGCCGCCGGCAAGGGCAGCTTCGTTCGTCCCGGACAATGGGAGCAGACCGTTTCGCTGGTGAAGGTCGACGCGCCCGGCATGCCGCCCGAGGCCAAGCAATATATGCAAAAGGCGATGGGCCGGACCCAGGTCCACAATGTCTGCCTGTCGAAGGAGCAGGCCGAAAAGCCGCGCGAGAATTTCTTCACCGGCGCCGACCAGAATTGCACCTATGAGCATTTCAACTGGGGCGGCGGCAAGATCGACCTGAAGCTGATCTGCAAGCATCAGCAGGCGACCTCGACCATGGCCATGACCGGCACCTACACGCCCGACAATTATGTGCTGACCATGACCAGCGCCAACGATGCCGCCGGTCCGTCGGGCGACATGACCATGACCATGAAGGTCGAGGCCAAGCGGGTCGGCGACTGCGACGCCAAGGCCGCGACCGAGGGCGCCAACTGATCCTTGCCATCATTGCCGTTCCCGCTATGTTCCCGATCCGATACAGGCAGGAGCGACTCGGATGATTGGCTATGTGACCCTTGGCAGCAACGACCTCGCCAAAACACGCGAATTCTATGACGGGCTGATGCCGGTTGTCGGCGGCAAGCGGATCATGGAGTTCGGCGACAATTTCACCATGTACGGCACCGGCATGGGCCAGCCCGGCCTGGCGGTGTGCAAGCCCTACAACGGCGATTCTGCATCGGCCGGCAATGGCAATATGGCCGCGCTGGCGATGGACAGCCGGGCCAAGGTCGATGCGATTCACGCCAGGGCGCTGGAGCTCGGCGGCAGCTGCGAAGGCCCTCCGGGGCTGCGCGGCGACGAAGGCCCCCAGGCCTTCTACGGCGCCTATTTCCGCGACATCGACGGCAACAAGCTGGCCGCCTTCTGCATCGGCCCGGCCGCCTGATCGAGGCCAGCCGCACTTGACGTCGTTGCGAGCGTAGCGAAGCAATCCAGCATGAATGTCTGGATTGCCGCGTCGCTATCGCTCCTCGCAATGACGGCGTGCGCTGGCGCTTCGCCGCCCACTCAAGCCGGACCGGCCAGCGCCGGAGTCGCGTTCGACCTGAAGGGCGAGCGCGGCGCCTGGGCCGAGGGCCTGGCCGACCCCTCGACCGGCCGCGCGGCCACGCCCGACGATCCGGCGCGCATCGCCTCGGTCTCCAAGCTGGTCGTGGCGATCGGCGTGATGAAACTGGCCGAGCAGGGCAGGCTCGACCTCGACCGCGACGTTTCGTCCTACCTTGGCTGGTACCTCCGCAATCCGGCTTTCCCGACCCGGCCGATCACGCTCCGCCAATTGCTGTCGCACACGTCGAGCATCCGCGATGGCGACGATGCCTATGTCGTGCCGCTCGGCGCCTCGCTCCAGGAGGCGCTGGCCGAGACCCAGGTGTGGGACCTCGCGCACGGCCCGGACGAGCATTATTTCGCCTACTCCAACTTCAACTTTCCAGTCATCGGCTCGATCGTCGAGCGCGTCACCGGCGAGCGGTTTGACCAATGGATGCGGCGCGAGCTGCTCGCCCCGATGAAGCTCGACGCCTGCTTCAACTGGCCGACCTGCAGCGATGCCGCCGTCACCCGTGCCGTGGTGCTGACCCAGGACGGAACGCCGGTCCGCGACGATCTTCACGGGCGCCGGCCCGACTGCCCGGTGTTCGTCGACAAGGGGCCATGCGATCTCGGCCGCTGGAAATTGGGCGAAAATGGCGGGCTCTTCTCGCCCCAGGGTGGCCTGCGCATCTCCGCCCGCGGCCTCGAGCGCGTCGGCCGCTTGCTGCTCAATAAGGGCGAGCTGGACGGCGTCCGCATCCTGTCGCCGCAATCGGTCGAGACGATGCTGGCCCCGGCCTGGCAGTTCGATGGCAAGAACGGCTCACGCGAGGGCGAAAGCGATGGCATCTGCAGCTATGGCTTCGCCGCCATCCAACTGGTCGCCGGCGATAGCTGCAATATCTTTCCCGAAGCCAGCGCCCATGCGTGGGTCGGCCATAGCGGCGATGCTTATGGCCTTCGCTCCGGCATCTGGATCGACCGAAAGGCCGGCATCGGCATCGGCTATTTCGTCACCGGGCTTGCCGATGATACGCCTCACGGCAAAGGCAGCTTTTCCGTGACCGAAGAGGAAGCCTTCCGCCGCTCGGTCGCGCATGCTCATTTCCAATGACGAGTAACAATCAATGAAGGAGATAGGCCCGGTGACCGAACGCGAAGAGCAATTGCTGACCAAGGTGCCCGCCATCACGCTTGGCTTCTGGATCATCAAGATCCTTGCCACCACGCTTGGCGAGACCGGCGGCGATACGGTGTCGATGAGCTGGCTCGGGGAAACCACGTCCGAAGCCGGGCAGTCGGGCCTTAACGGTTATCTGGTCGGGACGATCATCTTTGGCGTGCTGCTGGTCGGGCTGGTGTGGGCGCAGATCCGCGCGCGGAAATTCAACGCCTGGCTCTATTGGGCGACGATCATCGCATCGACCACCGCCGGCACGACGCTCGCGGATTTCGCCACAAGGTCGCTCGGCATCGGCTATCCGGGCGGCTCGCTGTTGCTGCTGAGCTGCGTCCTGATTTCGCTGTTCGCCTGGTACCGGACGCTGGGCAGCGTTTCGGTCAACACGGTCGTCAGCCCGCGCGAGGAGCTGTTCTACTGGGTCACCATCACATTCTCCCAGACGCTCGGCACCGCGCTGGGCGATTGGGTGGCCGATGCGGGCCTTGGCTATTCGGGCGGAGCGCTGGTGTTTGGGGCGGCGCTGCTGATTGTTGCCGGGCTCTATTACTTCCGGACGGCGGTCAGCCATGTGTTCCTGTTCTGGCTGGCGTTCATCCTGACCCGGCCGCTCGGCGCCACGGTCGGCGACTTCTTCGACAAGCCGGTTGCCAAGGGCGGGCTCGACATCAGCCGGCCGCTGGCATCGGCAATCCTGGCGGTGATCATTATCGCGTTGATCCTGGTCTTGCCGCAGCGAGCGGGACGGAAAGCCGCCGGGTGACGGTCCTGCCGGCCATGCGGCCCGCTCTTACCGGCACGCTGGCGCTGCTCATGTCGGGCGCTGCCCTGGCCGGACCGCCCTACCTGACCGACGATCCCGAACCGACCGACACCGGCCATTGGGAGATTTACGCGCCGCTGGTTGAGGGCTCGGGCAAGGGTGCGAACTATGATGGGTCGGTCGGGGCGGAACTCAACTATGGCGCCGCACCGAACCTCCAGCTGACCGTTGGCCTGCCGGTCGCCTATGCCCACGACCGTTCGGGTTTTCATTGGGCGCGCGGCGACCTTGAAGTGTCGGCCAAATATCGGTTCTTTCACGATGAAGCGGCCGGCCTCCAGGTCGCCATCTTTCCCGGCATCACGCTACCGACCGCCAGCAACGGTGCCGGCAATTCCAGGGTGACCGCCCTGCTCCCGGTCTGGCTGCAGAAAGACAGCGGCCCCTGGTCGCTGTTCGGCGGCGGCGGCTATGCCATCAATCCCGGTCCGGGCAACCGCGACTATTGGACCGGCGGCGTGGCGTTGACCCGCCAGATGTCGAAGCGATTGTCGCTCGGCGTGGAGGCCGATCGCCAGGGCCCGGACAGCGTTGGCGGCCGCTCGTCGACCAGCCTCGGCATCGGCGGCATCCTGCAATTGCATGCGCCGTTCCGCCTGCTCGGATCGGGCGGACCGACCTTCGTCGACGGTGATGGCAAGCCGGGGTTTCACGCCTTCATGGCACTCGGCCTGGACTTCTAGGCAAAGGCTTCCGGGGGAGGGGAGGATCGACCTTGGCTGGCGACGCAGGCTTTCTCTGGAATGCGGCTGACAAGGCAATGGTGATGGTCGATGGCGAAGCCTTTGGCCAGGCGCTCATATTGTTAGGGCCACGCCACTTGCGCCCGCACGAAGTTCTCCGTTCGGAAGCGATGAGCACATTAGCTCGGGCCATTATGCACTGGCTGATGTAAGTGGCCTTGGTTGTCGCGTTCCAGGAGGAGCGGTCACATGGACGGCAGGTCACCACATCGCATCAGCATATTGCGCGCCGGAGCAGCCAGCGCCCTTGGCATGGCCGGGCTCATGATCCTGTGCTGGATCGGCGCGTTCATCCCATATTCCAGTCCTACCCATGGCTACATCAGGCTGTTTACGCCTGCCGAGATTCATTCGGTTCGCGCTCTGCTGGAGGGAGCGATCTGGGCGCTGCTGTTCGGACTGGTCGCCGGATCGGTGTTGGCTGCGTCATACAATATGCTGGCACGCCTTGAACGCTAGCCAGTCGCTCGCCACTGCGGGCACAATCTGGACGTGCCCGATGCATCCGCAAATCAGGCGGAACGGTCCCGGCCAGTGTCCGATTTGTGGCATGGCGCTGGAGCCAATGCAGCCGACCCTCGACGAAGGGCCGAATCCCGAACTGATCGACATGAACCGGCGTTTCTGGGCGAGCGCCGTGCTGACCGTTCCGCTGGCTGTTTTGACTTTCGGCGCGGAACTGTTCGGCTGGCAGCCATTCCCGATGAGCCTGTCGATATGGGTCCAGATCGCCCTGGCGACGCCAGTCGTGCTGTGGGGTGGCTGGCCTTTCTTCGAGCGGCTGTGGACCAGTCTTTGGAACCGCAGCCTCAACATGTTCACGCTGATCGGGCTCGGCGTCGGGGTTGCCTATGGCTACAGCGTCGCCGGCACGCTTGCGCCGGGACTATTCCCCACTTCATTGCGGACGATGGGCGGGCTCGTCCCGGTCTATTTTTAGGCCGCCGCTGTAATCACCACGCTAGTCCTGCTGGGACAGGTGCTGGAGCTACGGGCAAGGTCAGCCACTGGCCGGGCAATCCGGGCACTGCTCGGACTTGCTCCGAAGACCGCGCGCCGCGTGCGTGGCGCAATCGAAGAGGACGTCCCGCTCGAACATGTCCTTGTTGGCGACCTGCTGCGCGTGCGACCGGGCGAGAAAGTGCCGGTCGACGGCGTGGTAATTGAAGGTCGCAGCTCGGTCGACGAATCGATGATCTCGGGTGAGCCAATCCCGGTCGAGAAATTTGAAGGCACCAGGCTGATCGGCGCGACCGTCAACGGCACTGGGAGCCTGCTGATGAAGGCCGAGCGGGTCGGCCGCGATACAATGCTGTCGCAGATCGTCCACATGGTCGCGGAGGCGCAGCGCTCGCGAGCACCGATCCAGAAACTGGCCGACCAGGTTTCGGGCTGGTTCGTGCCTGGCGTCGTACTCATCTCAATCGTCACCTTTGTCGTCTGGAACCTGGTAGGTCCCGACCCCCGCCTCTCCCACGCGCTGGTCAATGCCATCGCGGTGCTGATCATCGCCTGTCCCTGTGCGCTGGGCCTCGCGACGCCGATGTCGATCATGGTCGGCACCGGCAAGGGCGCCACACAGGGCGTGCTCGTCAAGAATGCCGAGGCGCTGGAGTTGATGGAAAAGATCGACACACTGGTGGTCGACAAAACCGGCACGCTGACCATCGGCAAACCGCGGCTGATCAAGGTCGTGACCGCCAATGGCTTCGACGAGGCCATTGTCCTCGGTCTTGCCGCAACGCTCGAGAAGGGCAGCGAGCATCCGCTTGCCGCGGCGATCGTCGATGGCGCGGTGGAGCGCGGCTTCAGGATTGAGCAAGCAACGGGCTTCGAATCCCATACAGGCAAGGGCGTCAGCGGAATGGTCGATGGTCGCGCCGTCGGACTCGGCAACGAGCCGATGATGGCTGCTCTCGGCATCGTTGCGGCGCCGCTAGAGGCCGATGCCGACCAGCTGCGTGCCGACGGCCAAGGCGTGATGTTCGTCGCGATCGACGGCAGGCTCGCCGGGCTAGTGGTCGTTGCGGACCCAATCAAGAACAGCGCGGTTGAAGCCGTGGCTGACCTTCGCAAGGACGGTGTCCGCGTGGTCATGATGACCGGCGACAACCGGCGTACGGCCGAAGCCGTCGCACGCAAGATCGGCGGGATCGACGAGGTGCTGGCCGGTGTGCTGCCCGATCAGAAGCAAGCAATGGTCGAACGGCTGCGCCGTGAAGGGCGCCGCGTCGGCATGGCCGGCGACGGCATCAACGACGCCCCTGCCCTCGCAGCCGCCGACGTTGGCATTGCCATGGGCACCGGAACCGACGTCGCCATGGAAAGCGCTGCGGTGACTTTGGTCAAAGGCGATTTGAGCGGGATTGTCCGGGCACGGCGGCTGAGCCGGGCAACGATGCGCAATATCCGGGAAAACCTGTTCTTCTCCTTCATCTTCAATGCCGCCGGAGTGCCGATCGCGGCAGGCGTGCTTTATCCGGCCTTCGGCCTGCTCTTGAGCCCGATCATCGCCGGAGCGGCGATGGCGTCCAGCTCGATTGCGGTCATCGGCAACGCGCTACGCCTGCGCCGGGCCCGGATTTAGGTTGGAGGCGATTGCCGGCAAGCGACCTTGGTCCGCCCGTGTCCTCGCCGCCACAGCCCCCTCTGGCGGCGCAGAAATTTTCACATTTGATTAATTTTGATCTTGCGTCCGGACTCGAATTAGACACAATATGTAGGTTCAAGGCTGGGGGGTTACTCAATCTATTGTGGTTGGGACGGAAGATGACTATCTTCCGTAAGTGATGGGTCGTGCCCTGTGGATATCGGGGAACCGGCCATGAAAAAACCCCGCGGCGCTTGAATTTAGGGTAGGTTCGGGGCCATGGCTCCGAGTCGAACAGAAGCAGAACAAGCCGTCCTGGAACGGCCACAGTCACGGGGAAGTACGATGGACTTTGCAAGCTCGAGCGATGTTGGCTCCGACGATGTTGCGGTCACCGAGACCAAGCGCAACAGCAAGACCGTCGATGCCAAGAAGTTCGACGTCAAAACCGATTCGAGCCGCGACGATCGGCTGACCGAGTTCGGCAAGGACACGCTCAACGACCGCTATTTGCTGCCCGGCGAAACCTACCAGGATTTGTTCGCCCGTGTCGCCGCGGCCTATTCGGACGACGAGGCGCATGCCCAGCGCGTCTATGACTATATCTCCAAACTGTGGTTCATGCCGGCCACCCCCGTGCTGTCGAACGGCGGCACCGGCCGCGGCCTGCCGATCAGCTGCTATCTGAACAGCGTCGATGACAGCCTCGACGGCATCGTCGGCACCTGGAACGAGAATGTCTGGCTGGCGTCGCGCGGCGGCGGCATCGGCACTTACTGGGGCGCGGTGCGCGGCATCGGCGAGCCGGTCGGCCTCAACGGCAAGACCAGCGGCATCATCCCGTTCGTGCGGGTGATGGATTCGCTGACCCTCGCCATTTCACAGGGCTCGCTGCGGCGCGGCTCGGCCGCCTGCTACCTCGACGTTTCGCACCCGGAGATCGAGGAGTTCCTCGAGATCCGCAAACCCTCGGGCGACTTCAACCGCAAGGCGCTGAACCTGCACCATGGCGTGCTGGTCACCGACGAGTTCATGGAAGCGGTCCGCGAGGGCAGCGAATTCCTGCTCCGTAGCCCCAAGGACGGGTCGGAGCGCGGCAAGGTCGACGCCCGCTCGCTGTTCCAGAAGCTGGTCGAGACCCGCCTCGCGACCGGCGAGCCCTACATCATCTTCATCGACCAGGTGAACCGGTCGATGCCCAAGCATCACCGCGACCTCGGCCTCAAGGTCTCGACCTCCAACCTCTGCTCCGAGATCACGCTGCCGACCGGCCGCGACCATTTGGGTGCCGATCGCACAGCAGTCTGCTGCCTTTCGTCGCTCAACCTCGAAACCTGGGACGAATGGAACGGCGACAAGCAGTTCATCGAGGACGTGATGCGCTTCCTCGACAATGTGCTCAGCGATTACATCGCCCGCGCCCCGGACGAGATGGCCCGCGCCAAGTACAGCGCCGAGCGTGAGCGCAGCGTCGGCCTCGGCGTGATGGGCTTCCACAGCTTCCTCCAGGCCCGCGGCCTGCCGTTCGAGGGCGCCATGGCCAAGTCGTGGAACCTCCGCATCTTCAAGCATATCCGCGCCCAGGTCGACGAAGCCTCGATGATGCTGGCGCAGGAGCGCGGCCCCTGCCCCGACGCGGCCGACATGGGCGTGATGGAGCGGTTCAGCTGCAAGATGGCGATCGCGCCGACCGCGTCGATCTCGATCATCGCCGGCGGCACCAGCGCCTGCATCGAACCGATCCCGGCCAATATCTACACCCACAAGACGCTGTCGGGCAGCTTCTCGATCAAGAACCCGTACCTCGAGAAGCTCCTCACCGAGAAATCGAAGAACGCCGAGACGGTGTGGAGCTCGATCCTCGAGCGCGGCGGCTCGGTCCAGCATCTCGACTTCCTGACGACCGAGGAAAAGGACGTCTACAAGACCAGCTTCGAGATCGACCAGCGCTGGCTGCTCGAACTCGCCGCCGACCGCACGCCCTATATCGACCAGGCGCAATCCTTGAACCTGTTCATCCCGGCCGACGTCGACAAATGGGATTTGATGATGCTCCACTTCCGCGCCTGGGAGCTGGGCATCAAGTCGCTCTACTATCTCCGCTCCAAGTCGGTGCAGCGCGCCGGTTTCGCCGGCGGGGTCGAGGCCGACAACACGATCGACCTCAAGGAAATCCAGCTCGCGTCGAGCACGGATTATGATGAGTGCCTGGCGTGTCAGTAATGAACGATCCGAGGGCCGGTTGCTCGGTGGCAGCCATCGCCATTGCCGGTGTCCTCCTTGTGCTCGTGCTGGCGATCTATCCCCAGTACCGCGTCTATTCGCAAAGGCTCGCGGGCGAAGCGGCGCTGGCTGAAGCTCAGTCATCTCGGCAGGTCGCCATCCTTGAGGCTAGAGCCAAGAAGGAAAGCGCCATCTCGCTCGCCGAGGCAGAAGTCATCCGTGCCGAAGGCGCCGCCAAGGCCAACAAGATCCTGCAGAACAGCTTGGGTGGACCGGAGGGTTATCTCCGCTACCTGCAAATCCAAGCGCTGGAAAATACCAAGGCGGGCTTGATCTACGTCCCGACCGAGGCCGGCCTGCCAGTGACCGAGGCAAGGCGATTGGAGGGTCAGCAACAGCAATGACCAACCGGGAGATGATCGAGGTCGCGCTGGCGCTGCTGCTGATCGGCGGCGGGGCGTGGCTCTATGTCCGCCGCGGCCGTGCCGACCCGCAGCATGGCAGCCAGGCCGCGGTCATCCTCATCTTCATCGGCGCGATCCTCGCCATCCACGGCATGGGCTGGCTCGAATATCGCCCGCCGGGAGAAGGCCTGTGAGCGCGATCGACCTCATTAACCTCGGCATCGGCCTCGCCACCCTGATCGGCGGGCTGGCCATGCTCGGCTACACGTTGCGCTATCATCAGCGCAACCACCCCAAGGGCGTTGCCATGCTGATCGCGG
The DNA here is from genome assembly GCF_023266535.1 of Sphingomonas sp. GTDB lineage: Bacteria > Pseudomonadota > Alphaproteobacteria > Sphingomonadales > Sphingomonadaceae > Sphingomicrobium. The sequence goes on along the minus strand of NZ_JAHFPY010000055.1, from coordinate 4,982 downwards.
GGATGATGGTTACGGCGTTCGGCCTCTTCATCACCGCCTTCGCCATCAGCTTCGCCACCGCGGAGAGCCACCCATGAAGCGTCTTGCCGTCATCATCGCCGCATTGGCGCTGGCCGCCTGCGTCGCCACCGAGTCCGCCAACGCGGTCCAGCCCAACGCCCCGGGTTTCCTGCTCGGCGTGTGGCACGGCTTCATCTTCCCGGTGTCGTTCATCCTGTCGCTGTTCGTCGACAAGATCGACGTCTACGCCGTCCCCAACAACGGCCATTTCTACGATTTCGGCTATTTCGTCGGCATCTGCTTCCTCGGAGTAGGCGCCCGCAGTTCCAAGAGGCGGTGATGACCAGGTTGTCGGCATCTCTCGCGAAGCGAAACAGAATTTATCGCGCAGAGACGCGGAGAACACAGAGACGTTTGGGCCTGTCTCGACCTCTCTGCGCCTCGGCGTCTTTGCGCGAACAATCATCCCCTGGGAGTAAGTAGAATGCCCCTCCTCGAAGCCCGCAAACAGTACAAACCGTTCGAATACCCCTGGGCGTTCGAATATTGGAAGCGCCAGCAGCAGATCCACTGGATGCCCGAGGAAGTGCCGCTGGGCGAGGATTGCCGCGACTGGGCGCAGAAGCTGACCGAGGGCGAGCGCAACCTGCTGACCCAGATCTTCCGCTTCTTCACCCAGGCCGACGTCGAGGTGCAGGATTGCTACCACGACAAATACGGCCGGGTGTTCAAGCCGACCGAGATCAAGATGATGCTGACCGCCTTCTCCAACATGGAGACGGTGCACATCGCCGCCTACAGCCATTTGCTCGACACGATCGGCATGCCGGAAAGCGAATATTCGGCCTTCCTCCAGTATAAGGAGATGAAGGACAAGCACGACTATCTCGCCACTTTCGGGGTCGACAGCGACGCCGACATCGCCCGCACTTTGGCCATGTTCGGCGGCTTCACCGAGGGGCTGCAGCTGTTCGCCAGCTTCGCCATGCTGATGAACTTCCCGCGCTTCAACAAGATGAAGGGCATGGGCCAGATCGTCAGCTGGTCGGTCCGCGACGAGAGCCTCCACTGCGAGGGCATCACCCGCCTGTTCCACGCCTTCGTCAAGGAACGCGACTGCATGACCAATGCGGTCAGGGACGACATCATCGACTGCTGCCAGAAGACGGTGCGGCTGGAGGATGCGTTCGTCGACCTGGCGTTCGAGTTCGGGCCGGTCGAGGGCATGACCGCCAAGGAGATCAAGAAGTATATCCGCTACATCGCCGACTGGCGGCTGGGGCAGCTGGGCTTCAAGCCGATCTACATGGTCGACGAGCACCCGCTGCCGTGGCTGGCGCCGATGCTCAACGGCGTCGAGCACGCCAACTTCTTCGAGACGCGGGCGACGGAATATTCGAAGGCGGCGACCCGCGGCACGTGGAACGACGTGTGGGACAATTTCGATCGGCGGCAGAAAGCCAAAGCCGCCAACGATACGCCGGCCGAAAGCGACGGCGAGGATATGTTCGCGCGGGCTGGAGTGGCGGCTGAATGATCATTCGGCGTCCATCTTCGGACGGGCGGAGCGGACTTCAAGGCTCCAGCGACGCGTCGCATCGCTGGAATGTCCGCGCAGGGGTGGCGGCGGAGTAAAGAATGCCGGAGCCAATTACGACCGTCGGGATGGGGGCGATTGTTGCCTATCTCGGCAAAGACGGTTTGGAAAAACTGCTTGGACCTACGGCCGCCTACTTGGGCGACGGTCTAAAGAATTTTACCGAAAAGCGCGCTGAGGCGGTCGGGAAGATTTTTAAGCGTGCGTCTGAGAAACTTGGCGACAAGGCTGATCCCGGCGCAGCGGTGCCACCAAAAGTCTTGAAGCAAATCGTAGACGATGGGTCATTCGCGACAGAAGACCTAGAGATAGAATATCTTAGTGGTGTTCTAATATCTTCTAAATCGAAAAATGACCGCGATAATCGCGGAGCTTCGATCGCCGCTATGATTTCAAGTCTATCGAATTACCAGTTGCGAGCTCATTTCATCTTTTACAACGCAATGAGAGAATCATTCCGAACTGCAGGCATATTCCCCGATATGGCCGGACGCCCAAGAATGGCTACATTTATTGCGAGCAACGACTTTGCCAACGCTATGGATTTGAACGCGGAGGAGAGAACGCGAGCGACGGCACTCATTTCTCACATAACATTCGGATTGCACAGAAACGCCTTGATCGAAAACTTTCAGTTCGGCTCGAAAGAAGGAATGATTAACGCATATCCCAACATCGATGCGGAAGGCATTGTATTCCAGCCGTCGGTCGCAGGGATTGAACTTTTTCTCTGGGCGTTCGGCGCGCCGAACAAGGATCTCGACTACATCTTCTCACCGAATTTTTCGCCAGCGACTGACGACATCAAATTGCTCAACATTCCTGCCAGACCTGCCAAACTCCCATAACGATTCACAATTACGGATGATTGCGGCGCCATCACGCTAATCAGAACAAGAACCACCCAATCGCGCCGCCGACCGCAACCGCCGTAAGCATAAGCCCCCACCATAACAGCTTCCGCCGCCGTTCGACCCGCGCCATCCGGCCGACGAAATCGGGCGTCTCGAACTCGTCCAATCCCTTGAGCCTTGGCATTGCGCCTCCCGTCATCCCGGACTTGATCCGTATTCCCACATGCCGTCTATTTGATCGCGTGAATCATTGCGAACTCGAGGGAACAGATGAAGCGTTGGTTGGCTTGTTTGCTGTTGGCGGCACCGAGTGTCGTGACGCCCGCTCTCGCACAGACGGCTCCGGTCGTCATGATCCTGCCGGTGTACCAAAAGCCAGGCGACAAATGCTACGATCCCAACCTTCCCCAAAAGCCGAAGGTGTTGGCGGATCGCCTCGCCCGGGCCGAAGCGGCCATCAAGGACTATGTGGCGCTGGCCGCGACGGGCGCGGAATTGAGCACGGCCTTTGCCGAAAAGAAGAAGGGCCTGTTGCTAGTCGATGGACATCAACAGCCGGTACCGTCATTTCGCGATCCCTGGGCAGCGCATATCGCCCGGGTCGAGCGGATCGGCTTCATCGTCACCAATTTGAGCAACTATCATTATGAAGCAGCGTGGCGGGCGGTTGCGGCCGACGGCAGCACACTTGGATATTATGATGTGGATTTTCAGTGGGCCGCGAAGGGTCGTGGATCGATGACGGTGCTGAGGCTCGTCTCGCCGACTGCGCCGCCGCCGAAGGTCTTGCGCCATTGCAAAATCAGTGGCGACATCGAAAACCCCGGCCTCCGGTACTAGTGTCACGCCACGGCGATCGAGGGACACGGCGAAGATTCACTACGTCTCGGGAGCGAACGTGCCGGGATTCCCGCCGCCCCCGCCCCTTCGCCGACAGCATCGAATCCTGGGACGCCAGTTGCGGACGCCCATATCCTTGGTTAGCTTTTGCCCTGCTCGGATTCAGGAGCTTGTTCGGGGGATTTTCATGAAAGTATGGGTGTTTGTTGTTCCGCTGGCGCTCGCCTTGCCGGCGCCGGCAGGTGCGCAGGCTTGGATTGGCCAGGTCGTGGGCAATATGGCGGCGCAGCAAGCGGCGGCGCAGCGCGAACATGAATGCATGATGGGCCAGGCCCAGCCCGCAACCGAGATCGAAGAAACGCGTGCCTCGTCCGACGCCGCGATGCGCACCTATTGGGCGATGGTGCAGGCCAATCCCGGCAAGGCGCAATTGAGCCGCCTGTTCTGGCCCGTCAGCCGTGCCCAATGGTCCGCTGGGGGCAAAACCGTCACCGGCGCTGAGATTGACCACGTGTCGGACCCGTTCGCCGCGCGCGCACCTGGCGGCCGCATCGAGGCAGTAGCGTCCGCCTACCTTCGCTCCGGCGACGGCAAGCGGGTCGAAGGCTATTGGCTGGCGCGAGATTCGGCGGGCCTTCCGGTCGGCGCCTATCGCGCCTTGCTCAATCGGGATCTCACCGGCTGGCGCCTGGTCGAGTTAAGCCTGGTCGATCCTGCCAGCGTCCCTGCCTCCGTCACACAATATTGCCACAAGGCCGGCGACGTCGAACCTTACCGCATCGCTTATGCGGAAATGGAGGCCAAGCGAGCGGCGAAAAATGCCCGCAAGCAAGCCGAACGAGCTCGCCGCGAAGCCGAGCGCGCCGCGAAAGCGGGGGGACTACGGTGACAGGGATTACGGTGGATACGATGCTTTGATCCTAGGCCTCCGAAGAAAATCCTGTGGCACTTATATACTTGACAAAGCAGCCCATGCCTCTAGTGTGGGGACATGGACGACATTCTAGCCCCTCGATACATCGACCCTGTTGCGGCCCGTAAGCACCTTGAAGCCTTGCGTTGGCCGGATGGTGCCGAGTGCCCGCATTGCGGCCTGATTGATGCGACCCCGCTCAAGGGCAAGAAGCACCGCGACGGCCTATATCAGTGCAATTCGTGCCGCGAGCAGTTCACCGTCACGGTCGGCACCGTGTTCGAGCGCTCTAAAATCTCGTTGAACAAGTGGCTGCTGTGCAACCACCTGCTTTGCTCTTCAAAGAAGGGCATCAGCGCACATCAGATCCACCGTATGCTCGGCGTTACTTACAAAACCGCGTGGTTCATGTGCCACCGCCTGCGCGAAGCCATGAAGCCCGCCAATCCTGGCCCGCTTGGCGGCCCCAACAGCTTCGTTGAAGCCGATGAGACTTTCGTGGGCGGCAAAGCTCGCAACCGCGCATTCCGCAAGCCCGCTCCCAAGAAGGCCGTTGTCTCACTGGTCGAGCGCAACAACATGATGACCGGCCAAGTCCGCAGCTTCCACGTTGCCAACGTCAACGCCGCCACGCTGCGCCCGCTGATCGTCACCAACGTAACTCGCGACAGCTACCTGTTGACCGACGCTGCCAAGCACTATGTTCGCCTCGGCAAAGAGTTCGTCGAGTATGCGACCAGCGACCACCGCCACCAGCAATATGTCGATGGCATCAAGC
>NZ_JAHFPY010000054.1 GCF_023266535.1 Sphingomonas sp. | reverse complement strand
CCAGGTGCGCTGTGCCTCCTGCAAGCATAGCTGGCACCAGGACCAGGAAGGGGCGGTGATCGAGGCGGAGTCGGTCGCGGTCGATTTCGGCGGACCGCCCGAACCGGCGGACGCGAGCGTCGAACAACCGCTGGCCGAAGCCCCCGCCCATGCCGTCGAAGAAGACATGATCGCCGGCGAACCGCAGCCGGAGGTCGGCGCTCAGTTCGGAGGCGGATGGGGCGATCCGCCAGCGGATGCGCCGATCGAGCCTTCTCCGGCCGACGAAGTGTCGATGGAGGAAGCCCCGGCGGTAGCGGATGAATGGCGGCGGACCGAGCCGGTCGCCGAACATGCGCCCATTGCCGAAGAACCGATGGCCGAGTTCGCCGAGCAACCGGTTTTGACAGAAGACGATGGTCCGGCTGCTTTCGACGAGCCGGCCGCCGTGGCGGAAGAGGAATTCGCCAGCTATGCGCCGATCGAGGAGGAGCTGGCGCCGCGCCGGCGCTGGCCACTGATTGTTGGCCTATTGGCGCTGATCATCGCTGCCGCCGTCGCATTCTGGTTCCTGGCGCCAACCGAATGGAAGGCCAGAGCCGGTATCGACCAGGCGGGTGCCACCCCTTTGAAGTTGATGATTACCAATCCGGACCGCCAGACGCTGGCCAGCGGTAATGAATTGGTCGCGATCAGCGGGCGGGTGATCAACAATACCGACAGCGAGCAGCCGGTGCCGCCGATCCTGGCGGAACTGCGGAACAAAGAAACCAAAGCGCTTGTCCATCGATGGACCATTCCGCCGCCGGCCCGTGTCTTGCCGCCACGCAGTAGCGCAAGCTTCAACAGCGCCGAGATCGACGTTCCCAAGGGCGGTGACGAACTGACCGTAACCCTAGGCCGAGTTGGCAATTAAGCTATTGAAATTCCAGCAGTTCTGCTAATCTAATCTGGCCGTCGTAGTCGGTCAGCCGGGCCGATCGGCGGGCCGCGCTGGCCGGAACTTCGGCGTAATCCTGGCCGAACTTCGCACCGTTAATGACCATGATCCGGGCGGTGGCATGAGCCGTGGCCGTCGCGGCCGGTCGGAACGTCGGCGCTTGCGCCGGCGCCAACGCCGGCGAAGCGGAAACCGCAGCCAATAGGATGAATGCGCCGACCATGGACGGGGTCATAACCCAAGGCGCACAACATGGTTAGCGGCTTGTTTACCCTCTGTCCCGAAATGGGCCGGACGTCAGGCGGTCGATGGCCGTTGCCAGCATGGTTCCGCTTTGCTAGAGGCCGCGCCCTACCCAGGGCAGCGCCCCGTCAAGGACGCGCTGCTTTTTTCACGAGTGCGGTCGTGGCGGAACTGGTAGACGCGCAACGTTGAGGTCGTTGTGGGCGAAAGCCCGTGGAAGTTCGAGTCTTCTCGACCGCACCAGCATGAAAACCAAATCTGTCTGGGAGACAGATTTGGTTTTCATGCTCATGTCACTGATATTCTGGAAGAATCCAAAAGTCGTCTTGGACGACTTATGGTTAATGCGGGGTCTGCAGTCCGCTAGCGCCGCTGGTCGACAAAGCCATCTGGGGCGCTTTCGTGATGCGGATCGCCCCCATGCGGACGACCGACTTCTCGGCGCTGATCTCGACCGTGCGGTCGATCGCGGAACTGACGCCGGCGGCGTGGGCGGATTCGCTGGTCAGGCGCAGGCCGTAGCGGCCGTATGGGATACGATCGAACAGGAAGAAGCCGTCATAATCGCTGCGCCCTGACGCCACGACCTTGCCGGTCGCGTCGAGCAGCTCGATGTCGAGGCCCTCGAAGCCGCGGCCATCGCTTTGCACGAGCATGCCCTCGATATCGCCCGAGCCGACCAGGCCGATTTCGATCTTGGTGGCGACGCCTGGCCGCGGCACCACCACCTGCAGCGCCTTTTTCGGCGCCAGCGACGGATCTTCGAGGCTCGACGTATCGATTCCGACCGCGATCGGCTGGAACGGCTGCAGGCCGCCGACCCGGACCATGCCCTGTTTGTCGGTGGCCTCCTCGGAAACGCGCTGGCCGGTGGTGATGGTCGCGCCGGATTCCCACGGCTCGGATGGGTCGCGCACGCCATTGTCATTATTGTCGCGATAGACCCGCGCCTCGACGATTCCGGTCGAGGCCAGCCGCTGGTTGGTCAATTTGAAGCCGCCGGCGGCGGAATCGAGCGAGAAATTGAGGTTGATGCCGGCCGCGAAGCTGCCGTCGGTGCCGGCTTCGAGTGACGCGGCGGCAGCCATCGTGCTGAATCGGCGGATATGCGAGATGCGCGCATGGCCGCGCCTGGCGTTGGCATCATAGCCGAGCGCGCCTTCCCAGTCGGCCTTGTCGGAGGCCGACCAATAGGCGCTGAGTTCGGCGCTTCGGAAGCGGCTTTGCGGGCTGACCTCCCAGCGCGCCTCGCCGCGCAGGCGCACGCTTTTGACATGACCGGTGCCGAGCACGCCAAGTTCGAGCCGATCATCGTCATAGGAGGCAGTTCTGCCCAGGCGGTGCTGCCAGTCGACCAGGGTGGTCAGGTTGAAGCCATTGATATTGGTCGACAATCGGCCAAGCGCGTTGAGGGTGCGGCTGTCCCCGCCGCGATCGACCAGGCGAACATCGCCATGGGCGGCAATGGTCTGGTGGCCAAGCTTGAACGGCGCGTCGAGCGACAGCCGGCCTTCGCGATAGCGCTTCTCGCGCTCGCCGTTGACAACGAAGTCATTGGCGATGAGCGCATCGGCGCTGACGTTGACCGAGCCGAACTGCGCTACGGCGGCAAAGCGCCCGGCGACCCCGCCGCGACTGTCGCGCGCTACCGCCGCCTCGAGCAGGGACGTGCCGACCGACTGGCGCACCGAGCCCTCAACGAAGGTCAGTTTCTCGTTGTCGGCCAACAACATAGCAGCAAGCACCCCGAGCGAGGTGCGCTTGCTCAAGCCATGTTCAACCTGCACCGCCGCTTGCAGCTTCGGGCGGGTAAAGTCGGTCGTCTGGTTGGGGAACGTCAGCCCTCCGCCATCGTCGCGACCAACGAAATTGCCGAGCAAGTTGCGCCCCGGCTGGCTGATCCCGGCCCAATACCAGGTCTTGCCGGCCGGAACCTGAGTCTGGCCAACATTGATCGTCTCCAGCCGGCTGCGCCGTTGCCCTTGCGGCCCGTAAAGGACGATTTCGAACCGGTTGTCGCCATAGAGCAGCGCGACATCCTCGAACGTATAACGCTGCGAGCCGGTCGAATGGCTTAATGCAAGTAATTCTCCGTTGCGATAAAGCTCCGCATCCCATCCGGTGGGCAAATCGCCCTCGAACCGGGTGCGGTCGAACGCCACCGGATTGAACAGGGGACGATTGGTGACTTCAACGCCGCGGCCGTTGGAGCCCGGAACCAGCCGGTGCGACAGGGTTTGGACGTCACCGACCGCGAAATGGGTAGCGTCGAGCGGTCCAAGCAGCCCGCCGTCGGGATCCGAGCGGTAGGCCTTGATGCGCAGCGATTCGGGACGCCCCTTCTGGTCGGTCGTCAGCATCGAATCGTAGGACAGCCGGGCAATTTCGCCAGCCGCCTGGACCGAGGCGTGGCGATCGACCCTGAATCCGGTCGACGCCTGGTAGGTGGCACCGGCATGGACGATGAAGTCGAGCGCGGGGGCGCGCCACATCCGATAGGGCAGCTTGACCTGGGGCAGGCCTTCGAGCGGCATCGACGCCGGGCGCAGGCGCGCCGCGCGCTGCTGGCGCTCGCGGGCCAGCTCGACCGGCAGTTTCGCCTCGGATTCGAGCATCAGCACCGAGCCCTGGGTGACCGGCTTGACTCCGATCTTGAACCAGCGACCGAGCGCGGCGCTGTCGACGCACCAACCCTCGGGGGTTTCGCGGATCGTGCCCTCGGCCAGCTTTTCCTGTTTGTCACCGAAGCGGACGCTGCCCGCCGCCTGGTCGATGTCGATCTTGTTGTCCTCGCGGAAGGCCCAGCCCGAGGCCCGCTTGGCGGCAAGGTCGATCTTCATCGGCAGGTCGAGCGTGGTGAGGAAGTCGCCGAACACCACGCAAGTGCCTTCGGGCGTATTGTAGGCGCGAACGCCGTCGCCGAGGCGAAGCTGGCGGATGTTGACGTCGAGCAGGAATTGTTCGTCGGGATCGGCGGTCCAGGCGGGGCCGACCGGGCTGGCCGCCCACGCCGCAGCCGCGCCGGCCAAGGCCAGCGCCCACGACGCTAAAACGCCGCGTTTCCAGCGGATTAACCGCCTCACCGCGAAGATTCCCGCCCCCCGCCTGCCGCCTAGCGCAGTACCGCGGAGGTTTCGGCGAGCGTTACCGGGCCGGTATCGGTCGGTTCGACGTACTGCACGGTGACCTGGCCATTGGCGTTGGCGGCCTGGGCCGGGTCGATCGGGATGGTCACCGAGCGCTTGCCGACTTCGGTATAGACGGCGATGCCGTTGACCATGGCGATGGGGTCGGCGACGCCGGCCTTGAACACCTTGACCGCGCCGAATGTCGAGCGATCGCCGTTGCGGCTGATATCGAGCGAAATTGCCGGCTTGCCGTCGGCCATGACCTTGTGGACGTTGGCGATCGCCGCCTTGGCCTCGAGATGGCCCAGGCGGATGATGACCGGAATGGTCACGCCGTAAATCGGGCGCAGCTGGAAGGCGACGCCCTCGATCTTCTCCGGCGCGACCTGCGGCCGGGGCGGCGGCACCGCGCGAAACAGCATGTGCACGCGATATTCGCCGTCCGGCAGGCCTTCCGGCGCCCGCGCCGACAGGCGGATCGCCTGCGGCTGGTTGGGCGGCAGGGTGATCCGCCGCGGCGCGTAGAGCAGCATCTCCTGCGCCGCCTTCTCGCCGGCGTTAGGCTCGGTGACATCGACCAGATTGCCCTCCGGCGTCATGCGGCGGAGCTCGGCGGTGACGCGGTAGGTGGCGACATCGTCGCCGATATTGTTGAGGATCACCTCGGCGCCGCGGCGACCGTCGAGCACGACGCGGGTCGGCGCGACCAGCAAATCGCCGACCCCGGCCCGCGCCGCCGGCGCGGCCAGCAACAGGGGCGCAACCAGCGCGAATTTGGCGATTGGACGTGAGAACAGGCTGGCCATCAAATTTCCTCCGAAACGGTCAGGAGGAAGATGGCCCCAAAATGGTTATTATTCGGCTAACCATGCCGAGAAACCGTGCCACAAGAAAATGGGGGCCGCCGATCGCTCGGCAGCCCCCCGTCCAAAGCGCCCGATACAACGGGCGCTTCACCTACCAATAATCAATAATCGACGGTGACGTTGATGTCGCCGACGTAGAGGCCGCCCGGGGCCGAAGCCAGCACGGCAACGCTGCCGCCGACATTGAAGTCGGCGCCGGCCGCGCCCGAGTTGGGCAGGGTGACATTGGCCGGAGCGCTCGGCGTGAAGGCCAGCGTCGACGCGCCGTTGGCGAGGTTCGAGCCCGCGACCGTGATCTTCACCAGCTGGTTGTTCGAGCCGGTGACATGGAACGAAGCCGACTGGGCGCCGGTCGTGTCGCAGGTCACGTTGGCGGCGGCGCCGCAGGTGACGGTGCCGGCCTGGCTGATCGAGACGGTGTCGTCGCCGGTGACGACGATGGTGCCGAAGTGCAGGTCGCGGGTCGCGGCCAGCGTCAGCGGCTTGACGATGATTACGCGGGCCTTGGCGACCGGGGTCGCGGGCACCGGAGCAGCCACGGCCGGCGTCGCGGCAATCGTGGCGACGGCGGCCAGGGCCGCCAGACGAATGAACTTGGTCATGATGTATTCCCCACTTGATTCGAAAACATGGCGGCTGGCCGAGCAAGACCGTCCATCCGTGACGCCCTCATTAACCTTAACGGCTTTCGGCTTTGCTCAATCTTATGGTTTCCGCGCTGTTAACTATTGCGCCGCTTTGGACCGGAACTGGCGGCGCGCTACAGATAATCGACGTCGACCGTGACATCGCCGCGGAACTCGCCGCTGACGTCTCCGGTCAGGTGAAGCACCCCGCCGAGGCGGAACTTGAGCCGGCCGTTGGCGTCGAGGCGCGGCATTTGCGGTAGGTCGGAACGGAGCGATTCGAGCCGGATGACGCCGCCGGAATAGCCTTGCAGCTCGATTCGGCGCGGCAGGTCGATCCGGACATAGCGATTGGGCTCGCCGCGAATCACGACTTCGCCGACCATCGCCCGGGCGCTGATCGAGGCGATCGAGCCGGTGACGTTGCGCGCGCCATCCGGACGCAGCTCGGCGCTGCCGTCACCGCTGCCGGTCAGGACCAGCCGGTCGAAGTCGAGATTGACCTCGACATCGAGCTTGACCGGAGCAGCCGGCGTTTCGCCGGTCGCCGTCGGGGCCGGTGTGCACAGGCTGCACGGAGCCGTCACGTCCTGCGAAGCTGCAGGCGTGGTGAAGGCCATGGCGCCGGTCAGCGCCAGTATGAAATGGGCATAGGAGCGGCCCGTCATGCGAGTGACGCTAGAAGAGCGATGTTGAAACAAGGTTAATGGCGCCTTCATCCTTCATTGCGGAGTGAAGGCTTCGGCGCGGGTTGCCCGCGCTTGTCGGAACCCGAGGAAGCCAATAGGAACTCAACGCCAATGGCCTCATCCTCTCCGTCCCGCGCCAAGGGCATGTTCGTCTCCGGCCTGAAATGGGCCGCTGTTGCCGCCGTCCTCGGCCTCATCGGCCTGGTCGTGGCGGTCGCCGTGGCGATGACCCAGCTCCCCGACTATGAGCAGCTCAGCAAGCGCTCCGACCTTGGCCAGATGGTCCGGGTCCGCGCCAATGACGGCACGTTGCTGGTCTCACTCGGCCCGAGCTTCGGACGCTGGCTGAGGTATGACGAGATCCCGCCGACGATGCGCGCGGCGATGATCGCAGTCGAGGACAAGCGCTTCCGCAGCCATATCGGCGTCGACCCAATCGGCGTTGCCCGGTCGTTCAAGGTGCGCGCGGAAAGCGGCCGCTGGCGCCAGGGCGGTTCGACCATCACCCAGCAATTGGCGCGCAACATCTTCCTCACCAACAGCCGCACGTTTGGGCGGAAGATTAAGGAAGCGGTGCTGGCGCTGGCGCTGGAGCGCAAGTTCACCAAGGACCAGATCCTCGAGCTTTACCTCAACCGCGTCTATTTCGGCGGCGGCGCCTATGGCATCGACGCCGCCAGCCGGACCTTCTTCGGCCATGGCGCGGAACGGCTCAACCTCGGCGAAGCGGCGATCATTGCCGGGCTGGTCAAGGCGCCGTCCAATTATTCACCGACCGCCGACGTCCAGGCGGCGCGTGGCCGCGCCAGCGTGGTCATCAACTCGATGGTCGAAAACGGCTTCCTGCCGGCCGGCGAGGCAGTCGCCGCCCATCCGGCCGAGGTCAAGGTGCAGCCGGCGTCGAAACAGAACAGCGTCCGCTATTTCACCGACTGGGCGCTGCCCCAGCTCGACACGCTGATCGACGAGACCAGCGACCCGATCGACGTATTCACCACGCTTGACCCCGGCATGCAGAGTGCCGCCGACGCCGCGATCAACGGCAACAGCCCGCCGGGAACCCAGGGCGCGCTGGTGGCGATCGACCGCGACGGCGCGGTGCGGGCGATGGTCGGCGGCCGCAACTATGTCGATTCGATCTACAACCGCGCGACCCAGGCCGAGCGCCAGCCGGGATCGGCGTTCAAGCTGTTCGTCTATCTGTCCGCGCTCGAGTCGGGCATGAAGCCGAGCGACATGGTGGTCGACAAGCCGGTGACGATCGATGGCTGGACCCCGCGCAACTCGACCCGCACATTCGCCGGACCGGTGTCCTTACGCGAAGCCTTTTCCCGTTCGATCAACACCATCAGCGCGCAAATCGGCGATTCGCTGGGCTTCGACACCATTGCCAACATGGCCCACCGCTTCGGCATCTCGGGCAAGATCTCGACCTTCCCGTCGATGGTCCTGGGGACCAGCGACGTGCGGCTGATCGACATGACCCGCGCCTTCGCCGCCGTGCAGAACCGCGGCGTCGGCGTCATGCCCTACGCGATCAGGAAGGTGGTCACTGCCGACGGGCGGCTGCTTTACCAGCACCAGGCAAATGAGGATCGTGTCCTGGTCGCGCCTTATGTCGCGGCGGAAATGACCGACCTGCTGCAATCCGCAGTGCTGTCCGGCACCGGCCGGGCGGCGCAGATCGGCCGCCCGGTGGCAGGCAAGACCGGCACCACCTCGTCAAACAAGGACGGCTGGTTCGTCGGCTTTTCGAGCGGGCTTACCACCGGGGTGTGGATGGGCCGCGACGATGCCAAGACGGTCGCCGGACTGCAGGGCGGAACCGCGCCGGCACGCGCCTTTGCCGCCTTCATGAAGGTGGCGGTGGCCAAGCGCCCGGTCGAGCAGTTCGAGACGCAGGCGCCGATCCCCGACTGGCAATTAGAGCCCGACGAGGAAAGCTATGGCTTCAACATGGAGCAAACAGCGCCGCTAGTTGACGAAAATGGCATGCCGATCGGGACCCAGCCGCGCGATCCGTTGGCGCCCGACCAACAGGCACAGCCGCAGGACGGAACCCAGGCCGACCAGCAATGGCTCGACGAAGTGCTCAAGCGCAATCCGGAGAACCGGCCACAGCCTTCGCCGCGAGCGCCGCCGCGGCAGCCGCAGCAGCAGCCGTCACAGCCCGCGACCGACCCGCTTCAGCCGCGGCCCTAACGCCCGGAGTTCGGCCCGCGCGGCAGCGACATTGCCGTCGAACAGCCTCGCCTCCAGCGCCTTGAACCCGGGTCCGTGATCCATGTGGACACGGTGTGCCACCTCATGCGCAACCACCCATGAGAGCAGGTGCGGCGGGGCGAGAATCAGTCGCCAATTATAGCGAATTGAACCATCCGACGAGCAGCTGCCCCAGCGGCTGGAAGCATTGCCGACGGCAACCGATTTGACCGCAACGCCGGCGCGGGAAGCATGGTCGGCGGTTGCGTCGCTGAGCCGTGCTCGCGCCAATGCGCGCAGGAAGCGCTCGATCCGGCCGGCGAATGCCTCGCGCGGACCGCCACAGCGCAGAGCTTCATCGATGATTTCGGGACGACGAGGCCAACGCTCCTGCCACTCCAGCCGGATCGTGCGGCCTTCGAGCGGAATGGCCGCGCCAGGCACGAATGGTTCTCCCGGCTGGACCATGGCCAGCTGCCGCTCGACCCACTCGCCTTGGCTTTGCGCCCAGTCCAGCGCCGTTCGGCGGCTCATGCGCCGCGGAAAAGTCAGGATGAGCCGATCGCGGGCCTCGTCGAGCCGCAGCCGCATCGCTCGCGCACGCGGGTGGGGACGAAGCTCGATCGGCCAGGCCAGGCCGGCCAGGGAAAGCGGCTCAGAGCGGCCGGTCGACAAGGTGCCATTCCAGCTCGCCGGCATCGACCTCGCTGACCGTCCAGCCGCGGGTCGACTGGCCGGCCTCATGCACCGTCTCGCGGCTGCCGGAAATCAGGTAATGCCAGTCGGGCAAGGGCTTGCCCTCCCAGCGCAGCCGGTAAGCGCAGGTCGACGGCAGCCATTCCAGTTCGTCAAGCTTGTTTGGGTCGAGCTTGACGCAATCGTCGACCAGCTTCTTGCGATTGGGGTAGTCGGTGCACTGCCCGGTGCGGCGGTCGAGCAACTTGCAGGCGACGTTGGTCGGGAACAGCTGCCCGGTTTCTTCATCTTCCAGCTTGTGCAGGCAACAGCGGCCGCAGCCGTCACACAAGGCTTCCCACTCGCCGCGGTCGAGCGAGGACAAAGGCTTTTCCCAAAAGGCACTTGCGCTATTCATGGATAGGTCACACTTGGTCCGCCAAGGCGGCCAGATCAAGGCGCTTCCCATACGAAGGACATTGAGATGCGGGGGTTGTTGAAGGCGGGTTTGGCATTGGTACTGGCCGCGGCCGCGATCCCGGCCACTGGGCAGATTGCCGGTGGATTCGGCGTCAATCACTCCGACGGCGAAGCGTTCATCGAGGCGATTGAAAAGGGCGACAACAACGCGGCGATTCCGCTGATCGAACAGGCCGGGTCGCGCGTGGCAAACTACAAGAACTACAAGGGCGATACGGCCCTGCATGTCGCGGTCCGCAAGCGTGAGCTCGATTGGGTCGGCTATCTGCTCAAGAAGGGCGCGGATCCCAACATCGGCGACGCCAATGGCGACACGGCGCTGATCATCGCCTCGCGCATTGGCTTCGAAGAAGCGGCGACCTGGATGGTCCAGCTGGGCGCCAAGGTCGACGCGCCCAACCGGCGCGGCGAAACGCCGCTGATTATCGCCGTCCAGCAACGCCAGCCGCGGATTGTCGAAATATTGCTGAAGGCCGGCGCCAATCCCGACAAGGGCGATCATGCCGCGGGCCTTAGCGCGCGCGACTATGCCAAGCGCGACACCCGCAATCCCCAGCTGCTGAAGCTGATCGAGACCGTCAAATCGACCAAGAAACAGGCCGCCGGTCCCTCGGTCAATTAGAGCGATTCGCCCAGCGTAGGGTCAATCTGCGCCGACAGCCGCCGGGCGGCGCGCCGGGCGAAGCGTAGCGTTTCCGCTTTGCGCCGGGCAGGCGCCAACAAACGGGTCGATGGCTCGCGCATGACGACGGCATCATAGCGGTCGGCGATCAGCAGCCCCGCCTCGCCAGGCAGGAACCGGTCTTCCTCGAGTAGCTGGGCGAGCACATGTGGCACCGCCCAGAAGAAGCGGTCGCAATAGTCGAGATAGTCGGTCCATTTCTGGTCGCCGAGCAGGTCGGCCTTGCTGACCTTGATCTCGACGATGGTCAGTTCGCCCTTGGGCCCGACGGCCATCAGGTCGGCGCGGCGACCATTGGGCAAGGGCACCTCGCACATCGCGAACAAATCGTGCCGGCAGAACAGGCGGGTGACCCCGCGCGCCACTTCCGCCGCGATCGGCGGACCGTCGATGAAGCAATCGGGAATCGGACTGGACGCCATGGCCAATCCGTAGAACAAAAAGAGACCGCCGTGAAGGCGGCCTCTCAAGTCAGGAACGATCAATCAACGGTAGAAAACGTGATTACCAAGTGTGCCGATGCGCGCCATCCGCCAGCCCGGCGAAACCCGGCGGGCATGAAAATAGAGGGCTTTCCCCATCGGCGAGGGTTGCAGTTTCTGGTCGACAATCCTGGCGATCGCCACGGCATCCCTCCAGTCCTGGCTGGCGCGCGGGATGTAGGGCATCGCATGGCCGCGCACGAAGCTGAACTGGCTGCGCTGGTAGACCACGCCGCAATAGCTTGACGGGAAACGGCCCGATGCAGCGCGGTTGGCAATGACGTGGCCGACGGCCAGCTGGCCGGTCAGGCTCTCGCTCTTGGATTCGAAATAGATGGCGCCGGCGAGGCACTCGAGTTCGCGGCTGCCAGCTTCGGTATCGCGCAGCCGCGCAACCGACTGGGCCAGCGATTCGCCTTCAACGGCGGCGACGTCGGGAGCCTCGTCCTGATCGTCGGCGACCGGCGCGAGGGGATCGATTGCTTCCTCGACCGGAAGCGGGGCGATGGCGGAGGCCACCGGTAATTCATTGCTACCATCGGCGATCAGCGGCTCGGCGGCCGGCTTAACCTGGGCCGGGGCGACCGACGATGCGGTCAGGGCGGCGATCACCAAGATGGTGGAACGAAAAGGCACAATCATGAAAACCGTCACTTGGGCGGTGAACCGGCCGCTTGGTGAGCTGCCCGAAGGCTTCGCTCGCCGAGGGTGATTCCCCGACTGCGTGGCATCCTTAGAAACGGCTTACAGGCCGATAAGCGGATGCCCCCCGCATTGATGTCCGGGACCTGATTTAGGATTGGTTCCCCGGGGTCAACCTTGAGCGGTCGTTTCAGCGATGAACCGTTCCGGGTCCGGGATATCCAGTTCAATTAACCAGAGATCTTCATCGAAGCGGACGCGTTTTTGGCTCCATTCCGCCAATGCTGGGCCATCCGCGCCAGCTTCCGGACCGACCCGTTGCCAACCATATCTGCCGGCAAGGGTCAGTGTTCGTTCGAGGCAGGCGTTGTGGACGCCACGGCCCGAGATCATCAGGACCAGCGCTCCGCGATCGGGGTCGCCGCGCTTCAGAACCGTGCCGAAGCCCCCTTCCGCCTCGGCCTGGCGAAGCAGGGCAGCCGCTTCGAGACGGGCCGGCAGCCGTTCAGCCAAACCGGTATCCGTCGAGGCCCGACAAGGCGATGTGCGATCGCATGAAAGTGCCGGTGCCGCGGGCGCATTCCTCGCCTTCGCTGTCGACGATCCTGGCTTCGGCGACAAACACCCGCCGCTTGCCTGAAATCCAGCGGCCTTCGGCGCGCGCCTCGCCGTCGCGCATCGGCTTGGTGAAATGGAGGTTGAAGGCGGTGGTCAGCAGGAAGCGATCGCTGACCAGCCCGTTGCAGGCATAGAAAGCAGCATCGTCGAGCATCTTGAAATAGAGCGTGCCATGCGCGGCCCCGGCGGCATGGAAGCTGTCCGGCGCGACGGCAAACCTGATCTCGCTCTTGCCTGCGTCGGGCAAAGTGAGACGCGATTCGAACAGGCGGTTGATGGGTGCGCTGTTGTAGAGCGATTCCAGCGCCCGCAAGTGCGCCTGCTCCCCCGCCAGCAGGGCGTCAGGCCGCATCCCGCTCCTCGGCGCCCATCAGCACCGCCGCCATAGCATCGCGGCTCCGGGCGCCGCGCAGCTTCTCGACGATGCCGGCATGGCGCATCAGCCGGCTGACCGCGGCCAGCGCCTTCAGATGTTCGGCCCCGGCATCGGGCGGCGACAGCAACAGGAACACAAGGTCAACCGGCGCGCCGTCGATCGCCTTGTAGTCGACCGGCGCCGCGAGCCGGACAACCAGCGCATAGACCCGGTCGATGCCGGCCAGCTTGCCATGGGGAAAGGCGACCCCGCCGCCGAACCCTGTCGACCCCAGCCGTTCGCGCTCCGCGATCGCGTCGGCGATCTGCGAAGGCTCCAGCGAAAGCCGCGCCGCCGCAATCTGCGAAAGCTGGTTCAATAGCTGGCGCTTGTTGCCCGCCGCCAGGTCGACGCGGATTGCTTCAAAGTCGAGAAATTCGGAAAGCTGCATCGCAATTCATCCAGGACAGGCGGCTACGCGCGAACAAGGGTCTTGAAAGCGCCGTTAGCCGCGCTTTGCCGCCTTGTCACTTCGATGAGGGTTCGACCCAGCCGATGGTTCCGTCATCCCGGCGATAGACCATGTTGTATTGGCCGCTGTTCGGGTTGCGAAACATCAGCGCGTTGGTGTTGCGCAAATCGAGCATCATCACCGCGTCGGAGACACTGGCTTCGGGAATGTCGACCTTGGTCTCGGCGACGATCGCCGGAGCCGGCGGCAGCGGCTCCTCCTCGTTGGTCGGGCCGGCGAAGATGGTGTAGGCGGCGCTCTCTTCGATTTCACCGCCATCGGGCTCGCCGCGCCGATCGCGCAGCCGGTCCATGTAGCGCTTCAGCTGGCGTTCGATTTTGTCGGCCGCGCCATCGAACGCGACATGCGCGTCGTCGGCGCGATTGGACGACTTCAGTACCACACCCTGGTTGACCGGGGCGACGATGTCGCAGGTGAAATCCTCGTAAGGCCCCCGACCGAAGGTCACGTTGGCGGCGACGGCGCGGGAGAAATAGCGGTCGGCGATGGCCGACAGCCGGTTGGAGACATGGGAACGCAGCGACTCTCCGGTTGCGACCTGGTGACCCGCGACCCGAATGTCCATCATGCCTCTCCTTTCATCTCCATCACGGCGTAACGCCAACGGAGTCAGGCGGCGCCGCGTTCCGAAGTGGGAGCGAAGAAACGATCCCACAAGGGATTGACGATCCTGGCCACAAAGGCGCGATGCCGCGCCACTTCCTCCGGTGCGGCGGCATGTGGCCGCGCCTCGCGCACCGGTCGATTGACAGTTTCGGCAGTGGCCAGTGGCTCACCGGCCGCCGATGGCGCCGCGGCGACCAGGCCGAGCCCGATCTGCCGTCCGCCGGTCAGCTCGATATAGACCTGCGCCAGCAACTGCGCGTCGAGCAGGGCGCCATGCTTGACCCGCTGCGAACGATCGACGCCGAAGCGCGTGCACAAGGCATCGAGGCTGTGCTTGGCGCCCGGGTGGCGGGAGCGGGCGAGCACCAGCGTATCGACCATCCGGCTCATCGAGACTGCCATTCGACCGCATTGTTCGAGTTCGTGATTGAGGAAACCGAAATCGAACCCGGCATTGTGCGCCACCAGCGGCGCATCGCCGATGAATTCGAGCAGCTCTTCGGCCTTGTCGGCAAAACGCGGCTTGTCCGACAGGAAAATATCGCTGAGGCCATGGACCGCTTCGGCCTCGCTCGGCATCGGCCGGTCGGGATTGAAATAACAATGGAAGTGGCGCCCGGTCTCGACCCGGCCGATCATTTCGATGCAGCCGATTTCGACCATGCGGTCACCGCCCGCGGGCGACAGGCCCGTGGTCTCCGTGTCGAAGACAATTTCGCGCATGGCTTCCTTAAACACCCGTCGCGAGGCCGAGACAAGTCAGGATGTTGATCACCTGGGCGCGGGTTTCATCCAGCGTGCCCGAGGTATCGACCACGAAGTCGGCGCGTTCGCGCTTCTCTTCGTCCGGGATCTGGCGGGCGAGAATCTGTTCGAACTTTTCCATCGTCATGCCCGGCCGTTCCAATACCCGCTGGCGCTGCAGTTCGGGCGAAGCGGAGACGACGATCACCTTGTCGAACGCTTCATTGCCGCCGGTTTCGAACAACAATGGGATATCGAACAGTAATGCCGGTGCATCGCCATGTTCGACGATGAAGCGGGTGCGCTCGTGATGGACCGCCGGATGGACAATCGCCTCGAGCGCGGCGAGTTCGTCGCGGTCACCAAGCACCGCCGCCGACAAGGCATCGCGATCGACCGCGCCATCGCGCGTGGTGTTGGGGAAGCGCGCCTCGATCATCGGCACCAGCCGGCCGCCCGGTCCCTGCAACTGGCGGACCGCGGCATCGGCGTCGAAGGTCGGAATGCCGGCTTCGGCAAACATTGCGGCCACGGTCGACTTGCCCATGCCGATCGATCCGGTGAGTGCCAGCGTGATCATTGGTGCGGCACCTGCCAGAGTTCCCCGTCGCGGTCACGCGGCGGCTTCTGGCCGAAGAAAAGTTCGAAGCTGGAGGCCGCCTGCTCGACCAGCATCTGGAGGCCGTCCACCGCGTGCAGACCGGCCTGGCGCGCCGCGGTGATCAGTGGAGATTCGTTAGGTCCGTAAGTCATGTCGAAGACCCAGCCGCCGGCCGGCATATGCTGAAGGTCGCAATTGAGGCAGTCGCGGCCGGGCATGCCAAGCGGCGTGGCATTGATCAGCCCGTCGCTGACGATCGGCTCGGTAAACAAGGCCGGCGCCGTCATCAGGCCGAACTCCACCGCCAGCTTGCGCGCCTCGGCTACGTGGCGCGCCTGGACGCGGACGTTGGTGATACCCAGCAGCTTCAGCGCAACCAGCGCCGCCCGGGCCGCGCCGCCGTTGCCGAGCAGGGTGACGCTGCCCATTCGCACCTTGGCCTCGTGCAGCTTGACCAGCAGCACGTCGATCGCACCGACATCGGTATTGGCGGCGGCCAGCCGGCCTTCGCGCATCATCAGCAAATTGGCCGCGCCAGCCGCGACCGCGCGGTCCGATGCACTGTCGGCCAGCGACACGGCGTCGAGCTTCAGGGGCATGGTGACATTGGCGCCGCGCCACGCCGGGTCGATGCGTTTCTCGGCGAGATAGCCAGGTAGGTCAGCGCGCGAGACGCGGCGGCGTCCGTAGCTCGCGTCGATGTCCAGCGCCTTCAGCCAGAAGCTGTGGATCGCCGGCGACAGGCTATGGTCGACCGGATCGCCAATCACCTCGGCATAGGGCCTGGTCATGAAGCGATGATCCCGCGTTCCCGGAGCGCGCCGAGCAGCGGCAGGAGCGGCATGCCGAGGATCGTGAAATGGCTTCCTTCGACCCGCTCGAACAGGGCCACGCCGCGGCCCTCCATCCGGAACACACCAACGCAATAGCCGACCTCCGGCCACTCCTGGTTGAGATAGGATTGGATGAATTCCTCGGACAGCGGGCGGACCTTCAGGCGCGCGGTCTCGGCATAGCTCCAGTCGATCCGGCCACGATTTGCCAGGGCAACCGCGCTGGCCAACTCCATGATTTGTCCGGAAAAAGCGCGAAGATGGGTCGCAGCCTCCTCGCGGTCGCGTGGCTTGGAATAGCGCTGTCCGTTGACGGTTACCGTGCTGTCGCTGCCGATCACCCAATCGCAGTCGTCCGCCGCAATTGAAGCGGCCTTGCTCTCCGCCAATCGCCGGGCAAGTTGTTCGCCGCCCAGGTCCGGCCCGGCCTTTACCGCAGCCTCATCGAAATCGGGTGAGCGGACGTTGAACCCCACTCCGGCCTGCTCAAGCATCGTCCGGCGGATCTGGCTGTTACTGGCCAATATCAACGACATAGGTCCCCGGGGGAAAAGTCTGTGGAAAAACCGCTGTATCGTCCTAGCGCGAAGGCGGGAATCACCCAATGCCCGCGATCGGCCAAAATCCGCCCGAACGGGATTCCAGACTCGGTCCACAGGGGAAAATTACCGTCCACAGCCTGTGAATCATGGGAGAGTCCGGGCGCGACTCGCGCATCTCCGATGAGTCGCGCTACCTGCCTCCCTGTTGGCAAAGTCGGGAGGCGCGCTTAAATCCGGCTGCCAACGCCCCATCATCATCATCAATCTACTATTTAAATATATAAGGGAGAAAGAGGGTGGCCTCGGCCTTGCCTGACAAAGCGCATGACCTTGGCGACAAGCCCCTGCTGGCCGTCCTGAAGGGCGAGCGGCGCGATCCGCCGCCAATGTGGCTAATGCGCCAGGCCGGCCGCTATCTGCCCGAATATCGCGAATTGAGGGCAACCAAGGGCGGCTTCCTCGAACTGGCCTATGATCCCGAGGCCGCTGCCGAAATCACGCTGCAGCCGCTCAGGCGGTTCGCGTTCGACGGTGCGATCCTCTTCTCCGACATTTTGGTCGTGCCGCACGCGATGGGGATGGACCTCACTTTTGTGGCCGGCGAAGGCCCGCGTCTCGCGCCGCGGCTGGCCGAAGCAGGGCTTGACGATCTGCGGCCGGCGATGGAGCGGCTCGAGCCGATCTACGAGACGGTCCGGCTGGTGAAGGCCGAGCTCAGGCCGGAAACGACCTTCCTCGGCTTCGCCGGCTCGCCGTGGACGGTCGCGACCTACATGATTGCCGGCCAGGGCAGCCGCGAGCAGGCCGAGGCGCGGCAGCTTGGCTATGCCGACCCCGGCAAGATGGACGCGATCCTCGATAGTGTCGCGCACATCACCGTCGACTATCTGTCGCGCCAGATCGAAGCGGGTGTCGATGCGATACAATTGTTCGACAGCTGGGCGGGCAGCCTGTCGCCGGCGCAGTTCGAGCGCTTCGTCATCGCCCGCACCGCCTGGATCGTGGGCGAGCTCAAGGCACGCCATCCGGATACGCCGATCATCGGCTTTCCGAAGGGCGCCGGCGGCAAGCTTCGCGCCTATGCGGCGGAGACCGGGGTCGATGCGGTCGGGCTCGACGAGACGGTCGACCCCGCCTGGGCGGCGCGCGAGCTGCCCGCGGGGCTGCCAGTCCAGGGCAACCTCGACCCGCTGGCGCTGATTGCCGGCGGCGAGCAATTGGAGCGGGAGGTGCGGCGCATCCTTGACGCGCTGGGGAACCGTCCCCACATCTTCAACCTGGGCCACGGGATCCAGCAGACGACGCCGATCGAGCATGTCGAGCAGCTGGTTGGGCTGGTGAAGGGCTAACGGGGATGCTCAGCCAATATCAGGGTTTCCTCGGCGCGGCCTATCCATGGGTCAAGGCGGCCCACCTAACCTTTGTCATCTTCTGGATCGCCGGACTGTTTATCGTTCCGCGCTATTACATCCACCACCAGGCGACGACGCCCGGTTCGGCCGAGGACCGCGCCTGGATCGAGCGGGAGGACAAGGCCCGCACAGTGATCCTGGCGCCGGCAATGCTGCTGGTGTGGCTGCTCGGCCTGATGCTGGCGGTCCACCTCAATATCTGGGGCCAGTACTGGTTTACCGCCAAGCTGGCGCTGGTGCTGCTGCTGACGGCTTATCAGGGCTGGATCGGTTCTTATGGCAGGAAGCTGGCAGCCGGCCATCGCGAACTCGACGACAAGAAGCTGCGCATGATGAACGAGCTGCCGGGGATTCTCACCGCGCTGATCGTCGTGCTCGTGATTGTTAGGCCCTTTTAACGGGCGTTGACTTCCCGCTACAGCGGGTCTTAAGCGAGTTCCCAAGACGGCTGCATCGGCCCGACTCTCCTCTTTCGCCGGTGCGCCCATTCCTATTCTGCGACGTCCTGTCGCACGACATTGATTTTCAATCACAAATTACACCGAAAGACAGAATAAATGCATCTCAAGGACCTCAAGCAGAAATCTCCTGCCGACCTCGTTGCGCAAGCCGAGGAGATGGGGATCGAGGGCGCATCGACGATGCGCAAGCAGGACCTGATGTTCTCCATCCTCAAGGTCCGGGCCGAGAGCGGCGCCGAGATCAACGGCCAGGGGACCATCGAAGTCCTCAACGACGGCTTCGGATTCCTCCGCTCGCCGGAGGCCAATTACCTCGCCGGGCCGGACGATATTTACGTCGCGCCGAACGTCGTGCGCCGCTTCGGCCTGCGCACCGGCGACACGGTCGAAGGCGAGATCCGCGCGCCCAAGGATGGCGAACGCTATTTCGCGCTGACCAAGGTCACGCAAATCAATTACGACGATCCCGACGCCGTGCGTCACCGGGTCAATTTCGATAACCTCACGCCGCTCTA
>NZ_JAHFPY010000110.1 GCF_023266535.1 Sphingomonas sp. | reverse complement strand
CCGGCGCAAAAGTTGCCACTCAAGGGGGTGATCATGCCGAGTCGGGCCTTGAGCCGAGCCACCTCATAATAGCGAGCAGGGCCGCCGGTCCGGCCGAAGGACGGTGTGAGGGTGAATTGCTCCTCGAGCCGTCGCCGGACGGAGTCGAGCGGCAAATAGTGGCAAGTCCGGTCTTCCTCGACGTCGCCCAACGGCATGGTTTCGATCAGCGTCAGGTCCAACCCCTCGCCGTCGCACCACCGCAGCATCTCTTCGAACTCGTCGTCGTTAAGGCCGGCCAGCGCGACCATGTTGATCTTGACCTTGAGACCCGCGTCTCGAGCGGCGGCTATGCCGCGCAGAACGGCACCAAGGTCGCCGCCCCGGGTAATATGAGAGAAGCGCTCCGGCCGCCGGCTGTCCAGGCTGACGTTCACCCGGCGCACGCCGGAGCCGGCCAGCAGCTCGGCGAACTGTGCCAGCAGTACGCCATTGGTGGTTAGCGTCAGTTCCTCGAGGCCCTGGCCGATGCGTGCACCGAGCGTCCGAAACAGCTCTCCGACCCCGCGCCTGACAAGCGGCTCGCCGCCCGTCAGGCGGATGCGACGAACGCCGCGAGCGATGAAGATGTCACCGAGTTCGACGATCTCTTCGAGCGTCAGTATGTCGCGCTTCGGTAAAAATTGCATGTGCTCGGCCATGCAGTAGCGGCAGCGCAGGTTGCAGCGGTCGGTGACCGAGATCCGCACATAGTCGATCTTGCGGCCGAAGCTGTCGACCATCAACTTGGGCTTTGCCACCACTGCGTCCATCCTGTTTCGTCTCCGAGGTCAAACGAGGAGTCGGCTAGGCAACTCTTGAAGACCTGCACGTGATCTGAATCAAGTCAGCCGCACTTCGAATGGCCACATTCAAGGCACTTGTCGCACCCCTCGACCCGGATCAGGGCCGGAGCGCCGCACCGCGGACAGCAGGGTCTCGTGCTTGCGCCCACGCCTGGCTCATCCGCCCTGGGGTCGCCGTCAGGGACTGCTTGGTCGATGTGACGCTCGATCACTTCGCCGATCGCGGCGAGTAGCGACGGAACATAACGTCCTTTCATCCATGCGCCGCCTCGAGGATCGAACACTGCCTTGAGCTCTTCAGGCACGAAGGAAACATCGCCGCCCCGCCGGAAGACCGCTGAAATCATCCGGGTCAAGCCAAGCGTCCAGGCGTAGTGCTCCATGTTCTTGGAGTTGACGAAAATCTCGAACGGGCGGCGGTCGCCGTCGGCTTCGAGGTCATTGATTGTCACATAGACGGCGTGCGCGCTTTCGGGCCATTTCAGCTTGTAGGTCGTGCCGCGCATCGCGTCGGCCCGCTCGGCGAGCAGCGGCCCGTCATGACGACCGCCTGACGCGGTGTCGTCACCGGCCAATTTGAGCACAGAACCAGTGACCGCGTTGGGCCGGTAGGTTGTCAGCCCCTTGCAGCCCAAATGATAGCCTTCGACATAGATGTCGGCGAATTCCTCGAACGAAATATCCTCGGGGCAGTTGACGGTTTTTGAGATTGAACTGTCGACCAGCGCCTGGGCAGCCGCTTGCATCGCGAGATGGTCGGAAGGTTTCAGCGTTTGCGCGCTGACGAACAATTCCTCGGGCGGCGGCTCGTCGCCGCGGATCTGCCGCCAGACATGCATCGCATAATCCTCGACCGGTTCGAACCGCGCGCTGCCGTCTGGCTGGAGGATCCGCCGCTCATAGGAATAGGCGAACACAGGCTCGATCCCCGACGAGACGTTGCCGGCCAGCAGCGAGGTTGTGCCGGTCGGCGCAATTGAGGTCAGGCATCCGTTGCGCAGCCCATGCTCGGCGATCAGCGCGCGAGTTACCTCGTCGAGACACTGCAGATTGGGTGTCTCAAGCATCAACTCGTCGTAGAGCGGGAACGGCCCCTTTTCCGCCGCGAGCCGCGCCGACGTCCGGTAGGCTTCGCGCTTGATGATCCCCAGCCATTGCCGGGCCTGCTCGACGGCATCGCCGCTGCCATAGACCTTGCCGCAAAATAGCAGCGCATCGGCCAGGCCGGTAACGCCCAGGCCGATGCGGCGCTTGGCCTTTGCTTCCGCTTCCTGTTGCGGCAGCGGGTAGCGAGAGATGTCGATGACATTGTCGAGCATCCTCACTGCCGTCGCGGTGAGCTCGGCCAATTCCCGCTCATCGACTTCGGCGCCTTCCGCAAACGGCCGGGCCACTAGCCGGGCGAGATTGATCGAACCCAGCAAACAGGCGCCATAGGGCGGCAGCATCTGCTCGCCGCAGGGATTGCTGGCGCTGATCGTCTCGCAATGCTGCAGATTGTTCGCTGCATTGACCCGGTCGATGAAGATCACTCCCGGCTCGGCGCAATCATAGGTCGACCGCATCAACCGTTCCCACAGCTCTCGCGCCCGCACTGTCCGAATGGTCTTGCCTTCGAACCGCAACGGCCAGTCGGCATCGGCGCCCAAAGCCGTCATGAAGGCGTCGCTCACCAGCACTGACAGGTTGAAGTTACGGAGGCGTTGCGGGTCGCGTTTGGCGTCGATGAATGCCTCGATGTCGGGGTGGCCGATCGACAAACACCCCATCATCGCGCCGCGCCGTTGGCCGGCGGAGTGGACTGTCCGGCACATCGAGTCCCAGCAATCCATGAACGACAGCGGTCCGGAAGCATCCGCGCCAACGCCTTCAACCGGTGCGCCATTTGGCCGGATGGTAGAAAAGTCGATCCCGACGCCGCCGCCCTGCTGCATCGTCAGCGCAGCTTCCCGAAGGTGATCGAAGATGCCGCCCAGGCTATCGGGGACCGTGCCCATGACGAAGCAATTGAAGAGGGTGACGCTCCGGGCAGTGCCGGCACCGGCGATGATGCGGCCAGCAGGCAGGAAGCGGAAGTCGAGCATCGCCTCGCGAAACCGTTCGAACCAGGCTGCCCGGTCATCGGGGGCCTCGGCCACCGCCATTGCTACGCGAGTGGCCGTCGCGGCGAAGTCCTCGTCGGCGACGCCACCGGCCGGTGCGAAGCGGTACTTGGCGGTCCAAATCTCCTCGGCAAGCGACACTTCGAAGCCCATCAATCCCTCCCCTTTTCAGTGGAGGCAAATTAGCGCGGGCGGCGCGACGGCGAATTGATCTATCGCATCGCAATCCGGCCCGGACTAACTCTTCTCGCCAAGCCTGGGCGCGAACAGTATCGGCCCGTAATTGAAAATGAACAGCACGAAGCTGCCGAGCCAGCAGAAGCCGGCCACTTCCATGCCCATCCGATAGTCGAGCGCCCCAAGCGACGCAGCCACGCGCATCGCGGCACCTGCCGTGACCAACAGGTAAATGACCTGCGTGGTTGGTCCGGCACGAAGTTCGCGACCGGTATGGCCAAGGGTAGCCCGGGTCATCACCGCCAGGATCATTGTCCCCATGGCCCCCGCGGTCAGGGCGTGCACCGCCGCGGACTGGATCACCCACTGGCCGAACTGGGACGCGCTGAGGAGTGTGAGACCAATCGGTATCCAAAGGTAACCGACGTGCAGAACGAGGACGAGCGGATCGCGGACCGCCTTCCAGCCCTTCCATCGCGCCAGTCGGATAGCCTGCGCAGCGGCCGCAACTGCCAATAGGGTCCCAGGCAGCCAGCCCGATGGCCCGGCGATCCAGGCAATCAGCCCTAGCGCGCTAAGCCCAATGGCCACCAAGTCGAACCGGTTCGGCTGTCCCGGCAAGCCTTGCGTGACGCCGCACTTTGCCAGCCAGTTGCGCGTGAACGATGGAACGATCCTGCCGCCGATCAGCGAGATCATCAGGGTGACGAGCGCCACTGCCAGCCGCCAAGGCAGGGTAGGATCGGCCAAGATGCCGGCCGCCGCCAAATGGTCGAGCGCGTTGGCGATACCAAACAGCAACAGCAGCCCCACGATCGGCACGTTGCGATTATTGGCCTCAATGACCTCGCGGGCGGCGACGCCGGCCAGCACAAAGTAGAAACCGGTGTCGACCACCGCTGCAACCACAGGTCCCAGCGTTGCCGAAAACAGCATGGCCATGCGTCCAGCCAGCCATAGGCCGAACAGGCTCGCGAGCGGCGCACCGGCAATCGGCAGCCGCCCGGTCCAATTGGGAATGGCGGTCAACAGGAAGCCGGCGATCACCGCGCCGACGAAGCCGAACAACATTTCATGCCGGTGCCAGGCAAGGGCATCGAATGTCGTCGGGATCGTGATTTGCCCGGCAAGGACTCCTAGCCAGAGCACCAACGCGATGACCGCCCAGAGCGCTCCGCCAAGGAAGAAGGGCCTGAAGCCGCCCCGCAGGATCGGCGGAGAAGCCGACATCCGGGATCGCCGGAGCGCAAGCATCTGTTCTCCGCGAGTTTGCATCGCCTTCGGCATGGCTCAAGCCACTCGCAGCGTTACGCGGCGCTGAATTGATTCAGATCATTCGGCCCACCCGCATCGGCGATAAGCAGGGCATAGTTAAAAGGAATTGCGGCGCGTTATTAGCCGGACAGGTTCGAACATCATCTTGAGACTGACGAGAATGCCGCCGCGTGGCTCGCTTCACCTACGGTCGTTTTACTACCCCTAACCCGACCTGGAGCGACCACGCGGGGCAGCCGCCGGGCCGAGCGTACCGGCCTCAGTGTGGGGAATGATAGGTGGCGGAGACGGA
>NZ_JAHFPY010000053.1 GCF_023266535.1 Sphingomonas sp. | reverse complement strand
GCGGCGGCCGATGAAGCCGGACTGGCGATGCTATTTACGGGAATGCGCCACTTTCGACATTAGCGGAGCGGCGCCGGTCAGGCGGCTTCCGGATTGGCCAGCTGCTCGACTTCGCCTTTGCGCATGCGGAACAGCTCGCGGTCGTCGGGTCCAAATCCCTTGACCCAGATGATTGCGCCGAATGCTGCCAGGATGGCCGGGATTCCGAAGATCAACTCGGCCCATTCGGGCCCCAAGATTGCAACCTCTCCGACGACGACGGCGGCCGCAGTGGCCCACACGATTGGCCAGCGCCAACCGATGATGGGCGCGCCCAGCAGGCGCTGGAGCAAGGTCGCCTTGGCGATGGCCGACATGCCGAGCGACAGCGCGAGGGCCAGCGCGGGCCCGGTTGCCTGCCAGGCGATCGACCAGCCCAATTGTCGCATGCCGATGATGAGGAACGCGGCCAGCGCTGCCTCGATGGCTAGCATGATCAGGCTGATCGCCATATTCTTGAAGCGGGCTACATAGACCAGGGCGCTCTCCGACACGGCGGCGGTAGCTGCGACCACCTCGGCGGCCAGCAGGAAGCCCAGCGCCGCGGTTCCGGCGACATATTCGGGGCCAACCAGGCCCATCACCGCTTCGCC
The DNA here is from genome assembly GCF_023266535.1 of Sphingomonas sp. Lineage (GTDB taxonomy): Bacteria > Pseudomonadota > Alphaproteobacteria > Sphingomonadales > Sphingomonadaceae > Sphingomicrobium. The sequence goes on along the minus strand of NZ_JAHFPY010000053.1, from coordinate 18,278 downwards.
GGGGATGCCCAGGGCCAGCGCCACGGCAGTCTGGGCCGCGATGATCCAGAATCCGACCTGGCGAATCTGGCGGGCCACCGCCAGCCTGTCGCCTGCCGCAAGGTTCTTGGTGATCACCGGACCGAGAATGGGGTCGAAGCTGGTCTTCAGCTTTTGCGGCAGCGACGCGACCTGCTGGGCGACATAATATATCCCGACCACTTCCGGCCGGAAGAACAGGCCGAGGACCGCCACATCGACCCGCCGCGAACCCCATTCGATGGCGTCGGCGGCGGCCAGCGGCATATTGCGCCGCGCCATCGCCCATAGCTGCTCGGGATGGGGGTGCCAGCCGCGCGGCACGCCATAGCTTTTGAAGAAGGGAATCGCCGCCGCCACCAACGCCGCGACCATCGACAGGGCGTAGGAGATAATCAGCCCGTCACGGACCGAAATGAATGCCCAGGCAAAGGCGGCAATTGAGATGGTCCAGGGTTCGACGATCGAGCGGGCCCGGACCGTCGCGCCGATATCGTGGCGATAGGCGAGCGCCGCCAACATGACCTCGGTCAATGCCAGCGCCAATACGGTCAGGGGCAACAGGAAATCGCCGCCATGAACCTCGCTGTTGGGGAACATCAACTGCGGGAAGGTACCGAGGACGATCATCAGGACGATCGACGAGCATGTCGCCAGCAACAACGCATCGAAGCAGTCGTGGCTGTGGTCGCGATCGCTGTATGACAGCTGGTGCGCCAGTCCACGCTTGAGGCCGAGGGTCGCAAGCTGCGCCGCCAGTTCGATCACCAGCACCGCATAGGCGAAACGCCCCAGCTGGGCCGCGCCATACATGCGGCCGGCGATGAACAGGAACGGCAGCCGCGCCATCAGCCGCAGGATGAAGCCGAAGAAGTTGATCCGTCCGCCCCGCGCCAGCGCGGCAAGGTCGGCCGACGGGGCCGTATCGGTCGCCTGGGCTTGGCTCAATGCGCCGCGCCCCAGTTGGGGCCCCAGCCGACCTCGACGTCCAGCGGCACGTCGAGCGTCAACGCCGGCTCGGCCGCCTTGGCCATCACCTCGCGAACGACCGCCGCGGCCGCCTCTTCCCTTCCCTGCGGCACTTCGAACACCAGCTCGTCATGGACCTGCAGCAGCATTTTGACGTCAGTTAGCCCGGCATTGGCCAGCGCCCCGTCCATCCGGTTCATCGCCCGCTTGATGAGGTCGGCGCTGGTCCCCTGGATCGGCGCGTTGATCGCCGCCCGCTCGGCCCCGGCGCGGAAGTTGGGGTTGGCCGCGCGGATATTCGGGAAATGGGTCTTCCTCCCGAACAGGGTGCGGGTGAAGCCATGCTCGCGGACGAACGCCAGCGTCTCGTCGATATAGGCGCGGATGCCGGGGAAGCGGGTGAAATAGCGGTCGATGATCGCCTTCCCCTCCTCGCGCGGCACGCCCAGCCGCCCGGCCAGGCCCCAGCTCGAAATGCCGTAGAGGATAGCGAAATTGACCGTCTTGGCCTTGCCGCGGGTGTCGCGGTCGACCGTGCCGAACAGCTCCATCGCGGTCAGCGCGTGGATGTCCTCGCCCTTGGCGAAGGCCTCCTTCAGCTGGGGCACGTCGGCCATGTGCGCCGCCAGCCTGAGCTCGATCTGGCTATAGTCGGCGCTCATCAGCATATGGCCCGGCTCGGCGACGAAGGCGTCGCGGATCTGCCGGCCGATCTCGGTGCGGATCGGGATGTTCTGCAGATTGGGCTCGGTCGAGGCCAGCCGCCCCGTTTGCGCGCCCGACAGGCTGTAGCTGGTGTGGACCCGCTTGGTGTCGCGGTTGATCTGCGCCTGCAGCGCATCGGTATAGGTCGACTTGAGCTTGGTCAGCTGGCGCCAGTCGAGCACCAGCCGCGCCGCCTCGACCGCGTCGCCGGCCAGCCGCTCCAGCTCGTTGACGTCGGTCGAATATTGGCCGCTCTTGCCCTTGCGGCCGCCCGACAGCCCCATCCGATCGTACAGCACCGCGCCGAGCTGCTGCGGCGAACCGATGGTGAAAGGTCCGCCCGCCGCCTCGTAAACCCGCTGCTCGAGCGCCACGATCTCGGTCGCGAAGGTGCCGCTGAGCTTGGCCAGATAGTCGCGGTCGACCTTGATCCCGCGCCGCTCCATTTTGCCGACCGTGGTCACCAGTGGCCGGTCGACCATCTGATAGACCCGGGTCGATCCCTCCCCGGCCAGGCGCGGCTTCAGCCGCAGCCACAGGCGCAGGCAGATATCGGCATCCTCGGCGGCATATTCGGTCGCCGCGTCCAATGGCACCTTGTCGAAGCTGATCTGCTTCGCCCCGACCCCGCACACCGATTTGAAGGCGATGCACTCATGGTCGAAATGGATCTGGGCGAGCTCGTCCAGCCCGTGGTTCGACCGGCCGGCGTCGAGGTCGAAGCTCATCACCAGCGTGTCGTCATAGGGCGCGACGTCGATTCCCGCCTTCTGCAGCATCGCCCAGTCATATTTGAGGTTGTGGGCGATCTTCAGCACCGCCGGATCCTCCAGCAGCGGCTTGAGCTTGCCCAGCACCAGGTCCGCCGCAAGCTGCCTCGGCGCCTCGCTCAGCAAATCGCCGCCGCCATGGCCGATCGGAATGTAGCAGGCCTTGTTGGGCTCGGTCGCCAGGCTGACCCCGACCAGGTTCGCGGTCATAATGTCGAGCGCGTCGGTCTCGGTGTCGATCGCGACATAGCCCTTGTGGCGCGCCTCGGCGATCCAGCGGTCGAGTGACTCCTCGCTGATGACGCACTCATATTGCGTCCGGTCGACCGATATTGTCTCTTTTTCCAATGGCTTGGGCTCGGGCCGTGACGCCATGACGTCAACCGGCCGGGCGCCGCCGCTCGACGCGCCGCCACCTGGAGGCCCCACCCCGCCGACCCGGTTGAGCAGCGACTTGAACCCCTGGTCCTCGAGGAATTCGCGCAGCGGCTCGGGCGGGATGCCCTTCAGCACCAGATCCTCGAGCGGCTCGGGCAGCGGGCTGTCGCACACCAGTTCGACCAGCCGCCGGCTCAGCCGCGCCATCTCGGCATGCTCGACCAGATTCTGCTTGAGCTTGGGTTTGGTGATTTCGTGCGTGGAGGCCAGCACCGTTTCCAAATCGCCATATTGCTGGATCAGCTGGGTCGCGGTCTTGGGCCCGACGCCCGGCACCCCCGGCACATTGTCGACGCTGTCGCCCATCAGCGCCAGCACGTCGCCGACCTTGTCCGGCCCGACCCCGAACTTCTCATGCACTTCGGCGATGCCGATCCGCCGGTCATTCATCGTATCGAGCATGTCGACCTGGCCGTCGACGACCAGCTGCATCAAATCCTTGTCGGAGCTGACGATCGTCACCTTCCAGCCGGCGCGGACCGCGGCATGGGTATAGCACGCGATGATATCGTCGGCTTCCAGCCCGTTCTCCTCGATGCACGGAATGGAGAAGGCGCGGGTCGCGACCCGGATCAGCGGGAATTGCGGGACCAGGTCTTCGGGCGCCGGCGGCCGGTTGGCCTTATACTGGTCGTACATCTGGTTGCGGTGGGTCGATTCCGACGCATCCAGGATCACCGCCATATGGGTCGGCCCGTCGGCCTTGTGGAGGCTGTCGGCCAGCTTCCACAGCATCGCCGTATAGCCATAGACCGCACCGGCCGGGGTGCCGTGGCGGTTGGTCAGCGGCGGCAGCCGGTGATAGGCGCGAAAGATGTAGCTCGACCCGTCGACGAGATAGAGATGGTTCTGGGCTTCGGACATGTGCGGCCTGCCTTAGCAGGCCGGCGCCCCAATTCCAGCGTTTGACGGCAGGAGCAAGGCTTTCCAAAAGGCTGCTCGATGGAACACGTCCCGGTAGACTTTGGAACCCTTGGCCTTGTCCTGCTGGTCGCTTCACTGGTGGCGATGCTGACCCGCCGCATCGGTATGCCGTACAGCGTCGGGCTGGTCATTGCCGGCTTCGCTCTCGCGCTGACGCCATTGGGGACAAATCTTAGCATCACGCCCAGCCTCATTATGCAGGTGTTTCTGCCGCCGCTTGTTTTTGAGGCAGCGCTTAACATCGAGTGGCGATCACTAAGGCGGGAATTTCCGCTGTTGCTCGTGCTGGTCACGATTGGCGTTGTGTTGGCTGCGATCCTGGTCGCCGCCGCCATGCATTGGCTAACCGGTTGGAGCTGGTTGGCCGCAGGTTTTTTCGGCGTACTGATCGCCGCCACCGATCCGGTCTCGGTGATCGCCCTGTTCAAGGAAGTTCGTGTCGAGCACCGGCTGCATTTGCTCGTCGAATCCGAAAGCTTGCTCAACGATGGCGTCGCGGCGGTCGGCTTCGCGCTGCTGCTCGGCATTGCCTCTGGCTCCGGTGCCGGCGCCGGGGATATTGGCTTGTCGCTCGTCCGGATTGCGATCGGCGGCACCCTGTGCGGCATTGTCGTTGGTGCGTTCGTCCTGTTCCTCGCCGCCCGAACCGAGGACCCCTTGGTCGAAATCACCCTGACGATGATCGCGGCCTACGGCAGCTTTCTGGTAGCCGAGCAACTCAAGATGTCGGGGGTGCTTGCAACCTTGTCGGCAGGAATATTGGTCGGCAATTTTGGCAAGCTGGGATCATTGTCCGCGGCCGGCAGGCCCACGCTGCTCAGCTTTTGGGAGTTCGCGGCGTTTCTTGCCAACAGCTTCGTCTTCTTGCTGATCGGGGATGCCGAGGCCTCACCGGTCTTGCTTGCCGCCGTCCCGGTTGCAGCGGTAGCGACGGTCGCTGCGCTCGCCGGCCGCGCGGTGGCGGTCTATCCCTCGAGCCTGGCCTTTGCCTGCACTAGCTTGGCGGTGCCCTGGAAGTATAAGCATGTGTTGTTTTGGGGAGGGCTGCGCGGCGCCCTTGCTCTCGCACTGGCACTCGCTTTGCCACTGTCACTGCCCGAGCGCGGCGAAGTCATTGCGGCAAGCTTCCTGGTCGTCGCTTTCTCCATCTTCGTTCAGGGGCTTACCATGCCGGTCCTGATCCGAAGGCTCGGGTTGCTTTGCCCCGAAGGCGATCCCGATTGCGGCCAACCGGCCGACTGTCTCTAATGCTGGCTTTGGAGGGATAATGGCCGAAAAATTTCAGCGTCATAAGCAACCCTGGACCAGCGACGAGATCCAGAAACTGCACCGGCTGGCCGGCAAGGGCATGAGCCTGAAAGCGATCAGCAAGGCGCTGACCCGCAGCGAGGAATCGATCCAGGCCCGCGCCCGGCAGGACGGCTTGAAAATCAGCAAACTGCGGTAGCGAGTGCGCGCATCTAATCGAATCCTTGCCGAAAAACGATAAAAGCTATATCGTTTATCGATAAAGTGATTCGGAGTGACGTCATGAGCCACCAAACTTCGGCCTTGCCCATCGCCTATGTATTCCTGCGCATCCTGATCCTCATCAACTGGCTGTCGGGCGCTTTCATTCTCGCCCTGCTGACCGCCACCATCGTCGCCCAGGACTGGACCTTCCGCGCGCTCGGCATCACTCCGGATTCGGGCATCCCGCAGATGATCATGGGCCTTCGGGCCATCGCCGCGCTGGGGATCGTCGCGGTCCTGCTCAACAGCGGCCTGCTGAAACGCCTCCTGGCGATTGTCGAAACGGTCAAGGCCGGCGATCCGTTCGTCGCGGCCAATGCCTTCCGCCTCCACACCATCGCCTGGCTGCTGCTCGGGCTGCAGCTGCTTTCGCTGGTCATCGGCGGGATTGGCCACCAAATCTCGACCCCGCACAACCCGCTCCACCTTGACGCCGGCTTCTTGCCGATGGGTTGCTCGCCGTCCTGCTGGCCTTCGTCCTTGCCCGGGTGTTCGCCGAAGGGACGCTGATGCGCGAGGATCTCGAGGGCACCGTCTGATGGCCATCCTGATCAAGCTCGACGAGCTGTTGCATCAGCGACGGATGACGCTGACCGAGCTTGCCGAGCAGGTCGACATCACGCTCGCTAACCTCTCCATCCTCAAGACCGGCAAGGCCCGCGCCATCCGCTTCTCGACGCTGGAGGCGATCTGCCAGGCGCTCCGTTGCCAGCCCGGCGAGCTGATCGAATATCAGGAGTTTGAAGGGTCGGCATAGATGCCGGTCATCGATTCTATTCCGAACGGATAGCGGACGAACGCCGCTGCCCGGCCTATTTGCTGGACGATCGTTTCGGCAGGAATATCAATGACCGGCATAACGCGACGTTCGACCTTCGGGATTGCCGCAATCGCGGCCGGGGCGGGCCTTTTGCCAGCCGCCGCCGCTCAAGCTTCCCCAAAAAGCGAAGTGCCTGATTTCGAGAGGCTCACGGTCCGGCATCGATCGGTCAGGATTCGCGGACTGGACATTTTCTATCGCGAGGCCGGCCCCAGGGATGCGCCGGCCCTGCTCCTGCTGCACGGTTTCCCGACCTCATCGCATATGTTCCGGCACCTCATCCCGTCGCTGGCCGACCGCTATCGGCTGGTGGCGCCGGACTATCCGGGATTTGGGCGAAGCAGCCTTCCCGACCGGGACAAGTTCACCTTCTCGTTCGCGGCGCTCACCGACATTGTCGCCGAATTCACCGATGCGGTCGGCCTCGATCGCCACGCCATCTACATCCAGGATTTCGGAGCGCCGATCGGGCTCAGGCTCGCGCTCAAACGACCGAACCAGGTCACGGCCATCATCTCGCAGAACGGCAATGCTTATGACGACGGCCTCGGGCCGGACTGGGATGAGATGCGCGACCTGTGGAGCAACCCCACGCCCGAAAAACGGGCGGCGATCGGACCGATCAGCGAGGCGCGCATCAAGCGCAACTACACCGGCGGCGTCCCCGAGGAGCAGCTGGAGCGGCTCAGCCCGGACAATTGGACGATCGACTGGACCAGCCTTTCCAGGCCCGGGAACGGCGAGGCGATGCTCGACCTGCTTACCGATTACGGCACCAACGTCGCCCTCTATCCCGCCTTTCATTCCTTCTTTCGCGAACGAAGGCCGCCGGCGCTCATCATTTGGGGAAAGCGTGACCCGGTCTTCGCCGTCGCCGGCGCCAAGGCCTATATGCGCGACCTGCCCCACGCCGAACTGCGCCTGATGGATGGAAGCCACTTCCTGCTTGAGACCCATGGGCCCGAGGCAAGCTGGCATATCCGGCGCTTTCTCGATCGGACCAAGCTCGCCTGATCGGCGGCCGCGCGATCCGTTTCTTACCCGCCCAGGCTCAGGGTTTTAGGTCCGTTCCGGACCGAACATCCTGCAGTTATTCATTTTTTTCCGCCAGGGTCGGTTCGTGAACAACGCAGCATCAGTGATCGCTACCGTCGAAGACGCCCGGATCGCGCCGCGAACGCATTTGTTCGTCTCCGCGACCCTCGGCTGGGACGGCGAGGCCGTGTCCGTGAATGTCCGCAACATGTCGCAGACCGGTGCGCTCATCGAATCTCCGGTCATTCCGGATGTCGGCACGGCGGTTCTGTTGCGGCGCGGCAGCCTCGAGATCGGCGGGAGGATCGCCTGGAAGGCCGATCGCAAGGGCGGCGTCGCTTTTTGCTCTTACGTTCATGTCGCCGACTGGATGCCGCGAAAGCCCGCAGCCGGCCAGGAGCGGGTCGACCGGATTGTATCGGATTTCAAGGCCGGCAAGCTGGCCGGCGGTCTCGTCGCCGGCACGGCCGCCACGCCGAATGGCAATTCGTTGGCGATGGAATTGCAGGCCCTTCGTGCCGAGCTTCGTGAGCTCGGCAACAGCCTGATCGGCGACGTGATATTGGTCGCGACCCACCCGGAAATTCAAACGCTCGATATTTCGCTGCAGCGGATCGACCGCATGCTCGGACGGCTCGGCAACAGCTCTTAGGGCACAAGAACATTTTCCGGTTCCGGCCCATTGCGGACGCTCCACGTGTGTGTGATGTCGGCGGGAGTGGGTGACATCGGGGGATGCAATTGGACTATCAAATTGCGTTCGACCTGACAGCGCGCCCGGAGCAAATCCAACCCGTTTACGGGTTCTATGCTTTGTTCCTCGCGATCGGCTTCGGCCTCCTAGCCCTCGCTATGTTCCTCCAGCGTAGGCGGTTGCGGTCGCGCAACTACGTGCTCGCATTTTCCGTCTTCTGGCTGGGCTTCACTGCCTTCATGATATTCAAGGAAATCGAAGACACCAGTTACATTAGGAGCCAGGTGCAACGTAAAGCCTTTGCCACGGTCGAAGGCTGCTTGGACTATTTTCAACCTGGCGATCCAGAGGGATCAAAGACGACTGCCGGAAACGAACGATGGAGCATTAGGGGAACTGAGTTCGACTATGGGCAGGGCGAAGTTCGACGTGGCTATCATTTGGTTGAACCGCGCGGGGGTGCCGTTCACCCGCATACGCGGGTTCGAGTTTCGTACGTCACGAGTGATTTCTACGGACGCAGGGAAATAGTGAAGCTGGCTGTTGCTCAACGCGCATGCCAACCCGCTCCCCATATCAACAGCAAGTAAAGCCCGCTTTCCCCCAACAGCAACATTAAGCCGCTAAGGCACCAACACCGTGTCGACCGCTTCCTTGGCCAGCTTGGGATAGTCGAGCGTATAGTGCAGTCCGCGGCTTTCGTGGCGGTGAAGCGCGGAGCGGATGATCAGGTCGGCGACCTCGACCAGGTTGCGTAGTTCGATCAGGTCGGGCGTCACCCGGAAGTGGGCGTAATAGTCGCGCACCTCCTGCCGCAGCATATCGATCCGGTGCTTGGCCCGCTCCAGCCGCTTGGTGGTGCGGACGATCCCGACATAGTTCCACATGAAGCGGCGGATCTCGCCCCAGGTCTGGGTGATCACCACTTCCTCGTCGCTGTCGGTCACCCGGCTTTCGTCCCAGGCGCGGATCGGCGGCGGCGCATGGAGCTCGTCCCAATGGTCGAGGATATGCCTGGCCGCGCCCTCGCCGAACACCAGGCATTCCAAGAGCGAGTTGGACGCCAGCCGGTTGGCGCCGTGGAGGCCCGACTGGGTGACCTCGCCCGCGGCATAGAGGCAGGGCGCGTCGGTCCGGCCGTGCATGTCGATCAGCACCCCGCCGCAGGTGTAATGCTGCGCGGGCACGACCGGGATCGGCTCTTTGGTGATGTCGATCCCCAGCCCCATCAGCTTCTCATAGATGTTGGGGAAATGCTCCTTCACGAACTCGGGTTCGCGGTGGCCGATGTCGAGGTGGACATAGTCGAGGCCGTCGCGCTTGATTTCATGGTCGATCGCCCGGGCGACGATGTCGCGCGGGGCCAGCTCGCCGCGCTCGTCATAATCCGGCATGAAGCGATGGCCGGTGAGCGGGTGCTTCAAAATGCCGCCTTCGCCGCGCACCGCCTCCGTGATCAGGAAATTCTTGACCTCCAGATTGTAGAGGCAGGTCGGGTGGAACTGCATGAATTCCATGTTGGAGATGCGGCAGCCCGCCCGCCACGCCATGGCGATGCCATCGCCCGTCGCCCCGCGCGGCGCGGTCGAGAAGAGATAGGCGCGCCCCGCCCCGCCGGTGGCGAGGATCGTCGCCCGCGCGGTCAGCGCATCGACCCGCCTGGTCTTGCGGTTGAGGGCGTAGAGTCCGTGGACCGCGCCCGAGGTCGAAAATTCCTCGGCATGGCGGCCGGTGATGAGGTCGATCGCCACCATGTCGGGGATGAGGGTGATGTTGGCGCTGGCCGCAGCCGCCTTCTCCAGCGCTTCCTGCACTGCCCAGCCGGTGGCGTCGGCGACATGAACGATGCGGCGGTGGCTGTGGCCGCCTTCGCGCGTCAAATGCAGCTCGCCATTCTCGGTCGCGAACGGCACGCCCAGCTCGATCAGCCGGGCGATGGCGTGCGGCGCCTCGCTCACCACATGCTCGACCACCGCCTGTTTGTTGAGGCCCGCGCCGGCGATCATCGTGTCGCGGACATGGGCGTCGAAACTGTCACCTTCCTCCAGCACCGCGGCGATGCCGCCCTGGGCCCAGCCGGTCGCGCCTTCGCTCAATTTGCCCTTGGCGATCACTCCCACCTTCAGGCTGGTGGCCAGGTTGAGCGCCGCGGTGAGGCCCGCCGCGCCGGACCCGACGATCAGGACATCGAAGGAGCGCGCGCTCAAGCGGCGGACCCGCCGGTGAAAGCTGCAGGGCTCATTTCGCTTCCACCGCCGTCAGAACCCGTTCTGTGACTACCGTTTTGTGACCGATCTCATCGGTCGTGGTGGCACGAATCCTGTACTTGCCCAATGCTTCACCCGGTTCGATCCGGACCCCCATATAGGCCCCGCCTAGGTACATCTGAGCCGGATCGCTCATTGGACCATCGAAAGCCGTGGCGCGCTCCGAGGATTCCCTGCCTCCATAATAGGAACCGTCGGGAGCGAAGATTTGATAGGCGACGGTGATGCGGCAGCGGCCAGCCGCATCCTTGGTGCATCCGCCAAAGCTGATGGTCGTGAAGGTCGCCTTGTTGCGAACGAGCTCGGACGTTCCCGTCACATTCACCCCTTCGCCCGGCACTGCCCATTCGCGTTCTAGGCCATCGACGTCGGGAACCGCCAGCTGGGCGACGTAAAATCCATCGGTCCTGCCCTCCTCGCCAATTGGGCCGGATGCTTGGGTGGCGGCAGCAAAAACTAGGGCAAGCAGTGTAATCATATTTCCCCGCAATATTGTTGTTTAGCTGGTACGCGTCAGGCTCAGGAACACATCTTCCAGGTCGGGGTCGCGCGTCGAAACGTCGATGATCCCGAACCCTGCCTTCTGCAGCACGTCGAGCACCTGGCCGGCGTTGACCTTGTCCTTGCGGTAGATGATTTCGATGGTCCTCGGCCCGGTGACGTCGATCTTCTCGAACTCCGGCGCGTCGGGCGGGCCGCCGATGTCGCGGTCGACCTCGACCACCACCGCCTTGTCCTGCGCCTTGGCGACCAGCTCGCGGGTCGGCTCATTGGCGATGAGCTTGCCGTGGTTGATGATCGCGATGCGGTCGCACAGCTGCTCGGCTTCCTCGAGATAATGGGTGGTCAGCACCACCGTCACCCCCTGCCGATTGAGGCCCCGGACATAGTCCCACAATTGCTGGCGAAGCTCGATGTCGACCCCCGCGGTCGGCTCGTCGAGCACTAGCACCGGCGGCGAATGGACCATCGCCTTGGCGACCAGCAGCCGCCGCTTCATGCCGCCCGATAGGGTGCGCGAATAGGCATGGGCCTTGTCGGTCAAATGAACCGCGGCGAGCAGCTCGTCGGTAATCCGCTCCGACGGCGGAACCCCATACAGCCCAGCCTGAATCTCCAGCGCCTCGCGCGGCGTGAAGAAGGGGTCGAACAAAATCTCCTGCGGGACGATGCCAATCGACCGTTTGGCGTTGCGCGGGTGCTGGTCGATGTCGAAGCCCCAGATCTCGGCCGACCCGCTCGTTTTCACCACCAGCCCGGCCAGGATGTTGATCAACGTCGACTTGCCGGCGCCATTGGGGCCGAGCAGCCCGAAAATCTGCCCGCGCGGGACATCGAAGCTGACATCGTCGAGCGCGCGCTTGGGCGGGATTCCCTTACCCGCATAGGTCTTGCACAGTCCGTTGATGCGGATCGCGGGCTCTCTCGCGTCGGTCATGGCGATTCGCATAGCCGCGCGCCGACCCGCGCGAAAGCCGAACTGGTAAATGAGGAATTTACCTTACCCATCATCCTTTTCTTGTCGTTAACCATGTTAAGCGCGGCGCATGTCTTGCCCGGTCCGAATCCCGGCGCTTGCCATCCTTTCCCTCCTGCCGCTCGGCCAAGCGGCAGGGGCCGCGCCCGTGCAATCCTCGCCCACGGCCAAAGGCGATGTGATCATCGTCCATCCGCTGACGCTGAGCAGCATCGCCGACATGGATTTCGCCACCTTGGGCGTCACCACCGGCGGCACCGCGACGATCGATCCGGTCAGTGGCACCATGACCGTCAGCGGCGGCCTTCTCCACCTAAATGGCACGCCGTTGCCGGCGCGCTATGTCGGCGCCGCGGTCAAGAAGTCGGTGGTCAACATCAAGGTTCCGAACAAGCCGCTGCTGATCAAGCGGGTCGGCGGGACCGAGACGCTGTCGGTCAGCAATTTCACGCTGGACGGCCAGGACAAGAGGGCGCTGGCGCAGCAGACCAGCTTCACCTTCGCAGTCGGCGCGCAGATCGCCGTGCCGGCCAATGCGGTCGCCGGAATCTATGTCGGCGATATCGACATCACTGTCCAATATCCCTGACAGACAAGGTAAATTTTCCGGCTACCTTGGTCATTGAAAGCCTGTTGAGGCGCAGGCCGCATGATTGCCCCACCTTTAACACTGTGTGGGAACCAAGAAATGCGCTTGAATATCTGCCTCGCGGCGCTCGCCGCTTCCGTTGCCTTTGCGACTCCTGCCTTCGCGCAGAGCGTGACGGCCTCCGCCACGGCCGAAGCCCGCGGGCTTGTCCTGCAGCCGCTGACCTTGACCAGGGTCGACGACCTGGACTTCGGCACCGTCATCGCCAGCGCGGTGGCCGGCAACGTCACCATCAATGAAGACACCGGCGCGCGTACCGTTTCGGGCGGCGTGGTCGGCGTCCCGACGGCTCCGGGCCAGCGTGGCCTGTTCGCCGGTGCCGGTACCGCGAACCAGCAGGTCGACCTGACGCTCACGCCGCCGGCCGGCGGTGTGCTGGTCAGCGGCGCCAACTTCCTCACCGTCAGTGCCTTCACGATGGATGGTGGCGTCGGCTTGACCGATACTCGTTCCATCGACGCGACGGGTGCCTTCACCGTCGGCGTCGGCGGCACCTTCGATATCGCGGCGAGCCAGCCGAACGGCCTCTATGCGGCCGATTTCGACCTCACCGCCGAATATCAATAAGCTTACCCGCTCAATAGGACCCCACTCTTATTGAAGCGGCAGGGGGCGGCTGCTAGGTCATCTGGCCTATGCAACCGCCCCCTGAAGTTATTCGCACCAAGCATCATCGAGTCGCCTGCGACGGTTCCGGCCAGGTCGATGCCGCGCTCGGCCACCCCCGCGTCTATTACCAGATCGACGACAGCGTCGGCTTCGTCGACTGCGGCTATTGCGACCGCCGCTTCGTGCTCGAAGGCGGGCCCGCCGACAAAAACTCGTGAATCCCCGCGACTTTCTCTACCGGACGCTCGATCCGGCCGAGGCCGCGTCGCTCGCGGCCAGGCACCTCGCCGGCCATGACGATGGCGAGCTCTACCTCCAGTATCGGGTGAGCGAGGCGTTCGGGTTCGACGACGGGCGCCTGAAGACCGCCGATTATCACACCGGCTCGGGCTTCGGCCTGCGCGGCGTCACCGGCGAGATGACCGCTTTCGCCCACGCCAACGAGATCAGCGCCGCCGCGATCGACCGTGCCGCCCAGACGTTGAAGCTGCTCGATCCCGCCAGGGGCCCTGCCGCCGCTCCGCCACCCCGCACCAACCGCGCGATGTACGGCTCCGACGATCCGCTGGCGGCGATCCCCTTCGCCAAAAAGGTCGAGCTGTGCCAGGCGATCGACGCCGCCGCTCGTGCGCGCGATCCGCGCGTCGCCCAGGTCAGCGTCGCCCTATCGGGCAGCTGGTCGGTGGTCGAGATCGTCCGCGCCGACGGTTTCTTCGCCACCGATGTCCGCCCTTTGGTCCGTCTCAACGTATCGATTGTCGCCAGGCAGGGCGACCGCCGCGAAACCGGCGGCTTCGGCCTTGGGGGCCGCTATCTCTACGATCATCTGTTCGAACCGGCGACCTGGAACCGGGCGATCGACGAGGCGCTGGCCCAGGCGCTCACCAACCTCGAAAGCGTCCCTGCCCCGGCCGGCGAAATGCCGGTGGTGCTCGGCAACGGCTGGTGCGGCGTCCTGCTGCACGAAGCGGTCGGCCACGGCCTCGAGGGCGACTTCAACCGCAAGGGCACCTCGGCCTTCTCCGGCAGGATCGGCGAGCGGGTCGCCGCGCCCGGCGTCACCGTCATCGACGAGGGCGCGATCGAGAGCCGCCGCGGCTCGCTCAGCATCGACGATGAAGGAACGCCGACCTCGCGCACCGTGCTGATCGAGGACGGCATTTTGAAGGGCTATTTGCAGGACCGCCTCAACGCCCGCCTGATGGGCATGGAGCCGACCGGCAATGGCCGCCGCGAAAGCTTCGCCCATGCGCCGATGCCGCGCATGACCAACACCTTCATGCTCGGCGGGACCGACGAGCCCGAAGAGCTGATCGGGCGGGTCAAGCACGGCATCTACGCCAAGCATTTCGGCGGCGGCCAGGTCGACATCACCAGCGGCAAGTTCGTGTTCGGCTGCACCGAGGCCTACCGCATCGAGAACGGCAAGATCGGCCCGCCGATCAAGGGCGCAACGCTGATCGGCGACGGCCCGACTGTGCTGACCCGGGTCAAGGGCATCGGCAACGACATGTCGCTGGACGAAGGCGTCGGCATGTGCGGCAAGGGCGGCCAGTCGATCCCCGCCGGGGTCGGCCAGCCAAGCCTGCTGATCGACGGCATTACGGTCGGCGGCACGGCTGCGTGAGCCTGGTCGAGCTCAGACGCTTTTCCAGTCCCGTCGAAGGTCAAATCGCGCGCACCTTTTTGGAAAGCCATGGCTTCCACGTCGCGCTCTTTGACGCGGTCAGTTACGGCTATGCCGACGGCTTGCCGTTGCAAGTCCGCCTAATGGTGCTCGATGAAGAACTGGAGGAAGCGGCCGCCGCGTTGAAGGCCGCCGGCGAATCCTAGTCCCTAAGTAGGTGGGCAACCGGCCCCAGGTCGAACCCGGCCTGGTTGGCCTGGCGATGCAGCTCCTCGGTCGGCACTCCGTCCTCGCTCTTGGCCACCGCCCAGGCTAGCGTCGAGCGGTTGCCCGATCGGCAGAAGGCAAACAGCTTGCCCTCGCCGGCGGCATGCATCGCCTCGCGCATCGCCTCGATGTCCGACGGGCCCAGCCCGCGCGCGATCGGCACATGGCGGTAATCGATCCCGGCCGCCCTGGCCGCGGCTTCGATATCGTCGCTTTCCGGCTGGCCGACATCCTCGCCGTCAGGCCTATTGTTGACGATCAGGGTCACGCCCAGCGCCTTCAGCGCCTCAATGTCTTCGGGTGAGATCTGGCCATTTACCAGGGTCTTGTCGTCGAGCTGCCGGTGCATCGTCCCTCCACCGCCGAGTCGGCGCGTTCATGAGCAAATATGACGGATCGCTGACGCCGCGTCCATTTCGCGCTCTTGCCTTCGCTTTCGCGTCGCGACTCCTCTATGCCGGTCGCAACGCAAGGAGGGGTTATGGCGCGATTTCTCTGCTGCACGCATCAAACCAACAAGGGCGGCGGCGAGCCGGTGTGGATCAACATCGATCTGGTCGCGGCGATCGAAGTCGACCAGTTCGGCCTCGGCTCGAAGATCACCTTTGCCGGCGACAAGGCCGCGAGTTTCTTCGTCCAGGAAAAGCCGCACGAAATCTTCGAGCGGCCGGGTCAGAGTCCGGCGGCCTCGCCGCGGCCCTGAGTCACTCGGCAGGCCAAGTTTCTAAGCAGGGATATAGCTTAGCCGGACGACATCCTCGTCGATTTGTTCGCTGCCGGCAAAGCGAAGCCGCGGACGGTCCCTATGAAAATAGGGGTTGCCGCTGCCCAGCACGACCGGGTGCAGATAGATTCGATATTCGTCGATCAGGCCCAGCTCGGTCAGGCTTCGCGCCAGGTCCGGCCCGCCGACCTCGATATCCCCGGCGACCTCGGCCTTGAGCTTGCGGATCGCGGGTTCTAGCTCGCCTTCGATCAGCTGGGCATTGGGGCCGACCGGCTGCAGCGTGCGCGACACCACCCATTTCGGCTGGGCCCGCCAGGCTTTCGCGAACGCCCGCCTGGGCTCGTCCCATTCGGGGCGGTCCTCGTCCCAATAAGCCATCAGCCCGTACAGCTTGCGGCCATAGATGCTGCCCGCCTGGCTCCGCGCTTCCTCGATGAAGCGGCGAAACAGCGCCGGGCTCGGCCCGAACTTGTCATGGTCGACATAGCCGTCGAGCGACTGGTTCATTCCGAACACCAGCTTGGCCATTGCTTCAAAACCTCCAGCGCCACTCGCTAGCATGTCGCGGCCTTATGGCCGAAATCGACCCATTGCGGACATTAGGAGAGGCCATCCGTTTCAGTCGTGTGACTCACCCGTGGAGTCCTGATATCCAAAGCGATTGAGGAGCGCTCTATGGCGGACGTGTTCGTGTCATACGCGCGGGAGGACGAGCCGCAATCGAAGCTTGTCACGGATGCCTTGCGGAAGGGCGGTCGAAGCGTATGGCGCGATGAGGACCTTCCCGCACACCGGCCATATGCCGATGTAATCCAGGAACGCCTAAGGTCGGCCAAGGCCGTCGTGGTGCTCTGGTCGTCCGATGCATGCAAATCGCAATGGGTTAGGGCGGAGGCCGACGAGGCGCGTTCGGCCGGGACCCTGGTGCAGGCGACGCTGGACGGCAGCATCCCACCCTTACCTTTCAACCAGATCCAGTGCGCCGACCTGAAGGATTGGAAAGGCAACGGCAAAACGCCAGGATGGCAAAAGCTGGTGGCAAGCGTCGAAGCGCTCGCGGGTTCGTCGGAGAAGCCTTCCGCCAACATGCGCCAAGCGGGCCGTGCGGTTTCGGTGTGCGTGCTGCCGTTCCAGAACATGAGCGGCGATGTCGAACAAGAATATTTCAGCGACGGAATCAGCGAAGACATTACCACCGACCTGTCGAAGGTCTCGGCGCTTGAGGTTATCGCCCGCAATACGGCTTTCCAGTTCAAGGGGCAGTCGCTCGATGTGGGCGATGTCGCCCGAAGTCTGGGGGTTAGCCATGTTCTTGAGGGCAGCGTCCGCAAGGCTGGCAACCGTGTGCGAATTACCGCCCAGCTGATCGACGGACATACCGGTGGTCACGTCTGGGCGGAGCGATACGATCGCGACCTCACGGATATCTTTGCAATCCAGGATGAGCTGTCGAAGGCAATAGTGGACGCTCTCAAGATCAAGCTTCTGCCGGGCGAGAAGAAAGCGATCGAGCAACGAGGGACGACCAGCGCTGAGGCTTATAACCTCTACCTCATGGCGCGAAAATATTGGGTCTCGGGAAACTACGGTGACATCAAACGTGAGCAGCGCGTGATCCGCCTTGCCCGGCGCGCGGTCGAAATCGACCCGACCTACGCAAGGGCCTGGGCACTGATGGCGCTCGCGCAGACCAGTCTCCATTATTATTTTGGAGTTGCCGAAGAAGACGGTGGAGCATCGGCAGATCGTGCGCTTTCGATCGATCCAGGCATTGCCGAAGCCTATGCCGTGAAGTCCCACATCCTTTTCGAGCAAGGGGATTTCGAAGCTGCTGAGCGGCAAATTGAGCGTGCACTCGAACTCGATCCGGACTCTTGGGAAGTCAATCGGGAAGCGGCCCGGATTGCCAATGCGCAGCGCAGGTTTGCCAATGCCGCGCAGCATTATGAAAAGGCCGTCGAACTTATCGAGACCGACTTTCATTCCTGGGCGATGCTGGTGTCCTGCTATCAGGCATTAGGTGACCACGAGGGAGTAGCTCGTGGTGCTGAAATGATGCACACGCAATCGGAAAGGGTCCTTGCAGAAGACCCGAGCAACGGAGCCGCCCTCGGCATTTGTGCCGGAGGGTATGCGATTGCCGGAAACCGGGTGCGAGCGATTGAGACGATCGAGCGAGCCCTATTGATCGATCCCGACAATCTCAGGATGCGATACAATTTCGCTTGTATCCTGAGCGCCCATCTCAAGGAACAGGACGCTGCTCTTGATCTGCTTGAGCCTGTCCTGGCGCAGGCAGGACCGACATTGACGAGAGGCGCTGCCATCGACTCCGACTTCGATCTCCTTAGAGGAAATTCGCGCTTTGAAAACGCGCTGGCGGCTGCGCAAAAGCGCCTGGGAATCGATCCCGTAGCGTCCGCTCCGGCGGCAAGCTGACATTGACGCAAGTCTTACGTCCGCTTTCCACCCAAAGCGGACATTGGCGCTACCCCTCTGCCACATCCTCCAGTTCGCGCTCGGCAGCCTGCCGCGCCCATAGCTCGGCGTAAAGCCCGCCACGGCTGAGCAACTCGGCATGAGTGCCGCGCTCGGCCACTCGGCCGGCATCGAGCACCACGATCTGGTCGGCGCCAACGATGGTCGACAGCCGGTGCGCGATGATGATCGTCGTCCGCCCGCGCGCCGCTGCATTGAGCGTCGACTGGATCGCTTCCTCGGTCCGGCTGTCGAGCGCCGATGTCGCCTCGTCGAGGATCAGGATCGGCGG
>NZ_JAHFPY010000052.1:436-19299 GCF_023266535.1 Sphingomonas sp. | reverse complement strand
TCTGGGTCAAGGGATTTGGACCCGACGACCGCGAGCTGTTCCGCATGCACAAAGGCGAAGTCGAGCAGCTGGCCAATCCGGAAGCCGCCTGACCGGCGCCGCTCCGCTAATGTCGAAAGTGGCGCATTCCCGTAAATAGCATCGCCAGTCCGGCTTCATCGGCCGCCGCAATGACTTCGTCGTCGCGGATCGAGCCGCCCGGCTGGATCACCGCGGTGGCGCCCGCCTCGACCGCCGCCAATAGGCCGTCGGCGAAGGGGAAGAAGGCGTCGGAGGCGACCGCCGAGCCGACGGTGCGTGGGCTTGGCCAGCCGTATGTCTCGGCCGCCTCGCGCGCCTTGATCGCGGCAATCCTGGCGCTGTCGCGCCGGTTCATCTGCCCGGCGCCGATGCCGGCCGTCACGCCATCCCTGGCGTAGACGATGGCGTTGGACTTGACGTGCTTGGCCACCGTCCAGGCGAACAGGCAGTCTTGCAACTCCTGCTCGGTGGGTTCGCGTTTTGTAACGACCTTGAGCATGTCGGGCGTGAGCATGCCATTGTCGCGATCCTGGAGCAGCAGGCCGCCGGCGATCACCGCCACCGTCTGCCCGCCGCGCGCCGGGTCAGGCAGACCGCCGGTCAGCAGCAGGCGGAGATTCTTCTTGCGCGCGAAGGCGGCGATGGCGGCCTCGTCGGCGTCGGGGGCGACAACCACTTCGGTGAAGATGTCGCAGATCGCCTCGGCGGTCGCTCCGTCGAGCTTGCGATTGACCGCGACGATCCCGCCGAACGCCGAGACGCTGTCGCAGGCCAATGCCTGGTTCCACGCATCGAGCAGGCTGTCACCGCTGGCAACGCCGCAGGGGTTGGCATGCTTGACGATCACCACCGTCGGCGGGCCGTCGCGGAACTCGGCGACCAGCTCCAGCGCGGCATTGGCGTCATTGAGATTGTTGTAGCTCAATTCCTTGCCCTGGACCTGCCGCGCCTGGGCGACGCCCGGGGTCGACGGACCCATCGGCAGGTAGAGGGCCGCCTGCTGGTGCGGGTTCTCGCCGTAGCGCAGCTCCTGCGCCTTTTTGCCGACGATGAAGCGCCTGTCGGGATAGGCCTGCCCCTGGTCGGCGAAGGCGAACCAGCTGGCGATCATCGAGTCATAGGCACCGGTCAGTGCATAAGCCTTGGCGGCGAGCTTGCGGCGAAAGTTGAGATCGGTGCCACCCCGCCGGTCGAGCTGGGCGAGCAACTCGGCATAGTCGGCGGGATCGGTGACGATCGCGACATAGCCATGGTTCTTGGCCGCCGAGCGGACCATCGACGGGCCGCCGATGTCGATATTCTCGATGATCTCGTCGCGTGGCGCGCCTTTGGCTACCGTGGCTTCGAACGGGTAGAGATTGACCACCACCAGGTCGATCGCACCGATGTCGTGAGCCTCCATTGCCGCCACATGATCGGGATTGTCGCGAACGGCGAGCAGTCCGCCATGGACCTTGGGGTGGAGCGTCTTCACGCGCCCGTCCATCATTTCAGGAAAGCCGGTATGGTCGCTGACGTCACGCACCGGATGGCCGAGCTCGCGCAACTTCGCTGCAGTGCCGCCGGTCGAGACCATCTCGACCCCTGCCCTGGCGAGGCCGGCCGCCAGCGTCTCGAGCCCGGACTTGTCGGAAAGCGAGATCAGCGCCCGGCGGATCGGAACGATATCGGTCAAAATTAGGTCCTTGAATTAGCTTGAGCGGCGGAACTGCCAGGCGATTTCGCCGCCAATAGCGGATACTTCGCCGACCACAACCAGCTGCAGCGTCGGCACCATCTGCCCGTGGCCGTCGATGAAGATGCTTTCCTCAACCTGCAGCATCGCGCCGCGGCAGCGGAAATTCCACGGCGGGGCGCCACCCGAACGGAGCAGCGCGCCCATGCCGTCGGCGGTGATCGTCGCTTCAACCCCGGGCGCGAGATGGAAGCGGATAGCGTAGGAAGCGGCTTCGCGGATCTTGCGGCGGCCTTTAGCGATCAGCCGGTCCTCGCCGCGAACCTCCTTGCCGTCATTGCCGAGGCTGAGGCGGCGCTGGTGGACCAGGCCGAAGCCTTTGACATAGCCGTCATGGCTGGCCTCGATCCGCGAACAGTCATTATCCTCGCTGCGGTCGACGGTGACGTCAGTGACGCCCTTGCCGAGCGTGCCGTCGGGGAGGATGGCGGTCGAATTGCTGTCGCCGATCGTCACGGTCGAGTGAGCGGCAGTCGAGCGCAGCGCCAGGACCAGATCCTCGGAAAGGTCGGTCGGCACGCCTCCAGGACCGCCGCAATTGACCACCAGCCGCTGCATGCCGTCGCTGATTTCCAGCGCCAGGGTCGAAGCGCAGCCGGTCGCGGCCATGCGCTGCGACGGCGGCGGGGCGGCGTCGACGACGATGATCGTGCCCAGAGCCGAGAGGCGCTGATAACCCCAGCCGCGGGCCTGGCGGAGAGGACGGGCGCGAAGCCCGCAACCTTCGATCAGAGCCGCCAGCCGCGCCGGGTCGCCGGGGTTGCCCCCTTGCCAGCTGGAGAGGGCGCCATCGCCCATGGTGACGCCATGAAGCGCGGCCAGCGCGGCCGAGGCGGCGCTGTCGAGCGCGTCGGGCAGGCCCTGCTTGGCGGCGAAATAGGCGGCGCGGACCAGGCCTAGCCGGTCAACCAGCAAAATCTGCTGCTCCGGGCTGCGGGTCATCAGCCCGCCATGCTCGAACTGCGCGGCGGCAAGCGCCCGCATCAGCCCGGATTCGGCATGCGACAGCCGCTTGTGGGCGCCCTGCAGGGTCAAGGCGGCAACCAAGGCGCCGGCCCAGGCGGTAATCCGCGGCAGACCGGGCTGGGCCTTGTCGGCATTGGCATCGAGATGGCGGGCACCGCGCGCCAGCGTGTTGAGCAATGCCGAGCGGTAACCGGAATCGCGGCTCGACAGGATGTAAGGGGCATAGGCGGTCCAGAACAGGATCCGCTCGCCCCACAGGTCGGGCGCCCAGGCGTCATCGGGGCGGCTGCCATGGGCAATCAGCCAGCGCCCGGCGATCGCCTCGGCGAGACGGGCGCCCTTTTCCCTGCTGGCCGAGGCGCCGAGGTCGCGCAGCCAGGAGAAACCGTGCAACTCGCGCGCCAGGGCCCCGCGCGTGCCGCTCTCGGCAAAGTCGACATCGGCCAGCCCCAGCTCGGCGCTGCCCAGCCGCAGCTTGCCGGCGAGTAGCGCGTCGCCCCGGTCGCGATCGCCGAGCACATGGTCGCGCGGCACGGCGACCAGCCGCAGCGGCTGCTTGCCCGACCCGAACAGGCGCGAGACGAGCGATCCTTTGGCAAGCCGGCCGAGCTTGTCGTCGCTCATCCGTCTCCCCGCAGCGCGGCGATGTTGGCGGCATATTGGCCGGGACCGCCGCGAAAGGCAGCGGTGCCGGCAACCAGCACGGTCGCCCCGGCGTCGATCGCCTGCGGCGCGGTGGCGGCATCGATCCCGCCGTCGACCTCGATATCGACCACCAGGTCCTTCTTGGCGACCTGGTTGGCGATGGATTCGATCTTGCGGAGCTGCGAGGCGATGAATTTCTGCCCGCCGAAGCCGGGATTGACGCTCATCACCAGCACCAGGTCGATTTCCTCGAGCAGATAGTCGAGCATCTTGGCCGGCGTCCCCGGATTGAGCGACACGCCGGCCTTCTTGCCGAGCGATTTCACATGCTGGACGGTGCGGTGGACGTGCGGACCCGCCTCGGGATGGACGGTGATGATATCGGCGCCGGCCTCGGCGAAGGCGTCGAGGAACTTATCGACCGGCGAGATCATCAGATGGACGTCGAACGGCTTGGCGGTGTGCGGGCGAAGCGCCTTCACAACGCCCGGACCGATGGTGAGGTTGGGCACGAAATGCCCGTCCATCACGTCAATGTGGATCCAGTCGGCCCCGGCCTCGTCGATCGCATGGACTTCCTCGCCCAGCTTGGCGAAGTCGGCGGAGAGGATCGAGGGGGAGATGAGCGGGCGGGCCATAGCGTGGATTAGACGGGATTATGCCTGACGGACAAGGTGTGCGGTGAAGAAGCCGTCGAGTCCGCCTTGCGGTTCCAGCATGCCGGGCAGGACGCGGAGCCAGCCTGAGGCATGTGGCGTCACGCCGTCAGCCAGCTGGGGCGCGGGTTCGATACGAAAATCGGGCCGGCCGGCGAGGAATTGCTCGATTTGTTGCTCGCCCTCCTGCGGCTCGAGGCTGCAGACGGCATAAACCAGGCTTCCGCCCGGCCTGACCCAGTCGGCAGCACGGGCGAGCATGTGGGCCTGGAGCTCGGCGCTGTGCGCGATGATGTCATTGCGGGCGCGGTAGAGGACTTCGGGATGGCGGCGAAAGGTGCCGGTGGCGGAGCAGGGCGCGTCCAACAGCACCGCGTCGAACGGATGTTCGGGAGCCCAATCGAGGGCGTCGGCGGTGACGGTTTTCGCCTTGAGGCCGGTGCGGGCGAGGTTATCGGAAAGTCGGGCGAGACGACTTTCGGAACGGTCCAGCGCAGTCACCTGATGGCCTGCGGCGGCGAACTGCATGGTCTTGCCGCCCGGCGCGGCGCAGGCGTCGAGTACCTGTTTTGCGTCAGCAGGAATCAAGCGGGCTGGCAGCGAAGAAGCCAAGTCCTGTATCCACCACTGGCCAGCTTCGAAGCCGGGCAATTCCGTGATCGGACCATGATTGTCGAGACGCCGATGGCGAGGGGCGAGCGAAATGCCGTCGGGAAAGGCGGCGCAGGCCTCGTCCGAGGCGAAGCTGAGATCGAGCGGCGGGCGGTGGGCGATCGCCCGGCGGGCAGCAAGCACGACCTCATCGCCCCAGACGGCGCGCCACCGCTCTTCGACCGCTTCGGGGAGGCGCGGAGCATCGATCGCCGGCACCCCCTGGCGCAGCAAGGTGCCGAGCACGCCATGGACCAGCCGGCGCGGACCGCCATCGACCAGCGGCAGCGCGGTCGCGACGAGTGCATGATCGGGCGTGCCAAGCCCGATCTTCTGGGCGAGCGCCAAGCGCAGCACCGTGCGCGCCTTGCTGTCGTCGGGCAGCCGCTGACGCGTGGCGCCGTCGATCAGCGCATCGAGATCGGGGAGGCGGCGCAGCGTCTCGCCGGCAATGGCACTGGCCAGTGCGGCGTCGGCCGGCGGCAAGCCGCGCGCGGCCTGGGCGGCATTGTCCATCGTCTGGCCGCGGCGCAGCACCGCATCGAGGATACGCAGCGCCGCTTTCCGGGATTCAATGCCTTCGGGGCTTGGCATGGCGCCCTTTAGGCATCATTTGCGGACCATGAAACGGCCAAAGCATGTCAAGGCCCCGGCCCATCTCAGCCCGTCGCCGCCGGTTCCCAAGCCCGGCCCGGCGAATCCCGAGCCGCCTGCCGGAGAAGATGAGAAGCTGGATCCCACGCGCTATGGCGACTGGGAGAAAAAGGGCGTGGCGATCGATTTCTAATCCTCTTCGTCGCCGGGCGGGCGGCTGAGCATCGTTTCCAGCAATTTGCCAATCTCGATCTTGCCGGCCAGCAGTGTCGCCACCGCGTCGACCAGGGGCATGTCGATGCCGCGCTGCTTGGCAATGCGGTCCAGCACCGGCGCGGTGTGAGCCCCCTCGGCGACGGTGCGGCGATCCTTCATCAATTCGACTGGATTCTTGCCCTCGCCGATGGCCTTGCCCAGCGAAAAGTTGCGGCTGCTGGTCGAGGAGCAGGTCAGCACGAGGTCGCCGAGGCCCGACAGGCCGGCCAGCGTTTCGCGCCGACCGCCCATCGCCATGCCGAAGCGGGTCATTTCGGCGAACCCGCGGGCGATCAGCGCGGCCCTGGCGTTCTGTCCCAGGCCACGGCCTTCGGCGATGCCGCAGGCGATGGCGAGGACATTCTTGACCGCTCCGCCGACCTCGGCCCCGGCGACGTCGTCGGTGCAATAGGTGCGGAAGTGGGGGAGGTTGATGCGGGCGCGCAATTCCTCGCCGAGCGGGCGGTCCTCGCAGGCCAGGGTCACCGCGGTCGGGAGGCCCGCGGCCACCTCATGGGCAAAGGTCGGGCCCGACAGCACCGCCACCGGCGAGCCGGGACAGACTTCATGCGCCACTTCGTGGAGCAGCTTGCCGCTCGATTCCTCAATGCCCTTCGAGCAGAGAATCAGCGGCATGTTGGGGCAGGGCGAGCGCTTCAGCACCGCCCGCATATGCTGGGCGGGAGTCACCACCAGCCAGGCGTCCGCCTCTGCCAGGTCGGAGAATCTGCTGGTCGCCCGAATTGCCTTTTCGAGCTTCAAGCCCTTCAGATAGACAGGGTTTTCGTGGATCTTGTTGACCGCCGAGACGACGTCTTCTTCCAGCGCCCAGAGCAAGGTGTCTCGCCCTCCTGTGGCGGCGACCTGGGCCAGCGCTGTTCCCCAGGCGCCGCCGCCGATCACCGCCAATTTCTCGATGCTCATGCCTTCACCCCCGCGCCGCGCACCTTTTCACCTGCCGGATCGAGCGGCCAGCGCGCCCGCGCCGGCACGGCCAGATCGTCGGTCATTCCAGCCGCAAACCGCTCCGCCCCGGCCCAGCCGATCATGGCGGCGTTGTCGGTGCACAGCCAGCCGGGCGGCACCGAGAAATGGCGACCATTTTCCTTGGCGAGCTGCTGCAGCGCGGACCGCACGGCGGCATTGGCCGCAACCCCGCCGGCGACCACCAGGCTCGGCGCATCAGTCTTTTCCAGCGCCCGCCGCGTGCGATCGACGAAGCAATCGACCACCGCCTGCTGGAAGCTGGCGGCAATATCCTCGGGACGGTACTGGTTGCTGGCGACCGCGCGCTGCACCGCGGCCTTGAGGCCGGCAAAGCTGAAATGCGGTTCCTTCGTCCCGACCAGCGGACGCGGCAGCGGTACGGCCGCGGGATCACCGTCTTTTGCCAAGGCTTCAACCGCTGGACCACCGGGATAGGCGAGGCCGAGCAGCTTGGCGGCCTTGTCGAACGCCTCGCCGGCGGCATCGTCGATCGTGGTCGCGAGCCGGCGATAGTCGCCGACCCCGCGAACCTCGAGCAGCTGGCAATGGCCGCCGCTGGCGAGCAGCAGCAGATAGGGAAAGTCGAGCTTCCGATCGACCAGGCGCGGGCTGAGCGCATGGCCTTCGAGGTGGTTGACCGCGATCAGCGGCTTGTCGACCGACAGAGCGAGCCCCTTGCCAACCAGCAGGCCGACCATCACCCCGCCGATCAGCCCGGGCCCGGCGGTGGCGGCGATGGCGTCGACCTCGCCGATGGCGATGTCGGCCTCGTGCAGCACCTGCCGGACCAGGCCGGGAAGGATTTCGACATGGGCGCGCGCGGCGATTTCCGGGACCACGCCGCCAAACGGGCGGTGCGCGTCATTCTGCCCGACGACCGCCTGCGCCAGGATCTGGCGGTCGCTGCCGACCAGCGCGACGGCACTGTCGTCGCACGAGGATTCAAGGGCCAGGATCAACGTCATTTCGTCTGAGCCTTTGCCTGAAACCCCGCCTTTGCGCTAGCGCGGGGCCAATGACCCAGCGTCCCCTGACCATCGGCACCCGCGGCTCCCCCCTGGCGCTGGCCCAGGCCCATATGGTCGCGGCGGCGCTGGAGAAGGCCCATGGCTGGCCAGAGGGCAGCGTGGTGATCCTGCCGGTCAGGACAAGCGGGGACCGGATCCAGGACCGGCCCCTGGCCGAAGTCGGCGGGAAGGCGCTGTGGACCAAGGAGCTCGACCTGGCGTTGCTGGCCGGCGAGAGCGATTGCTCGGTCCATTCGATGAAGGATGTCGAGAGCGAGCGGCCCGCTACGCTGCTCATCGCGGCAATGCTCGAACGGGCCGACGTGCGCGACCGGCTGATCGGGGCGGCGTCGATTGCGGCGCTGCCAGACGGTGCGGTGGTCGGCACCAGCTCGCCGCGCCGCGCCGCGCAACTGAAGCGGTTGCGGCCGGACCTCCAGCCTGTTTCGATCCGCGGCAATGTCGATACCCGCCTGGCGAAGCTGGCCGCGGGCGAGGTCGATGCGACCCTGCTGGCGGCCGCCGGGCTAGACCGGCTAGGCCGAGGCGACGTCGGAATAGCGATTGAAACCAAGGAGATGCTGCCAGCTCCCGCCCAAGGCGCGATCGGCATCGAATGCCGCGCCGATGACGTCATGACGGCGGCATTGCTGAGAGCGATCGATCATCTGACGACCCATGAAGCAGTGTCGGCGGAGCGGGCTTTCTGCCGTGCGCTGGGTGGCACCTGCCATTCGCCGGTGGCAGCCCATGCCATGATCGCGGGCGACGAGATCCACTTCCGCGGCGAGATATTGAGCGAGGACGGCAGCGAGCATGTCACTGAGACGGGCCGGTT
Organism: Sphingomonas sp.; assembly: GCF_023266535.1. GTDB lineage: Bacteria > Pseudomonadota > Alphaproteobacteria > Sphingomonadales > Sphingomonadaceae > Sphingomicrobium. The sequence continues at coordinate 10,944 of NZ_JAHFPY010000052.1, read as the reverse complement.
TGCGGTCGGCGACCTTGAAGCGCCGGCCGAAATCGCCCGGGCGATGCTCGTCAGGGCGCCGGTGGCGATCCGCCGCCTGTTCGAAGTCGCATGAGACAACTTCTGCTGCTCCGGCCCGAGCCGGGCCTGTCGGCCAGCGCCGAGCGGGCACGGCAATTGGGGCTGAAGGTCATTGCCTGCCCTTTATTCCGTGTCGAGCCAGTGGAGTGGCAGGCGCCCGACCCGGCGAACTATGACGCCCTGCTGCTGACCAGCGCCAATGCCGTGCGATTTGGCGGAGCGCAGCTGGACACCCTCAAGGCCCTGCCGGTCCATGCGGTTGGGGAGGCCACGGCCGAAGCCGCGCGTTCTGCCGGTTTTGAAGTTGCCTCGACCGGCACAGGAAATGTCGCCGATCTGCTAGCGACGCTGCCCATTGAGCTGCAACTGCTCCATCTCGCCGGCTACGACCACCGCGAAGCAGCAGGGCGCAAGATCGACCGGATCATCGTTTATCGTTCCGCCGCGATCGACGATCCTGGAATCCCGGTGCTGGATGGATTGGTGGTGGCGGTTCACAGCCCGCGTGCCGCGGCGCGCCTGGCCGAACTCGCGGGCGAGCGCCACCGGACCCCGATCGCCGCCATCAGCGAAGCGGCTGCCGAGGCGGCTGGCCCAGGCTGGGAACGGATCGAAGTCGCCGAACAGCCCGACGATTCAAGCCTGCTGGCCCTCGCCGCGATGCTGTGTCACACATCGCCGCGACAATGACCGCGAGCCCATCCCGACAAGGCCCTTCATGGTCGGCCCGCATTGCCTGGGCGTTGCTGCTGCTGGTCGCAGGAGCGGCACTGGCGACCTGGGGCCTGTCGCGGTGGGAGGCGGGGGCCCGCTTCCTGGGCGTAACCCCGCGCCAGCCGGCGCAGCTGGTGCAACCGCCGGCGGCCCCGGCGCCACCCGCACAGTCCATCGCACCAACCCTGGCCGCCGCCGATGCCGCGCGCATTGCGGCGCTGGAAACAAGGCTGGGCGCGATCGAGAGCCAGGCGCAGGCGGCGGCGGGATCGGCCGGACGGGCGGACGCGCTGCTGGTGGCCTTTGCCGCCCGGCGGGCGATCGACCGCGGAGTCGCGCTCGGCTATCTCGAGCCGCTGCTGGTCCAGCGGTTCGGCGCATCGCACCAGGCGGCCGTCGCCACGATCGTCACGGCGTCGCGCGATCCGGTTCGCCTCGACAGGCTGACCACCGACTATGCGACCATGGAAAAGGCGCTGCGGGGCGGCGGCCCGCAGGAGGGCTGGTGGGCCGGCTTCCGGCGCGAGCTGGGCTCGATCGTCTCGATCCACCGCGCCGACACGCCCTCGCCGCAACCGCAGGCGCGGTACGACCGGGCGATGGCCAAGCTCGAATCCGGCGAGGTCGACCAGGCCCTGGCCGAAACCATGCGCATGCCGGGCGCCGCCAATGCCGGCGACTGGATCGGCCAGGCGCGGCGCTACATCGCGGCTCACCGCGCGCTCGACGAAATCGAATCCGCGGCATTGCTGGGCGACACCGCCACCCCTGCCCCGCCAATAACGGCGCAATGAAGGGCTTGGCATCGCGATTGCGATTTGCGAATCTGGCAGGGCCAGCTTGGGTTCAGCCGCGCTGAGCTAAAGCGTTGGCGATATTGTGGAAGTTCGAGGGGGCAGCCGGCGTCATGACGTCAATTTCGTACCGGTTCGCGTTGGGTATGGGGATTGCGGCAGCGGCCGGGACAGCCAATAGCCACCAGGCCGCCAGGGATCCGCTGGCGCCGCTCCCGCCGACCGCCACCGCCACAAGACCGGCCGCGCCGGCGCTTCCCCCGCGCATTGCCCCGGCATCGTTGCGCGATGCGCTCACCAACCTCGGCAGGGGCTTTGACGGCAGCGCGGGTATTTCGGTCGTATCGCTAAGCGACAATTGGCAGGCCGACTACAACGCCACCACCTTCTACCCGCAGCAAAGCTGCTCCAAGCTGTGGGTCGCAATCACGGCGATGGATTCGGTCGACGGGGGGCGGATCAGCCTGGATGACAAGGTGACGCTCGGCCGGGACGATCTGACGCTGTTCCACCAACCGATCAGCGCCCAGATCCTCGGCACCGGCGGCCATACCACCACGCTCGGCGCCTTGCTGTTCACCGCCATCACCGAGAGCGACAACACCGCCAATGACAAGCTGATGCGGTCGATCGGCGGGCCGCAGGCGGTACGCGACATGATCGCCGCCAAGAATCTGGGTTCGATCCGTTTCTATGAAGGCGAACGGGCGCTGCAGTCGAAGATTGCCGGCCTGATCTGGAGCCAGAGCTATTCGATCGGCGATGCCTTCTACAAGGCGCGGGGCGCGCTGCCGATGGCGGTGCGCAAGGCCTCGTTCGAGCGCTATATCGCCGACCCCTATGACGGCGCGGCGCCGCATTCGGTGGCGCTGGCGCTGGCCCGGCTGAAGCGCGGGGAGCTGCTCTCACCCGCCTCGACCCAGCGGCTGCTGGCGACGATGGGATCGACCAAAACCGGGGCGCTACGCGTCCGCGCCGCGCTCAAGCCCGGCTGGAAATGGAGCCACAAGACCGGCACCGGCCAGGACCTCCAGGGGCGGATCGGCGGGATCAACGATATCGGCATTCTGACCGCGCCTGACGGCACCGATTATGCGATGGCCATCATGACCGTACCCAACAAGGCCAACGGCGGGGCGCAGGACTTGATGCAGGCGGTGGCCCGGGCCGTGATTGCCGACCATGAAGCGCGGCGTGGCCTCTGATCCGACCGCCGAACGGCTGAAATCCAGGGCGGGCGTCCAGCGGGTGCCGGACCCGCGGCTTGACCTGTTCATCATTCGCCATTTCCTGGACGGCGCCACTTGTGCCGAATTTTGCGCGCTGATCGACGCCAACCGGCGTCCATCGACCATCGCCGACGATCAGGGCATCGCCCAGTTCCGGACCAGCGAAACCTGCGACCTTGATTATCGCAACCCGTTGGTGGCGAAAGTGCGAACGCGACTGAGCGAACTCACCGGGTTACCCCTGTCCCAAGCAGAACCTCTGCAAGGTCAACGCTATGCGCCCGGACAGGAATTCAAACCCCACACCGACACCTTCAATCCCGGCAGCGCCGACTATTATCTGCATTGCGCGGAAGCGGGACAGCGCAGCTGGACCGCGATGCTTTATTTGAACGAGCCCGAGGAAGGCGGCGCCACGCGGTTCAAAGCGATCGGCAAGACGATCCAGCCGGAGACGGGCAAGCTACTGATCTGGAACAATCTATTGCCTGATGGCACACCCAATGACGCGACTCTTCACCAGGGTATGAAGGTCCGACAGGGCACGAAGTTTGTGCTGACCCAGTGGTTCCGTCAGCATCCATTCGGCTAATCAGCAGATGGTTTGCGGACTGGCCCCGTCCTTGAGGACGACGGGGACGCGGAGGTAGCGCACGCCATGCTCATCGGCCGGCGGAAAGCGGCCGGCGCGCATGTTGACCTGGATCGAGGGGATCAGCAGCCGCGGGGTCTGCAGGCCCTTGTCGCGTTCCTGCCGCATGGCGACGAATTCGTCCTCGCTCACACCATCATGGACATGCTTGTTGGTCCGCCGCTCGGCCTCGACCGTCGTTTCCCAGGCGAACTGGTCGCGGCCCGGGGCCTTGTAATCGTGGCACATGAACAGCCGGGTTTCGGGGGGCAATGACAAAAGCTTGTGGATCGAACGGTAGAGCTGGCGCGCGCAGCCGCCGGGAAAGTCGGTCCGGGCGGTGCCATAGTCGGGCATGAACAAAGTGTCGCCGACGAACACCGCATCGCCGATCCTGTAGCTGACGCAGGCCGGGGTGTGGCCGGGCGTGTGGAGCACCTCGATGGTGAGGCCGCCAACCTCGAGCCGGTCGCCATCCACGAGCAGCCGATCGAAGTCGCCGCCTTCGGCCTTCACATCCTCTGCGCCGAAGATCGGCCGGAAAATATTCTGCACCTCGCGGACATGTTCGCCGATGGCGATTTTGGCGCCGGTCCGCGCCTTGATCAGCGGCGCGCCGGACAGATGGTCGGCGTGGATATGGGTTTCGAGCACCCAGTCGATGGTGACGCCGGCCTCCCCGGCCGCGGCCAGCAGTTCCTTGACCGAATCATCGTCGACCGCACCGCTCGCCGGATCGAAGTCGAGCACCGGGTCGATCGCCACGCCGCGGCGCGTTTCGCCGTCCCACACGAGATAGGAAACCGTGTTGGTCGGCTCATCAAAGAAAGCGCGAATGGCAGGCTCGGTCATGATTGTCTCCGAACGGCTTGACTTTATATAAGCGGTATCTAAATTAGGTTTTCCTAATATGCAAGTATCGACCAACCGAATCCAGCAACTGGCTCAACAATCGGCGCAAGCCGCGGCCCTGTTGCGCGCGCTGGCCAACGAACAGCGCCTCCTCATCCTATGCCATCTGTCCGCGGCCGAGGAACTCAGTGTCTCGGCGCTCGGCGAGCGGCTTGAACTAAGCCAGTCGGCCCTGTCCCAACATCTGGCCCGGCTACGGGAGGACGGCATTGTCGCTTTCCGCCGTGAAGCCCAAACGCTCTTCTATCACATTGCCGACCAGAAGGCCGCGCAGCTGCTGGGCCTGCTCCATGATCTTTACTGCCCAGAACTTTGAGGTTTGACGAGCCATGCCCATCAAGACAATTTCACCCGAAGAGGCACGCCGGCTGATCAACGCCGGCGCTTCGCTGATTGATATCCGCTCGCCCGACGAGCATGCGCGGGAACGCATTGCAGGCGCACTCAATATTCCGTTGGACCGGCTTGCACCGGGCACCGCGGCTGGCGACATTCTGGTCTTCCACTGCCGCTCGGGAATGCGCACTGGCCAGGCCGCTGCGCAGCTCACCGAGGCTGCCGGCGGGCGCGACTGTTACATCATGGAAGGCGGGATTTCGGCCTGGGGCAATGCCGGGCTGCCCACCAAGAAGGTGCGCGGCGCACCGATCGAGCTGCAACGCCAGGTGATGATCGTGGCCGGTTCGCTGGTGCTGGTAGGCACCGTCCTATCGTTGTTTCTTTCACCGCTGTGGATTGCGCTCGCCATCTTTGTCGGCGTCGGGCTGACTGTTGCCGGGATCAGCGGCTTTTGCGGCATGGCCCATCTGCTGGCCTTGATGCCGTGGAACCGGCGTCCGGCGAATGGCTGAGCTCCAGCTGATCATTGCCGCGCTAGGCGGCGCACTGGTCGGCTTCAGCTTGGCGCTGGTTGGCGGGGGAGGATCAATCCTGGCCGTCCCTATTCTGGTTTACGCCGTCGGAATCAAGGATCCGCACTTGGCTATCGGCACTAGCGCGGTCGGGGTCGCCGCCAATGCGCTGATCGGCCTGGCCGGCAAGGCCCGGGCCGGCGCCGTCAAATGGAAATGCGGCTTGACCTTCGCCGCAGCCGGTGTGGCAGGAGCAGCGCTGGGTTCGATCGCCGGCAAGGCATTCGACGGCCATGCACTGCTGTTGCTGTTCGCCCTGCTGATGATTGTCGTCGGCGTGCTGATGCTTCGTCGCGGCGAGCGTCACGGCGATCCTCATGTCACCCTCGGCCGGCACAATTTTGCCGAACTGGCCGGATTTGGTTTCGGCACCGGCCTCCTGTCCGGCTTCTTTGGCATCGGCGGCGGGTTCCTGATTGTCCCCGGCCTGATCGCCGCGACCGGAATGCCGATCTTCAACGCCATGGCGACCAGCCTGCTCGCCGTTGCCAGCTTCGGTATCACGACCGCCGGCAGTTATGCGCTGTCTGGCCTCATCGACTGGCCCATCGCTGCGTCATTTGTCGGCGGGGGAGTCATCGGCGCGACTGCGGGTGGACGGTTGGCGACGCACCTGTCGACCAAGCGTGGGGTCCTGACACGTGTATTTGCCGCGCTGATATTCGCTGTCGCCGCCTACATGCTAGGGCAATCGCTTCCCGCGATCAGTTTGCCCTAGCTGATCATCCATCGGCTCGCTCCTTGCCAATGCCGCTCTCTGTCCTTATAGGCGCCCGTCTTTCCAGATCATTGGAAAAACGAACGGCCCGGCCAGTTAGGGCTGCCGTGGCAGTTCGATAACGTCGCCCCAGTTGGGGCTACAAGGAGACGAAAATGCCCAAGCTCAAGACCAAGAGCGGCGTCAAAAAACGCTTCAAGCTCACGGCCACCGGCAAGCTGAAGCACGGCGTAGCCGGCAAGCGCCACCGGCTGATCAGCCATAACGCCAAGTACATCCGCCAGAACCGCGGCACCGAAGTCCTCGCCGAAGCCGATACGGCTCGGGTGAAGGCCTGGGCGCCCTACGGCCTGAAGTAAGGAGGTACTGAACCATGGCACGCATCAAGCGCAGCGTTACCACGCGCGCCAAGCACAAGCGGATTTTGGATAATGCGAAGGGCTATTACGGCCGTCGCAAGAACACCATCCGCATCGCCCGCCAGGCCGTCGAAAAGGCCGGGCAGTACGCCTATCGCGACCGCAAGGTGAAGAAGCGGAGCTTCCGCGCCCTGTGGATCCAGCGCATCAACGCGGCGGTTCGCGCCGAGGGACTGACCTATGGCCAGTTCATCCACGCGCTGAAGCTCGCCAACATCGACCTCGACCGGAAGGTCCTGGCCGATATCGCGATGCACGAGGCCGAGGCGTTCAAGGCGATCATCGCTCAGGCGAAGGCGGCGCTGCCCAAGGCGGCGTAAGCACTAAGCCTACGAGACCAGGAAGGGCGTCGGAACTTTGGTTCCGGCGCCCTTTTTGTTTGCCCCTTCCGGCCGAACACGCACGCTTCCCGAACGCGGAGCTGTGCTGCTACTGTCAGGCCATGGCCGCCGATCACGCCGAAGCCGATTTCCAGGCCGCCATGGCCCTGCTGGCGGCCAATTTCCAATCCCCGGACTGGAACAGGGTCTCCGCGCTGATCGATGGCGCGGCGGCGGCCGGGCATGCGGAAGCCACCGAGCGCCGGGCGCTGCTGGAATGCCGCGGCGTGTTTCGCAACGCCGATTGGGACGTGGCGCTGAATTCGCTGGCCATGGCCGCGGACCGGGGATCGCAGTTCGCCGCCCGGCAGCTGCTCCTGCTGGCCGATGACCGCTTAGAGCCGGACAATTCGAGCAAGTTGGATGCGGCCGATTGGAGCGACGTGCGGTCGCGCGTCGACATTGCCCGGCTGAGCAGTGCACCGGCGACCCGCGGCGACATGCTGTCGGCGAGCCCGATCGTTCATGCCATTCCCGGCTTTGCCAGCGCGGCCGAATGCCGGTGGCTGATCGACGCGGCCGCGCCCCGGCTCGATCGGGCGGTGGTTTACAATAATCCGTCGGGCGTCGATCCCGGCCGTACCAACCGGTCAACCCGATTCAGCTTCGCCAATGCCGACCTGGTGGTCGAGATGATCCGGCAGCGCATCGCCAGCCGGCTCGGCGCTCCGCTCGGCTGCCTGGAGATGTCCCAGGCGCTTCACTACAGCGTCGGGCAGGAATTTGTGCTGCACTGCGACTTCCTCGACCCGCAGCAAATGCGCGAGGAAATCGCCCGCAACGGCCAGCGCGTGGCAACTGTGCTGATCTATCTCAACGAGGATTTCGAGGGCGGCGAGACGAGCTTCCCGCGCCTCGGGATCAACCACCGCGGCAGGACCGGCGACGCACTGGTGTTCGGCAGCCTCGACTCGGCGGGCCGGCCGGATCCGCAGTCGCAGCATGCCGGTTGCCCGCCAACCCAAGGCGAGAAATGGGTGTTCTCACAGTGGGTGCGGAATCGGCCGCCCGGCTGAGCTCAACCGAGCAGGTCGTAGGCCGGCAGCGTCAAGAATTCCTCGAACTCGGGTGCCGTAACCAGGTCGTGCAGCAGTCGCGCGGCGGGCTTGAGATTGGGAATGTCGCCGAGCGCGGCCAGTTCGTCGGCCAGCCAATCCTCGAACAGGTCGAGGCTGAAGCGGCGGCTCCTTCGACTTGGCTCAGGACAGGCTTCGTCGAACGGCGCCTCGAACTTGAGCCACTGCCACAGCTGGGCGCGGCAGATTTCGGCGGTCGCGGCGTCCTCCATCAGATTGTAGAGCGGCACCGCGCCGCGCCCGGCGAGCCATGCAGCGATGTACTGGACGGCGACACGGATATTTTCGCGCGCGCCAGCCTCGGTCCGAGAGCCGCTGTGCAGCTCGAGCATTTCGTCGCGGCCAGGGATGCGGTCGGGGATTTTCGACAGCTGGTTGGGACCCGTCATTGCGGCGAACGCTTTCAGCGCGACCGGCACCAGCGCCGGATGGGCGACCCAGGTGCCGTCATGGCCGTTGCCGACTTCTCGCAGCTTGTCGGCACTTACCTTGGCGAGCGCAACGGCATTGGCCGCCTCGTCACCCTTGACCGGAATGAAGGCCGACATGCCGCCCATGGCGAAGGCGCCGCGGCGGTGGCAGGTGGCGACCAGCCGGAGCGAGTAGGCGGCGAGGAAGGCCTTATCCATGGTCATCGCCGCGCGGTCGGGAGTCAGCCGATCGGGCGAGTTGCCGAGGCGCTTGATGTAGGAAAAAATATAGTCCCATCGGCCGCAGTTGAGCCCGACGATATTGTTTTTGAGGGCGTGGAGGATCTCGTCCATCTCAAACGCGGCGGGCAGGGTCTCGATCAGCACCGTCGCCTTGATCGTGCCGCGGGTGAGGCCGAGCCGCTCCTCCGCATAAGCGAAAACATCGCTCCACAGCGCCGCCTCATGCCGGCTCTCCAGCTTGGGTAGATAGAAATAGGGGCCCGAACCGGCATCGAGCGATGCCCGAGCGCAGTGCCAGAGGTAGAGGCCGAAATCGACCAGGCCGCCGGCGACGGGTTGGCCATCGACGGTCACATGCCGTTCGGGCAAATGCCACCCGCGTGGGCGAACCAGCAGCACCGCCGGGTTGGGCCCAAGCGCATATTGCCTGCCGGTTTCGGGATCGGTGAAGTCGAGCCTGCCGAGCCAGCGGTTGCGGAGATTGATCTGGCCCTGGATGAGCTCGTCCCACACCGGCGAGGTGGCGTCCTCGAAATCGGCCATGAAGACTTTGGCGCCCGAGTTGAGCGCGTTGATCACCATCTTGGCGTTGGTCGGACCGGTGATCTCGACCCGGCGGTCGAGGAGGTCGGGCGGGATCGGCGCGACCGTCCAGGCGGAATCGCGGATATTGCGGGTTTCTCCAGGGAAGTCGGGCAGCTCGCCGGCATCGAACCTTTTCTGCCGCTCGATCCGCGCCGCCAACAGCTCGCGCCGGCGGGCGTCGAATTGCCGGTGCAGCTCGGCCAGGAAGCCGAGTGCCTCGTCGGTCAGAATGTCGGCGGCGCCGGGGAGGGATGATGGCGCCGCCAAGGCTGATGGCCGGTCAAGAACAGCAGTCACGCGCGCAAGGCCTCCTCGGTGATCACATAGCGTTTGGTCGCGCATAGCCGGTCGCGGAACGACAGGCGCGTCCATTCGGTGCGGGCCCTGAACAGGTCGGGGAAAGGCCCGGAGATTTCCTCGGTGCCCGGAACGATCGCGTCAAAGCGGCAATCCCGATAGTCGCCGCCGAGGACCCAATAGCGTGTCGTCATCATGCTTCTCCCCGGATCAAGCGTGAGCGAACTGTGCGGCTTCGGTGGACTCACTCAACGCCACGGTCGACGCCTGGCCGGCCGAAATGGCGGTAGCGATGGCATCGAAATAGCCGGTGCCGACCTCGCGCTGGTGGCGGGTGGCGGTATAGCCGAAGGCCTCGCTGTCGAACTCGGCCTGCTGCAGCTCAGAATAGGCTGCCATGCCGCGATCGCGGTAGCCCGAGGCCAGCTCGAACATGCCATGGTTGAGGCTGTGGAAGCCGGCCAGGGTGACGAACTGGAACTTGTAGCCCATCGCGCCCAGCTCGCGCTGGAATTTGGCGATCGTCGCCTCGTCGAGCTTGGCCTTCCAGTTGAAGCTGGGCGAGCAATTATAGGCCAGCAGCTTGCCCGGATATTGTTTGTGCACGGCCTCGGCAAAGATCCGCGCTTCATCCAGATTGGGGTGGCTGGTTTCCCACCATAAGAGGTCGGCATGGGCGGCGAAGGCGAGGCCGCGGGCGATACAATGGTCGAGCCCGCTGCCCTCCTTCAACCGGAAAAAGCCTTCGGATGTCCGTTCGCCGGTGAGGAATTGCCGGTCGCGCTCGTCGACGTCGCTGGTGATGAGCCTGGCGCTCTCCGCATCGGTGCGGGCGACGAGGATGGTCGGAACGCCGCTAACGTCGGCCGCCAGCCGGGCCGCGTCGAGGTTGCGGATCGCGGCTTGCGTGGGGATCAGCACCTTGCCGCCCAAATGGCCGCACTTCTTTTCCGAGGCGAGCTGGTCCTCGAAATGGACCCCGGCGACGCCCGCCTCGATGTAGCTCTTCATGATCTCGAAGCAGTTGAGCGGCCCGCCGAACCCGGCCTCGGCATCGGCGACAATCGGTGCGAACCAGTCGCGTTTGGCGCCGCCTTCCATATGCTCGATCTGGTCGGCGCGCTGCAGG
>NZ_JAHFPY010000052.1:0-426 GCF_023266535.1 Sphingomonas sp. | reverse complement strand
TTGATCTTGCGCGCCAGCTCCGGACCGGTGTTGGCCGGGTAGAGCGACTGGTCGGGATACATGGCGCCGGCGGTGTTGGCGTCGGCCGCCACCTGCCAGCCGGAGAGGTAGATGGCTTCGAGGCCAGCGCGGACCATTTGCATCGCCTGGTTGCCGGTGACCGCACCCAGCGCCCGGACCGGTTCGTCGCGCTTGAGCAATTCCCACAGCTTCAGGGCGCCGCGGCGGGCGAGGCTATGCTCGATCGGCACCGAGCCGCGCAGGCGAAGGACATCGTCGGCGGAATAGGGCCGCTCGATCCCGTCAAAGCGGCCAGTGGGGGCAATTACGACCTGGTCAAAACTTGTCATGCCTTGGTCCTTCGGTGACTGACTGGATTACGCAGAAGAATCCACCATAGGAGGGGCCAAAGCGCATCGGCAAAAA
>NZ_JAHFPY010000051.1 GCF_023266535.1 Sphingomonas sp. | reverse complement strand
AGCGCGGCAATTCAGGCGTCGGGCGATGCCTTGAACACCCAGGCGCCCGTCGGCGGGCGGATCGAGAACGGCCTGATCGTCGACGCGGCGATGAGCCTGATTGAAGCGAAAATCCCGGCGCCGACCGACGCTGAGCTTGATGCGGCGGTGGCCAAGGCGCAGGAGCTCATGCTTTCGAACGGACTGACTGCAGCCGCCGACATGGGTACGTCGATGCCCGAATGGATCGCCATGAACCGGGCGGGAAAGCAGGGGCGGCTACAAGCTCGGATCTTGTCATATGCCGCCGGGCCGGAAGTGGTCCTTTCCGCTTCCGTTGCGCGGGGCGTCTTGGCCCCTCGCGCTCCAGTACCGTGGCAATATGAAGATCACCTGCGCCAGGGCGGGGTCAAACTCTATGCTGATGGGGCGTTGGGATCACGCGGCGCCTGGCTAAAGCAGCCCTATGCCGACAAGCCAGACACTCGCGGCCTTCAGTTCCTGACCGATGCCCAAATTCTCGATCAGGCGGACAAGTCCGCCAGCCTTGGCTTTCAGATTGCCATCCATGCAATCGGTGACGCCGCCAATGTCCAGGTCATCTCGACCTATGAACAGCTGTCGAAAAAGTACGGCACGAATCGTCGCTGGCGCATCGAGCATTTCCAGATTGCCGATCCGGCCGACATCCCGCGCCTGAAGCCCGCCGGGATCATCGCCTCGATGCAGCCGACCCACCAGACCAGTGACCGGCTGATGGCCGAAAAGCGGCTCGATCCGCCGCGGCTGAAAGGAGCCTATGCCTGGCAGACGGTCGAGAGGCTCGGCATTCCGATCGCCTTCGGCTCCGACTTCCCGGTCGAAAGCCCCAACCCCTTCCCCGGCCTCGCCGCCGCGGTCAGTCGGCAGGACATGAATGGCCAGCCGCCGGGCGGTTGGTATCCCGAGCAACGCGTCAGCTTCGCCGAGGCGCTCGACGGGTTCACCCGCGGCGCGGCTTATGCCGGCTTCGCCGAGGACAGGATTGGCAGCCTGGAACCCGGCAAATGGGCCGACTTCATCATCGTCGACCGCGATGTCAGCAAAGTCGATCCGCAGGCGCTCGCGCGAACGCAGGTTCTGGAAACCTGGGTCGCCGGGGAAAAGGTTTGGGAGCGGAAATAGCTGTTCCCCTGCGTAGGCAGGGGTCCAGTCCGCTGCCCAAGGCAGCGCCTGCGGCGCTGGTCTAGGCTCCTGCCTTCGCAGGAGAACTAGGTTCCCGCCCTGCCCGCTCCACCAGCATTCCGGGCGTCAAAATCTGCGGCAGTTCCTCGGGCTCGGCCTGGCCGGGCTCGTACCACAGGTAGAGCGGCACCCCCGCTCGGCCCCGGCTTTCCAGGAAGCGAGTGATTGCCGGATCGCCATTGGTCCAGTCGCCGACCAGCACCTTCACGCCGGCCTTGCGGAACGCATCGCGGGTCGCCTCGCGCTCGATTGCGCCCGCCTCATTGACCTTGCAGGTCAGGCACCAGTCGGCGGTGAAATAGACGAACACCGGCTTACCCTCGGCGCCATATTTCTCGACCGCCGCCTCGCTCCATGTCTCTCCGCCCGCGACAGCCGACACGTGTGAGGTGGTCGGCATCGGCACGCGGGCTACCGCCGCGATCACTATGACCAAGGCAAGAATCGCAACAAACCGGACTTGCGGACGTCCCGCCCTTTGAATTCGGCCGGCGAAAAAGAGACAGATTGTCAGCGCCGCCCCAGCAAAGAGGCCGAACAGGAAAGCGCCGGTGCCCGCCAGCCGATAAAGCAACCACAGGCAGCCTACCGCGCTCGCCGCCATGGGAATGGCGAGGAAGCGTTGCAGCCGCACCATCCACGCCCCCGGCTGCGGCAAGCGCTTCCGCAAGGCCGGCACGAACGCGACCAGCAAGAACGGGATTGCCAGCCCTAACCCCAATGCGGCGAACACCGCGACCGATCCATAGATCGGCAGCAGCAGCGCCGTTCCAAGTGCCGCCCCCAGGAATGGCCCGGCGCAGGGCGTAGCGACAAACGCCGCCAGCGCTCCCGTGCCGAAGCTGCCTTTTGGATCATGCTCGCCGGCCAGCACCGGCAGCTCGAACACTCTGAGCAGGTTGAGCGTGATCGCGGTCGCCAGCAGCAGCAGGACGATGATCGCGCGCGGGTCCTGCAGCTGGAAGGCCCAGCCTGCTTCCGCGCCGCCGGCCCTGATCGCCAGCAGAAGCCCGCCCAGCGCGCCCGTCCCGACCACCGCGCCACCCGCATAGGCCAGCGCGTCACGCCGCGCCTGCCGCTCGTCGCCGCCGGCCTTGGCCAGATGCAGCGCCTTCAGCCCCAGAATCGGGAAGACGCAGGGCATCAGGTTCAACAGTATCCCGCCGAGGAGCGCGCCGAGGATGGCAAGGACTACGGCATTGAAGCCCAGGTCGCCCATCCGGTTGCCGCCATTAGGGACTTCCCCGGGCACCGCGTTGATCTCAAGACCGGTGCCATCGCCCAGCGCCAGCACCCCCGACAGCCGTGTCGGCTCCCCGCGCCGCCGCTGCAGCTCGGCAATCAGCAAATCGCCTTTGCGCCGGAAACCTTGCGGCGCGGCATAATCGATCGGCCCGTCCTCTGCCGGGAAGAAATAGGGCTCGCCGACCTCGACGCTGGCCGGCAGCGGGATCGCGATCTCGACCTTGTCCTTGCCGAGCTCAAACTTGGCCGGGCTGGCAAGCGGCCGCGGCAAGGCGCGACGCCACTCGTCGAACCGGGAGCGCTCGGTCGCGGAACCTTTGCCGACGGGCAGGTCGATCGAAATGCTGCCCCGCTCGGGCACGCAGACCTTGTCGGTGCAGGCCAGCCATTGCGCCTCGGCCCGAAGCGGCAGCATGCCGCTTGCGTCCTTCGGGACACTGAGCCGCGTCAGCAGCGCATGGTCGCGCTCATAGACATAGTTGACGATTCCGGCGACCAGCAGCCGGTCGGGCACCGGAAAGCGCAGCGGCCCCAGTCCCGCCCCCTTGGGCAACTGCCATTCGATCTTCATCGGCAGGCCGGCATCGCCCGGATTGAGCCAATAGCCGTGCCAGCCGGGGCTGGTGTGCATGACGATCGCCAGCTCGACCTCACCGCCCGGCACCGCCGACCCTTCGGCGACAAGCTCGGGGCGGATCGCATTTTCGCGCGGCGCGAGTTGCGCGGCGGCGGAAAACGGCAAGAAAGCGAGTAGCAGCAACGCTACCCACCAGTCGTCATTCCCGCGAAAGCGGGAACCTAGCCAAGCAAGAAATCTGGGTCCCCGCTTTCGCGGGGATGACGAGTATGAGCTCACAACCGAACCGCTAGCTTGAGTAGGTGAACTAGTCGAGATTGGGCCGCAGCCATCTTGTCGCCTGCTCGAGGTCCACCTCGCGCCGCGCGGCATAATCTTCGAGCTGGTCCTGCCCGATCCGCGCCACGCCGAAATAGCTGGCGTCGCGATGCGCAAAGTAGAACCCCGACACCGCGCTCGTCGGCAACATCGCGAAGTTCTCGGTCAGCGTGACTTCGCCCGGTGCGCCACCCAGCATGTCGAACAGGATCGGCTTCAAGCTATGGTCCGGGCAGGCCGGATAGCCGGGCGCGGGGCGAATGCCCTGATAGCTTTCACGGATCAGCTGTGCGTTGGAGAAATGCTCGTCGGCATAGGCCCAGAGCTTATTGCGGACATGCGCGTGCAGCACCTCGGCAAAGCTCTCGGCAAGCCGGTCGCCCAGCGCCTTGAACAATATGTCGTCATAGTCATCGACGGTCTGCCTGAACCGTTCGAGGTGCGGTTCCATTCCGTGAATGCCGACCGCGAACCCGCCGATCCAATCCTCGCCATCGGGATCGATGAAGTCGGCCAGGCTCATGTTGGGCCGGCCTTCGCGCTTCTTCACCTGCTGGCGAAGGAAGGGGACGCGGACCCAGTCATTGCCAGCCAGGATCAGCACATCATCGCCCTCGCGGCGGCAGCGCCACAGCCCGACCGTTCCCTTGGGCGTAACCCAGCGCTCGGCAATGATCTGGTCGAGCATCTGCTGAGCGTCGGCGAACAGGCTGCGCGCGCTCTCGCCCACCACCGGGTCGTCGAGAATCACCGGATAGGTGCCGGCCAGTTCCCACGCCCGGAAGAATGGCGTCCAGTCGATCGAGGCCTTCAAATCCTTGATCGGCCACTCGCCGAAATGATGCAGGCCCGGATATTGCGGGGGCTGCGCCTTGCCTCCGGGATCGTAGGCGAAGCCGTTCGCCCTTGCGTCGGCCAACGTTGCCAGTTCGCTGTGGCCACTGCGCTCCCGCGACACGCGAATCTTGTCATAATCCTCGGCGGTGGTCGCGATCAGCGGGGCGCGCTGCGTGTCCGACACCAATGACGAGGCAACACCGACCGCTCGGCTGGCATCGAGCACATGGATCACCGGCCCTTCATAGGCCGGATCGATCCTCAGCGCCGTGTGCACCTTGCTGGTGGTTGCCCCGCCGATCAGCAGCGGCAACTGCAAGTCGGCGCGCTGCATTTCGCCCGCAACCGTCACCATCTCGTCCAGCGACGGCGTAATCAGGCCACTAAGGCCGATCATGTCCGCCTTATTGTCGTTGGCGGCCTGCAGGATCGTCTGCCACGGCACCATCACGCCCAGGTCGATAACCTCGAACCCGTTGCACTGCAGGACCACGCCGACGATGTTCTTGCCGATGTCGTGAACGTCTCCCTTGACCGTCGCCATGACGATCCGGCCCTTGCCTTGGGTCGCGCCGGTTTTTTCTTTCTCTTCCTCGATGAACGGGATCAGGTGCGCCACCGCGCGCTTCATCACCCGGGCCGACTTGACCACCTGCGGCAGGAACATCTTGCCCGACCCGAACAGGTCGCCGACGACGTTCATGCCGTCCATCAGCGGCCCTTCGATCACCTCGATCGGGCGCCCACCGCTCGTGGCTAACCCCAGGCGCGCCTCCTCCGTGTCGGCGACAATATGCTCGTCGATGCCCTTGATCAGGGCATGGCTCAGCCGCTCGCGAACCGGCCAGCCGCGCCATTCGGCCGCCTTCTTCTCCTCGGCCGCATCGGTGCCCCGAAATCGCTCCGCCAGCACGATCAACCGCTCGGTGGCATCGTCGCGCTTGTCGAAAATGACGTCTTCGCACGCCTCGCGCAGCTCGGGATCGATCTCGTCATAGACGTCGAGCTGCCCGGCATTGACGATGCCCATATCCATGCCGGCGGGAATGGCGTGAAACAGGAACACCGAGTGCATCGCGCGGCGCACTGGCTCGTTGCCGCGGAACGAGAAGCTGAGGTTCGAAAGCCCGCCCGAAATATGGACGTGCGGACAACGGACGCGAATTTCCCTGGTCGCCTCGATGAAGTCGATTGCATAGCGGCGATGCTCATCGATCCCGGTCGCAATAGCGAAGATATTGGGATCGAAGATGATGTCCTCGGGCGGGAAGTCATTCGCGACCAACAGCTTGTAGGCACGCTGGCAGATGTCGACCTTGCGCTGCCTGGTATCGGCCTGGCCGGTCTCGTCGAACGCCATGACGACCACCGCCGCGCCATAGGCCCGCACCTTGCGCGCTGCCTGGAGGAACAACTCCTCGCCTTCCTTGAGGCTGATCGAATTGACGATCGGCTTGCCCGACACGCACTGCAGCCCGGCCTCGATCACGCTCCACTTCGATGAATCGATCATCACCGGCACGCGGGCGATGTCGGGCTCGGCGGCCAGGCGTTTGAGGAAGGTCGCCATCGCCAGCTCGCCGTCAAGCAGGGCCTCGTCCATGTTGACATCGATGATCTGCGCCCCGGCCTCGACCTGGTCGCGCGCGACGGTCACCGCGGCATCGTAATCGCCGGCCAGGATCAGCTTTTTGAACTTGGCCGATCCGGTAACATTGGTTCGTTCGCCGATGTTGACGAACCGCGCGCCCAAACCGGCGCCGGAAATATCGTTCACGCCGCTAGCACCATCGGTTCGAGGCCGGATAGCAATGTATTGCTTGGCGCCGCGGGAATGGCTCTCGGCCTGGCTGCCTTGGCCACCTCGGCAATGGCGGCGATATGCGCAGGCGTGGTGCCGCAGCAGCCGCCGACGACATTGACCAGCCCCTCGTCAAGCCATTCGCGGACCTGCGCCGCCGTCTCTTCCGCCGCCTCGTCATAGCACCCCAATTCATTGGGCAGGCCGGCGTTGGGATAGGCCATCACCAGCGTTTCGGCGGTCCGCGCCAGCGCCGCCAGGTGAGGCCGCAATTGTGCCGCCCCGAACGAGCAATTCAGCCCTATTGTCAATAGCTTGGCGTGGCGGACACTGGCCCAGAACCCCTCGACCGTATGGCCGCTGAGATTGCGCCCCGACAGGTCCGTCAGCGTCATCGAGATCATCATCGGCAGCTCGCGGCCCAAGGCCTGCTCGGCCTCCAGCGCAGCCATGATCGCGGCCTTGCAGTTCAACGTATCGAACACCGTCTCTATAAGCACGAAGTCGACTCCGCCCTCGACCAGTGCGTCAATTTGCTCGCGGTAGACCGCCTTCACCTCCGCGAAGGTCACTTCGCGAAATCCTGGGTCGTTGACGTCGGGCGATAGCGACAGCGTCTTGTTGGTCGGGCCGATCGCCCCGGCAACCCAGCGCTTCCTGCCGTCCTTGGCGGCATCGACCACTTCGCGGATGATCTGGGCCGCGGCGCGGTTGATGTCCGGCACCAATGCTTCCGCGCCATAGTCGGCCTGGCTGATGCGATTGGCATTGAAGGTGTTGGTGGCCAGGATGTCGGCGCCGGCGGCAATGAAGGCCTCCGCGATCTTTCGCACGATGCCGGGCTGGGTCAGGTTCAAAAGGTCGTTGTTGCCCTTCTGATCCCTGAACAGGTCGAGGCCCGCGCAATAGTCCTCCGCGGCAAGCCGCTCCGCCTGGATCGCAGTTCCATATGGGCCATCCTTGACCAGCACGCGCTCCGCCGCGGCCGCCCGAAACTCCTTGGCGGCACTCATGCGCGTACTCCCAGCAAGTGACAGATGGCGTAGGCCAACTCCGCCCGATTGAGCGTGTAAAAGTGGAAATGGCGGACCCCGCCCGCATAGAGCTGGCCGCATAGTTCGCCGGCAACCGTCGCCGCGACCAGCTGCCGCGCCTGGGGTAGCTCGTCCAGGCCTTCGAACAACCGGTCCAGCCAGTCCGGGATAGCAGCTCCGCATTGGCCGGCAAAACGGCGGGTCGTCGCGACATTGGTCACCGGCAGGATGCCGGGCACCAGTTCGACGCCCGGCCGGCGCTCGGCCAGCTTGTCGCGAAAGCGGAAGAAGCAGTCGGCCGAGAAGAAGAACTGCGAAATGGCCCGGTCTGCGCCCGCGTCGATTTTCCTCAATAGATTGTCGAGATCGCTGTCGGCGCAATCGGAGTCGGGATGGATCTCGGGGTAGGCGGCGACCGAAATTTCGAACGGTGCGACGGCCTTCAGCCCGGCGACCAGCTCGGCGGCATTGGCATAACCGCCCGGATGCGGCGCATATCGCGTCCCTTGCTCAGGCGGGTCGCCGCGCAGCGCGACGATGTGCCTGACGCCCGCTTCCCAATAGCTTTGGGCGATCGCGTCGATTTCCGCTCGCGTGGCACCGACACAAGTGAGGTGCGCGGCCGGCGTGAGGTCGGTTTCCTTGACGATCCGCTCGACCGTCGCATGCGTCCGCTCGCGGGTTGATCCGCCCGCACCATAAGTCACCGAGACGAATCGCGGCCTAAGCGGTGCCAACGTCTCGATCGAGCGCCACAGCGTTTCCGCCATCGGCTCGCTCTTGGGCGGGAAGAATTCGAAGCTCACCCGGATGTCGCCGCGCGGTTCCGCGAACAGCGGCGCATGGGTTTCGATGGCGATCTGGCTTGCGCGGTTCATGCCGCGGCCTGCTGCCGCTTGGCATCGGCTGCCTTGACCCCGCGCCACAATATGACGGTCAGCTCGCCCCCGCCCAATCGCTCTATCCTGTCAAGCTCCAGGCCCGCCGACTTGAACCAGCCGCGCATGGCGTCGTCGGCAAAACCAAGGCGAAGGTGCGCATCCTGCTCCTTCAATTCCGCGCGGTCATGCTGGGCGAAATCGATCACCAGCAGCCGCCCTCCTGGGGACAATACCCTTGCTGCCTCGACAATCGCCGCACCCGGCTGCTGGGCATAATGCAGCACCTGGTGCAGGATGATGCTGTCGACGCTTTGGTCGCCAAGCGGGAGCGCGTACATGTCGCCCTGCCGCAGGCTGGCGCTGGAAATGCCGGCTTCCTCCAGCTTGACCCGAGCTAGCCGAAGCATTTCCGACGAGCGATCGATTCCGATGGCGTTATTCGCGTCGGAGGCGAACAGTTCGAGCATCCGCCCGGTGCCCGTGCCGATGTCGAGCAAGGTCCCCAGCGGCCGCTCGAGCAGCAGGCCGGCAATGGCCCGCTCGATCTCGCAATCGGCGATGTGCAGCGAGCGAATACTTTCCCAAGTGGCCGCGTGGACCTCGAAATAGCGGCGCGCCGCCTCGGCTCGATCGGCACGAACCGCCTCCAGCCGCGCCGCGTCGGCAGTGAACAGCTGCTCCGCTTCGGAATCGACGCCATCGTAAAGCTCGAACAGTCGCTCCGTTCGGTCGGCATCGGCCAGCTGCAGATAGACCCAGCTGCCTTCCTTGCGCCGGCCGATCAGGCCCGAGTCGCTCAGGATCCTAACGTGCCGCGAAACCCGCGGCTGGCTCTGGCCCAGCAACAGGGCCAATTCGCCAACCGAAAGCTCCATCGCACGCAGCAACGCCAGGATGCGAAGCCGCGTCGGGTCGGCCAATGCTTGAAAAAGCGCGGCAAGCTGCAAATCCCGGGTCACGGCTTAAGGATATAAGGAAGTCTTTATATCGGTCAATCGGGAAGGAGGTCGCAGGAACTTTTATGGGTCTGCAACAAATGACGATTGCGTGACGCGCGAAACATCAATATTTCCGGCCGCTGGCCTGACGCTTGCGTGAGGCCGAGCCGGAGTGGCTTCCCCAAAAGGGAGGCTATTCCCCATAAGCAAGGAATGGAACGATCATGAAGAAGGTTGCACTGACCGTTGCGGTCCTCGCGCTCGGCCTTGCCGCGTGCGACAAAAAAGCCGCTGACGCCGACGCCAACGCAGCTACCGAAAACGCTGCCGAAGCCGATGCCAATGCCGCGATGACCGTTGACAACGCTCTCGACGCTAATGCAGCTATGGACGCCAACGCGACCGACGCCAACGCGGCCGACGCAAACGCCGCTGGCAACGCGATGTAAGCATAGCTGTCGCGCCGTTTGACGGTAAAGCGATAGAAAGGGCCGTCCGGCTAGTCCGGGCGGCCCTTTTTGCATTCGGCCAAGGTGCTACCTTGGCCAGGATGAAACAGATTCTCCTGACCACGATATTTTTGCTCACGGCATGCAACCGGGAGGAACAGCCGGCAGCCCCGACCGCCGAACAGGCCGACCGGCTCAACGATGCGGAAACGATGCTCAACAGTCTCGCCAATGAAGAAGGGGCAGCGCCCGAAGACACCGCCCCTCCCTTGAACCAGCATTAGGCTTCGGGCTTAGAAGTCCATCCCGCCCATGCCGCCCATGCCGCCGCCCATCGGCATTGCCGGCTTGTCTTCGGGCATCTCGCTGACCGCCGCTTCGGTGGTGATCAGCAGGCCCGCGACCGACGCGGCATCCTGGAGCGCGGTGCGGACGACCTTGGTCGGGTCGATCACGCCGGCCTTGACCAGATCCTCATAGACTTCGGTCTGGGCGTTGAAGCCCATCTTCTCGTCCTTGCCCTCGAGCAGCTTGCCCGAGATCACCGCGCCGTCATGGCCGGCGTTCTGGGCGATCTGGCGGACCGGTGAGTAGAGCGCCTTGCGGACGATATCGATGCCGCGGGTCTGGTCGTCGTTCACGCCCTTGAGCCCGTCGAGCGCCTTGGTGGCATAGAGCAGCGCGGTGCCGCCGCCCGGAACAATGCCTTCCTCGACAGCGGCGCGGGTCGCGTGGAGCGCGTCGTCGACGCGATCCTTGCGCTCCTTGACCTCGATTTCCGACGCGCCGCCGACCTTGATCACGGCAACGCCGCCGGCGAGCTTGGCGAGACGCTCCTGGAGCTTCTCGCGGTCATAGTCGCTGGTGGTGTTCTCGATCTGCTGGCGGATCGCTTCGGTGCGGGCCTTGATCGCTTCGTGCGTTCCGGCGCCATCGACGATGGTGGTGTCGTCCTTGTCGATCGAGACGCGCTTGGCCGTGCCGAGCATGCCGACCGTGACATTCTCGAGCTTGATGCCGAGATCCTCGGAAATCATCTCGCCGCCGGTCAGGATAGCGATATCCTCGAGCATCGCCTTGCGGCGATCGCCGAAGCCCGGGGCCTTGACCGCAGCAACTTTGAGGCCGCCGCGCAGCTTGTTGACCACCAGCGTGGCCAGCGCCTCACCTTCGATGTCCTCGGCGATGATCAGCAGCGGACGGCCGCTCTGAACAACCGCTTCGAGGATCGGCAGCATCGCCTGAAGGTTTGACAGCTTCTTCTCGTGGATCAGGATGTAGGGATCGGCCAGCTCGACCGACATCTTCTCCGGATTGGTAATGAAGTAGGGCGAGAGGTAGCCACGGTCGAACTGCATGCCCTCGACCACGTCGAGCTCGAATTCGAGGCCCTTGGCCTCTTCGACGGTGATCACGCCTTCCTTGCCGACCTTTTCCATCGCCTCGGCGATCTTCTCGCCGACGACGGTGTCGCCATTGGCCGAAATGACACCGACCTGGCTGATCTCGTTCGAACCGGAGACCGGCTTCGACCGCTTCTTGAGGTCCTCGACCACCTTGGCCACGGCAACATCGATGCCGCGCTTCAGGTCCATCGGGTTCATGCCGGCCGCGACCGACTTCATGCCCTCGCGGACAATCGCCTGGGCAAGCACAGTGGCGGTGGTGGTGCCGTCACCGGCGATGTCGTTGGTCTTCGAGGCGACCTCGCGCAGCATCTGCGCGCCCATGTTCTCGAACTTGTCCTTGAGCTCGATTTCCTTGGCGACGGTAACGCCGTCCTTGGTGATGCGCGGCGCGCCGAAGCTCTTGTCGAGGACGACGTTGCGGCCCTTGGGGCCCAGCGTCACCTTGACGGCATCGGCGAGAATGTCGACGCCCTTCAGAATCCGCTCGCGGGCGTCCCGCGAGAATTTCACGTCCTTGGCTGCCATCTGGCTACCCTTTCCGGTGTTAAGTTCACTAAATTCATGGAGACGGACGCCAAAACCGTGGAGTTAGGCGCCCGACCCGACAGCTCAGCCGACGATCCCGAGGATGTCGCTTTCCTTCATGATGATCAGGTCTTCGCCCTCGATCTTCACTTCGGTGCCCGACCATTTGCCGAACAGGATGCGGTCGCCGGCCTTGACGTCCAGCGGAGTCACCTTGCCGTCATCGGCGCGAGCGCCGGTGCCGACGGCGACAACTTCGCCTTCCTGCGGCTTTTCCTTGGCGGTGTCGGGAATGATGATCCCGCCCGCGGTCTTTTCCTCGGCCTCGACCCGGCGGACGAGGACACGATCATGAAGCGGCCTGAAACCCATGTTGCTTGACCCTTTAGCTTCTACAAATTGAAATATAGCTTGGCACTCCTACAGCAAGAGTGCCAGCGATGCCGCGCATATGGGTCGGGCAATCCTACCCGTCAACACCCGCGGCGACGGGAAATTTCAAATGCGGGTCAGACGGACGCGGCTGATAGCGAGCCGAGATCGCGGTCGAGGATGACCTCGTCGAGCAAAGGGATGCCATCCAATTCCAGCGGCCGGTAGCCGCGCTCCGGGGAGTAGAAATCGCGAATGACGTGGCGAATGCGAAAGCCCTGCCGCTGATAGAATTTAAGGGCGGGGATACTCGCAGCTGCGGTCGCGACCAGCACCGAACTTACCCGTCGTTGGCGACAGTATGCACATGCCGCCTGGACCAGTGCAGCGCCAATCCCTCGAGAACGCCAGCTTTCATCAACGGCAAGGCTTTTGATCTCGAACGTCCGCGGATCATCGGTTTCGGCAATTAGCACCTGGCCGACGATGTTGCCGTCGACGACGGCGACGAGGATCTCGCCAAGATTCTTGTAACCGGCAATCTGGCTCTCTGAATCGTCGGCCTCGGCAAATAACGGGTCGAGCACATCTCGCGATCCCTCGTAAACCTGAATTTGGACCATGTCAGTGAGTCCTTCCAACCAGGCCCAGCCGATCGCGCCGGCTCCAGCGCCACATCATTAGAATTGCCACCACCCCGAGTCCGGCCGCCAACCCGGTCCAGATGCCGATCCCTCGCCAGTCCATCGCAAAGGCCAGGCCGACGCCCACGCCCAGCCCGATGGCCCAATAGCCGAACAGGGCGAACATCATCGGCACCCGCGCATCATGCAGCCCGCGTAGCATGCCGGCACCAACCACCTGAGCCCCATCAACGATCTGGAACAGGGCCGCGACCATCAGGAAGGAAACGCCGAGCGAGATGACCGTCGCGTTGGTCGGTGTATCGTCGAGAAACAGGGTGATGAGGTCGCGCGGGAAAATGTACATCAGGGCGGCCATGACCGCCATGAAGCCAATGCTGAGCACGAACGATGTCCATCCGGCGAGCGCGATTCCGTCCGCGTCCTTGCGGCCATAGGCGAGGCCGACGCGCACGGTTGCCGCCTGGCCCAGCGCCAGCGGGATCATGAAGGTGGTCGCCGCGACCTGCAGCGCGATCTGATGGGCCGCCACCGACGGAGCGCCGAACAATCCCATCAGATAGGCCGCGGCGCTGAACACGCCGCCTTCGAAGCCCATCGTCAGGCCGATCGGGCCGCCCAGCCGGAACAGCTGGCGGAAGCGGGGCCAGTCGGGCCGCCAGAAGCGGCCGAACAAATGGAAGCGCCGAAACTGGCGGTCGACCAGGATAACGATCGCCAGTGCGGTCGCCATCGCGAACCAGACGATCGAGCTACCGATCCCGCCGCCGATCAAGCCGAACGCCGGCAGGCCAAGATGCCCGAAGATCAGCGCCCAGCTGATCACCGCATTCAGGGGTATGCCGGCCGCGCTGATGGCCAGCACCCAGCCGGGCCGCTCGAGCGCCGATGCGAAGTTGCGCAGCACCTGGAACAGCATCCACGACGGGATCACCCACATATAACCGCGCAGGAACCAGCCGCCGAGCCGGGCCAGCTCAGAGGTCTGGCCGAACGCGAGGATGACATGTTCCGCGTTCCACAGGACGATCATGGTCGGCACGGCCATCAGCACCGCCGCCCAGGTCGCCTGGCGGAACGTGCGCCGCACATCGCGCACCGAGTTGAAGCGTGCGCCGAGCGCCGAAGCCATCATCGGCGAGGAGGCGGTGAGCACGCCCAGCGCGAACAGCACCATGCCGAACGACAGGCTGAGGCCCAATGCCGCAGCGGCGAGCTCGGTCGGTCCGAGCCACCCCAACAGAATGACGTCGGTCGCCTGGATCAGCTGCATCGTGAGGTTGGCCAGCATCAGCGGCCAGGCAAGCGACAGCGTCGCGC
Source organism: Sphingomonas sp. (assembly GCF_023266535.1). Taxonomy (GTDB): domain Bacteria; phylum Pseudomonadota; class Alphaproteobacteria; order Sphingomonadales; family Sphingomonadaceae; genus Sphingomicrobium. The sequence goes on along the minus strand of NZ_JAHFPY010000051.1, from coordinate 6,325 downwards.
GAAGCTCGTCACGCCAAGGGGTGGTACGGGACTCAATGGCAGGCGCGCGATTCACGACGGGCGAGTTAGCAGGTTGGGCAAGTTCCGCTAGCTGTTCCCCGGCGTAGGCCGGGGCCCAGGCGGCTGCCCAGCAGCCGTCAACAGCGCGGGGGGAGAAGCTCGCGCTCCTGGACCCCGGCCTTCGCCGGGGAACATTGGTCGAAATTCCTTGGGCGGCCGCCGACTATTGCTCTAGGCAGGATCGGAAATCGTTCGGAGTTTGGACAAGATGCGGTTCGTCAAGGCCATCTGGCACCTGTTGGTGGGGATCAAGGACGCGCTCGTCCTGCTGTTCATGCTGATGTTCTTCGGCTTGCTTTACGCGGCCCTGTCGGTGCGGCCAGAGGCGGTCGGCGACGGCGTGCTGGCAATGGACCTGGATGGCGTGCTGGTTGAGCAGGCCGAGCGGCCGGATCCCCTTTCAACGCTGGCCGGGACCGGCAACGTGACCCGCGAATTCGAGCTGAGAGAGCTCGTCGCCGCGCTCGACGCCGCCAAGGACGACGACCGGGTCAAGGCGGTTGCGCTCGATCTCGACGGCTTTCTCGGTGGCGGCCAAACGGCGATCTCCGCGCTCGGTGAAAAACTCGACGAAGTGAAAAAGAGCGGCAAACCGGTCGTTGCTTTCGCCACCGGCTACACCGACGACCGTTACCAGCTCGCCTCCCATGCATCCGAAGTCTGGCTGCCGGCCATGGGCGCGATCGCGATCGCCGGACCTGGCGGCAACAACCTCTATTTCAAAGGATTGCTCGACAAGCTCGGCGTGACCGCCAACATCTATCGCGTCGGCACCTACAAATCGGCGGTCGAGCCGTTCATGCGGAGCGACATGTCGCCCGAGGCGCGCGAGAATGCGCAAGCGCTTGGGGACGCGCTGCTCGAAACCTGGAAAGAGGATATCGCTCGCGCCCGTCCCGCCTCCGTCGCCGGGCTGGGTCGCATGCTGGCCGATCCGGTTGGCGTATCGAAGGCCGCCGGCGGCGATCTCGCCAAGGCCGCGGTTGACTTGAAGCTGGTCGACAAGATTGGCGAGCGCCGCGACTATGAGGCGCGGCTGGCCGAGCTGGGCGGTAAGGACAACAAGGGTCCGCAGCCTTACAAGCGGATCAAGCTCGCGGCCTATGAGGATGAGGCAATCGACCGGTCCGAAGGGCCGATCGGCGTTATCACCATCGCCGGCGAGATCGTCGACGGCAAGGCCGGCCCGGGCCGGGCCGGAGGCGAGACCATCTCCCGCCTGATCGACAAGGGCCTCGCCAAGGACAATCTGAAGGCGCTGATCGTACGGATCGACAGCCCCGGCGGATCGGCGCTGGCCGCTGAACGCATCCGCCAGTCCCTACTGGGCGCCAAGAAGGCGAAAATCCCGGTCGTCGTGTCGATGGGCAATGTCGCCGCGTCGGGCGGCTATTGGGTGTCGACCCCAGGCGACTATGTGTTCGCCGAGCCGTCGACCATTACCGGCTCGATCGGGGTGTTCGGGGTACTTCCGAGCTTCGAGGGCACGCTGGCCAAGCTCGGCGTCGGCGCCGACGGTATCAAGACCACGCCATTGTCGGGCGAGCCCGACCTGCTCAAGGGTCCGTCTGACGCCGCCGACGCACTGATCCAGGCCGGAGTCGAGCAGGTCTATCGCAAATTCCTGACGATCGTCGCCGATGCGCGCCACAAATCGCCGGCCGATGTCGATCGCATCGCCCAGGGCCGCGTCTGGGATGGCGGCAGCGCCCGTCAGCTTGGCCTGGTCGACGGCTTTGGCGGGATGAACGAGGCGGTGGCCAAGGCAGCCGAGCTGGCCAAGCTTGGCGAGGACGAGCGCGGGCTGACCTACCTCACCGAAGAGCCAAGCTTTGCCGACACCTTGTTCGCCGATGTCGCCGGCGATGAAACCAGCGACGACCAGGCCCCGGCCGACGCGCTGGCGACACTCGCGCCCGCGCCCGAGAGCCTACTGGCCCGCGCCATTACCGAAGTCCGCTCGATCCTCAATGGCCCGACCATCCAGGCTCGCTGCCTCGAATGCCCGCCCTCAGCCGTGGCCCCGCGCCTGAGCGCAGACGACCGCGGCTGGCTGGCTCGAATGCTAGGGGTCTGAACCGGCTGGAGTTGAGTTACTTCATCCAGCCGAGGATCAGGCCGAACAGCGTGAACTGGACGGTGTGGTAGCCGCCGTTGATCAGCCACAGGTTAAGCGGAAGGCGTTCGAATAAATAGCTGATGCCATAGGATGCGGCGACCCAGCACAGGCCGGCGGAGAAGCCGGCGGCAGTCGCCGCGCCGAGCGACATGGTCTTGCCAAGGAACATCGCGAATACCGCCGCGGCGATCAGGCTAAGCAAGAAGGCGAGACCGAAGATCATCGCCATGTTGCCGCTGTGCGCCTGCTCGTCGCTGAGCCCCGCTGCCCGCTGCCAGGCCTTTGCGAACAGCATCGGCGAATACCAGATTCCGCCCAGCACCAGCGAACTCACGCCGCACAGGCCCACGGCCACCCAATTCACTTCCGGCATCATCACCCCCTCTTGTTGTCGTTGGTTAGAGCGCCGCCTCCTTCTCGATCAGCGCATCGAGATACGCCCTGTACTGCGCGACTGCCCGATCGAAGGGGGCGACGTCACGAAAAGTCCGGGACAGCATCACGCCGCCCTCCATCACGTTGAGCGCCATTTCGGCCAGCGCCCGATAATCGGTGCCGGGCCGGAAACGGCCCTCCGCGGACCGCAGGCAGGCCTCGACCGCATCGACCCAGCCGGTGAAATTCTCGGCCAGCCGCTGACGGATGATCGGATCGGCATCGTGCAGCTCGAGCGCGATACTGCCGATCGGGCAGCCATATTGGCATTCGGTCTCGACGATCAGCCGCCGATAGAGCGCGAGCAGCGCGAAGACGCGTTCGACCGGGTCGTCGATCCCGTTCCAGGCGGGGCCGAGCAGCATCTCGTCGATGCCGTCGCGGTAGCCCTCGAGCACCGCCAGCAGCACATCCTGCTTGCCGGGGAAGAAATGATAGAGGCTGCCGCTGTTGACCTGGCTGCGGCTCAAAATGTCGGCGATCGAGGTCGAGGAGAAGCCCTTCTCCCAGAACAGCTCCATCGCTGCCTCGACGATCCGCGCACGGGTGTCCTTGCCGCCCATGTCGATTTCTTAGTTGAACGTTCAATCAAGTCAAGCGCAATGGCGCCTACTTGCCGTTCCCGCCGCCCGCGCCGTTGCCGTTGCCGCGAAGCGTCAACGGCAGCAGGACCAGGGCCAACAGCACCATCAGGATCGACAGGGCGACAAAGGTCACTACCCAGGGATTGCTAGTGTCGGCGCGGCCTTGCAGGTCCATGATGTGCAGGCCCCACATGAAGTCGTACATGCGCCACCAGCCGGTGCGATGCGCGACGATCTCACCCGATCCCCCATCGACATAAAAGTTGGTGCCGTCGTCCAACGCGACCCGCCAGCCGTTCATCGCGCTGCGCAGTTCGAGCGGCGGGCTGTTGGCGTCGATCCGGCTGGTGGAAATTACTTTCGCCTTGCTCGTGCTGCGATCCGCCACCTCGCGCGCCGCGTCGGCCGCGCCGAGCCTGGGGAGCAGCTTGCCGGTAGCCGGATCGGCCTGGCGCGATTCCCCGTCGGCGAACGTGACGATCCAGCGCGGCCCGCCGGCGCGCGATTCCAGCTTGAACGCGGTGACCGGCCTGCCCTCGATTTGCGGGACGGCCAGTGGCGAGCCAATCTGGATCGGCTTGAGCGGAGCGACCAGGCTGTCGCCGCGCACTTCCTCCAGCGGTTTGGCCGCCATCACCAGGCCCGACACCGTCCAGAGCAGTATCGGCAAGCAAACCAGCCAGCACAACCCGACATGCCAGCGGCGCAACGTCGTACGAAGATCCCCCATGAACACCCCCCGATTACGCCGAACCGAAGGTCTGACCGGCAAACCTGCCCGAGGCCACCAACAACGAATCAGCGAAGGCGCGGTGATTAGCGGCGCGTCACACTGCCGTCATGATTTTTATATGATTAAGGTTAATCGTTGGGCGGTTTTTCAGATGTGGATCGGCTTGCCCGTCACCGCCATCGCCGACCGACTACCAACAAAACTGCTCGATCACATGATTCTTGCGCCGGGTTTCCAGAATCTCTGTGGCATTCTTTGGATCGGCCAAGTAGGCACTCTCCTTCGCCATGCCTTCCGCGATTGAAGCATAGGAGCGCTCGAGCGCTACTTTGCGATCGCCGCCCTCCGACGCAGTCAACTGACTAAGAAATATGGCCTGATAGGCGTGGGCCTTGGCCCAATCGAATGCGCGTCTGCGGATTGCCTGCTGATTGGCAATATTGCAGAAGGCGTAACTGTTGATGATCGGGCCCAGTAGCTCATGGAAGCTGTTCATTGCCTGGGCAGGCTCCGAGAGCCCCGACGACTGAATATCGATGACATCCATCAAAGTGATGTAACGATTTTTAGCGACATAGAACCAAAACACTGCATCATCGCGTTGCCCGAGGTCATAAAGCCGTGCCGCCAACACCATCATCGTCATCGGTGTAACGAGATCCGGCTGGGCCAAAACCAAATCTCGGGCCTTTAGAACATCCTCAAGGCGATCGGAGACGAGGAGAGGATCGAAGTCCTTGCCAACATGGACCTGCCGCCTGTCCGAAAATGGCGAGTTGCCCGAATCGTAATAGGGCGTGACATATAATTCCGCCAACTTGACCGGTTTGGTGTCCGGATTTGGTTCAGCAAGTGCGGCGCCCGAAATAGTAACTAGCAGCGCCGCCAGCGCATTATTGAAGCTCATCGACACCCCTTCCCGGCCATTAGCTCAAAATGAGCTTGGTCCATGTAGGTAGGTCAAGTCTAAATGTGGATCGGCTTGCCCGTCACCGCCATCGCCGCTTCCTTCAACGCTTCCGAATGGGTCGGATGGGCGTGGCAGGTGTAGGCGATGTCCTCGCTGGTGGCGCCGAACTCCATCGCCTGCGCGGCCTGGGCGATCATCGTTCCTGCGACCGAGGCGATGCACCATACGCCGAGGACCCGGTCGGTCTTGGCGTCGGCGACCACCTTTACGAAGCCGTCGGGCTCATGGTTGGTCTTGGCGCGGCTGTTGGCGAGCATCGGGAACTTGCCGACCTTGACCTCGCCCTTCTTCCTGGCCTGCTCTTCGGTCAGCCCAACACCGGCGATCTCGGGCATGGTGTAGACCACCGACGGGATGACATCGTGGTTCACGATGCCGGTCAGCCCAGCGATATTCTCGGCGACGGCGATGCCTTCGTCCTCGGCCTTGTGCGCCAGCATCGGGCCGGGGATGACGTCGCCGATCGCCCAGACGCCCGGCACTGAAGTGCGGAAATCATGGTCAGTGTCGATCTGGCCGCGGTTGTTGGTGGCAAGGCCGACCTTGTCGAGGCCGAGGCCTTCGGTGTTGGGCCGGCGGCCGATCGATACCAGCACGCAGTCGGCCTCGATCGTTTCGGAAGCGCCGCCCTTGGCCGGCTCGACGGTCAGCGTCGCCTTGCCGCCCCCGGCCTTCGCCGGGGCAGGCTTCACGGTGACGCCGGTGACCTTGGTCCCGAGCTTAAACTCGATCCCCTGCTTCTTCATGATCTTGTTGGCTTCCTTGCGGACCTCGCCGTCGAAGCCGGGCAGGATCTGGTCGAGGAATTCGACGCAGGTGACCTTGGCGCCCAGCCGCCGCCACACCGAGCCAAGCTCCAGCCCGATCACGCCGCCGCCGATCACCACCATATGCGCGGGCACTTTGGGAAGCTCGAGCGCGCCAGTTGAATCGACCACCACTTTCTGGTCGATCTCGACGCCCGGCAGCGGAGTCACCGACGAGCCGGTGGCGATGACGATGTTTCTGGCAGTGACGGTGCGGTCGCCGACCTTGACGCTGTTCGGCCCGGTGAAGGTGCCATAGCCCTTCAGCCATTCGACCTTGTTCTTCTTGAACAGGAACTCGATCCCGCCGGTGAGGCCTTTGACCGCATCCTTGCGCTGGCCGTGCATCGTGTCGAGGTCGAGCTCGGGCTTCACCTTGATGCCGAGCTTGGCGAAGGCGCCATTGGCGGCGGCGTCATAATATTCCGATGCATGGAGCATCGCCTTGGACGGAATGCAGCCGACGTTGAGGCAGGTGCCGCCCAGGGTCTCGCGGCCTTCGGCGCAGGCGGTCTTGAGGCCGAGCTGCGCGGCGCGGATCGCCGCGACATAGCCGCCGGGGCCGGAGCCGATCACCAGCACGTCGTAGTCGAAATCAGCCATGGTCATTCCTTGAAA
>NZ_JAHFPY010000050.1 GCF_023266535.1 Sphingomonas sp. | reverse complement strand
GGGCCGCGGTATGGGTCGGGCTCATCGGAACGCTCGGCCTGCTGCTTCGCCGGCGCTGGGCGCAGCAGCTGCTGCTGATTTCACTGGTCGCGGTGGTCATCCAGTTCAGCGCGATCTTCATTGTCCCGGAAATGCGGGTGGTGACGTCCGACGCGCTGCTCGGCCCGATCATCATTTTCGTCATCTGCTACGGCATATTCATGCTCAGTCGACTGGCGAAGCGGCGCGGCTGGCTGCGCTAAGCGAACTGGCCGTGACCGTCGCGGGGCTGGTTGCGGCACTGCACAATCGCTAAAAGGCCTGCATGTCGACCTTCACTATCGATACCTCGACCAGCCGCGCAACGCCGACGCCGGTCCCCGGAAAGCGCATGACCGTCCCGGCGATCCGCGGGCATAAGAAGGACGGAAAGACCGAGCAGCCGCTGGTCATGCTGACCGCCTACACTATGCGGATGGCGCAATTGCTCGACCCGCATTGCGAGATGCTGCTGGTCGGCGACAGCCTGGGCCAGGTGATCTATGGCCTGCCCTCGACCGTGCCGGTGACGATGGAAATGATGTGCAACCATGGCGCGGCGGTGGTGCGCGGGTCGTGGCACGCATTGGTCGCGGTCGACATGCCGTTTGGCAGCTATGAGGGCTCGCCGCAGCAGGCATTCGAGAGCGCGGCGCGGATCATGAAGGAAACCGGCTGCGCCGCGGTCAAGCTGGAGGGCGGCGAGGCGATGGCGCCGACCATCGATTTCCTCACCCACCGCGGCATCCCGGTGATCGGCCATGTCGGATTGACGCCGCAGGCGGTCAATGTGCTGGGCGGCTATGGCGCGAGGGGCAAGAGCGCCGACGAAGCCAAGAAGATCGTCGGCGACGCCAGAGCGGTGGCCGATGCGGGCGCCTTCTGCATCGTTGTCGAGGGAGTGATGGAGCAGATCGCCGAGCAGGTGACCGAGGCGGTCAACGTGCCGATCATCGGCATCGGCGCCTCGCCCAAATGCGACGGCCAGGTGCTGGTCACCGAGGATATGCTCGGCCTGTTCGAGCGCACGCCGCGGTTCGTGAAGCGCTATGCCGACATGGCGAGCGAGATTGGCGAGGCGGTCGGCAAATATGCCTCGGAAGTACGTGAGCGGACCTTCCCGACCGAAGAGCAAACCTACCGCCCGAAAGAGTAGCAAGATGGCCGAGCCCAGCCAGTCGATCATTGCCACGCGCGGGGCGCAGATGTTCCCGCGGCTGACCGACGAGGAACTGGCGCGGCTGTCGCGGTTCGGCGCACCGGTGAGCTACGTCGCCGGCGAGGTGATTGCGCGTCCGGGCGAGGTCGGGCCGGGCCTGCTGCTGCTACTGTCTGGCCGCGCCGAGGTGATCCAGCAGGGCCACCCTCCGACCCACATCGTCACCCATGAGCGCGGCAATTTCATGGGCGAGCTGGCACAATTGTCGGGGCGACCCTCGCTGGTCGAAGTGACCGCGCTCGACCCAGTAGAGGCGATCGCAGTGCCGCCGGACCGCTTGCGGGCGATGCTGATCGCCGAGGCCGAGCTGGGCGAACGGATCATGCGGGCGCTGATCCTCCGTCGGGTGGGACTGATCGAGGCTGGGGCCGGGCCGATCATCGTCGGCCAGGAAACCAACGCCGACGTCCTTCGGCTCGTCAATTTCCTGCGCCGCAACGGCCATCCTTACCAGAACCTCGACCCTGCCGGGGACAGCTGCGGCCGGACACTGGTCGAGCAGTTCGAAATCGAGCCCGAGGAACTGCCGATCGTGCTGTGTCCGGGCGGCCAGCTGCTGCGCAATCCGAGCGAAGGCCAGCTGGCGCGCTGCGTCGGGCTGGTCGGACCGATCGATGCCGACAAATTATACGATGTGGTGATTATCGGCGCCGGCCCGGCCGGGCTCGCGACGTCGGTTTACGCCGCATCCGAAGGCCTGTCGGTGCTGACCATCGACTGCCGCTCGTTCGGCGGCCAGGCTGGTGCCTCGGCGCGGATCGAGAATTACCTCGGCTTCCCGACCGGGATCAGCGGCATGGCATTGATGGGCCGGGCCTACGGCCAGGCGCAAAAATTCGGGGTCGAGCTGGCCATTCCCGACGAAGCAACCAGGCTCGAGTGCGGCAACGACCCGTGCCACGTGCTGCTGGCCACCGGTGAGCGGATCCAGGCAAGGAGCGTCGTGCTAGCCACCGGTGCGCGCTATCGCCGCCTTGGCGTCGAGCGGCTTGAGCAATTTGAAGGAAGCTGCGTCCATTATTGGGCCTCCCCGCTCGAAGCAGATTTGTGCGCCGGGCAAGAAATTGCCTTGGTCGGCGGTGGCAATTCGGCCGGCCAGGCGGTGGTGTTCCTGGCCAGCAAGGCGAAACATGTGGCGCTAATCGCCAGGCGGCCGCTGAGCGAAACCATGTCGCAATATCTGATCGAGCGGATCGAGAGCCTGCCCAACGTCGAAGTGGTCATCGGCTGTGAGATCAGATCGCTTCACGGCGATGCCGGGTCATTGGAAGGACTCACTGTCATCGAGCGATCGACGGGCAAGGAAATCCGCTGTTCGTCGCGCTTTCTCTTCTCTTTCATCGGCGCCGAGCCCAACACCGATTGGCTGCAAAGTTCGGGAATCAAGCTCGACAATCGCGGGTTCGTGCAGACCGGCGAAGCCGCGGGCGACGACCGGCTCCCGCTTGAAACCAGCCGCCGCGGGATATTCGCGATCGGCGACGTCCGCGCCGGATCGGTCAAACGGGTCGCGGCGGCGGTCGGCGATGGCGCGCAGGTGGTGGCCGCAATCCACGGCTACCTCGCCGACGCGCCGCAAATCGCAATTTCGGTGCAGCACGCCGTCCCCGCCGAATAGCAACGCTTTCCACCCTTTGCCTTTCGTCCCGCCCGCGCTAGACGGCTCGCGCCAGCTTCTGTTCATTTGGGGTGGGGAAGGAAGCGGCCGTACGACCCCCACGGGCAGTTTTGAGGATTAACTTGGCGCTTCCTACCGATCCGGCCGAAGCCTTCGTCCGCGAAGTCGATGAAAATTTACGCCGCGACCAGATGGCCGACATGGCCAAGTCGTACGGCAAATGGATCATCGCCGCCGTCGTCCTGTTCCTGGGTGCGGTCGGCGGCTACCTTTATTGGCAGAGCAACAGCCAGAAGCAGGCCGCGGCCGACAGCGAAACCATTTCGGCCGCGCTCGACAAGGCCGCATCTGGCAGCAGCAAGGGCGCGCAGGCCGAACTGGCGCCGCTCGGCGATTCTGCCAACGATGTGACCCGTGCCTCGGCGCTGCTCGGCCAGGCCGCGCTGGCGCTGCGCAAGAACGACCGCAAGACGGCGATCGATCTCTATACCAAGGTCGAAAATGACAGCGGCTTGCCGCAGCCATATCGCGACCTCGCCCTGGTTCGCCGGACGATGACGGAATTTGACGCGCTCAAGCCCGACGAGGTCATTGCGCGGCTGAAGCCGCTGACTGAACAGGGCAAGCCATTCTTCGGCACCGCCGGCGAAATGACCGGCATGGCGATGCTCGACAAGGGCGACAAGGTCGGCGCCGGCCAGCTGTTCGCCAGGATCGCCTCCGACAAACAAGTTCCCCAATCGATCCGCGCCCGCGCGGTCCAGCTCGCCGGCTCGCTCGGCGTCGACGCGACCGCCGCCATGCCGGTCGATCTCACTCCTGCCCAGTAGGACATATTCTCCATGCGTCACGTCACCCGCGTCACAACCCTCTTGATGGCAGCCTCGCTGCTGGCTGGCTGCAGCACGGTCGGCGGCATCTTCAAGAAGGAGAAGAAGGCCACGGTCCCCGGGGAGCGGGTCGCGGTGCTGGTCAATGAGGCCGAGATCGACATCGATCCGGACACTGCGGCCGTGCCGATGACCCTGCCGGCGGCGGAAGCTAACACCACATGGGCCCAGTCGGGTGGCAATGCCCGCAAGTCGGTCGGCCATGTCGCGCTCGGTCAATCGCTGGGGGTCGCCTGGACTACCCAGATCGGTGAAGGCAGCGGCAAGTACGGGCGCCTGGGTGGCGGCCCGGTGGTGGCCGAAGGCAAGGTGTTCACGATCGACACGCTCGGCGTGGTCCGCGCGTTCGACGCGACCAACGGCCACGAGCTGTGGTCGGCCCGGTTCGGCGAGGTCGGCGACAACAAGACATCGCTCTACGGCGGCGGCGTCGCCTATGACGACGGAAAGGTCTACGCCACCAACGGGCTCGGCTATGTCGCCGCATTGAGCGCCAGCAACGGCGGCTCGGTGTGGACGGTTCGTCCGGGCGGACCGCTACGCGGCGAACCTTCCGTGGCCGATGGTTCGGTCTATGTGATGAGCCAGGACAACCAGATCTACTCGCTGAAGGTCAGCGACGGTTCGACCAACTGGTCCAATGCCGCGGCGCTGGAAATTGCCGGCGTGTTCGGCGCGGCGGCGCCATCGATCGGCCAAGGCACGGTGGTGGCCGGCTTCTCCAGCGGCGAGCTCAATGCCTATCGCTACGAGAATGGGCGCCAGGTGTGGCAGGACGCGCTGGCGCGGACCTCGATCACGACCAGCGTCGCTTCGCTCAGCGACATCGATGCCGATGCGGTAATTGACGGCGGCGCGGTCTATGCCGTCGGCCAGGGCGGCCGGATGGTCGCGCTCGACCTCTTCTCCGGCCAGCGCATCTGGGAAATGAATTTCGGTGGCATCGCCACGCCTTGGGTTGCCGGTGAATGGCTGTTCGCGGTCAACGACAAGGCCCAGCTGGTGGCGGTCAACCGCGCCAGCGGCAAGATCCGCTGGATCAACCAGCTGCCGCGCTGGGAGCATATGAAGGCCAAGTCCGGCTTGATCACCTATGTCGGCCCGGTGCTGGCCGGTGACCGGCTGATCCTCGCCGGATCGAACGGCGCCCTCATCAACGTCAACCCGACGGATGGCAGCTTCCAGAGCCAGGTCGACATCAAGGACGGCGTCAGCTTCCAGCCGGTCGTAGCCAACTCGACGCTGTATATCCTGACCGACACCGGCAGGCTCATCGCTTACCGCTAAGGTTGACGGACCCGCAGTAGGCGGGCAGGGGCGGCGCCATGCCCCTTCCCACCGTTGCCATTATCGGCCGACCCAACGTCGGCAAATCGACGCTGTTCAACCGGCTGGTCGGCAAGCGCGTTGCGCTGGTCGATGACCGTCCGGGCGTGACCCGCGACCGGCGCGAAGGCGAAGGCCGGCTGCTCGACCTCAAATTCCGGGTGATGGATACGGCAGGCTTCGAGGACGAGGATCCCAATTCCTTGCCCGGCCGGATGCGCGCCCAGACCGAGGCGGCCGTCAGGGAGGCGGACGTCGCCCTCTTCCTGATCGACGCGCGCGAAGGACTGACGCCGCTCGACGAGGAAATTGCCCGCTGGTTGCGCGGCCATGCGACACCGGTGGTGGTTGCAGCGAACAAGGCCGAAGGGAATGCCGGCGAAGCCGGACGGCTCGAGGCGTTCGCGCTGGGCCTCGGCGAACCCTTTTCCCTGTCGGCCGAACATGGCGAGGGCCTGGTCGACCTGTTCGAGGCGATCCGCCCGCACGTCGAGCATGAGCATTTCGTAACCGAAGCCGAAGAAGATGAGGAGATTGCCGGGCCGCTCAAGCTGGCCATTGTCGGGCGGCCGAATGCCGGCAAGTCGACCCTGGTCAACAAGATGCTGGGCGAGGAGCGGATGATTACCGGTCCCGAGGCCGGCATCACCCGCGACAGCATCAGCATCAACTGGTTGTGGAACGATCGGCCAGTGCGGCTGGTCGACACGGCGGGCCTCAGGAAGCGCGCCAAGGTTGAGGACAAGCTGGAGAAATTGTCGGCGTTCGATACCAAGCGGGCAATTGATTATGCCGAGGTGGTGGTGCTGCTGCTCGATGCAACGCGCGGGCTGGAATCGCAGGATCTGCGCATCGCCGACCAGGTGCTCGAGGAAGGCCGGGCGCTGGTCATCGCGCTCAACAAATGGGACGTGGCCGAACATGCCTCGTCGCTGTTCAACGGGGTCAAGGCGGCGCTCGAAGAGGGTCTCAGCCAGCTGAAGGGCGTGCCGCTGCTGACGGTGTCGGGCAAGACCGGCAAGGGCGTCGACCAGCTGCTCGGCGCAGCGTTCGAAGTCCGCGACAGCTGGTCGCGGCGCGTAACCACCGGCGAGCTTAACCGCTGGTTCGAGCGCGCGGTCGAACAGAATCCGCCGCCGGCGCCGGGCGGCAAGCGGATCAAGCTTCGCTACATCACCCAGGTGAAGACCCGCCCGCCAAGTTTCGTCGTGTTCGGGACGCGGGTCGACCAGCTGCCGACCAGCTATCAGCGCTATTTGCTGAACTCGATGCGCCGTGAGCTCGACCTGGGACCGGTGCCGCTACGCATGACCATGCGGGCGCCGAAGAACCCATTTCATAACAAGGGTTAGTCCAGAAAATAACCGCTCCTTTACCCTTTTCGGGTTAGGCAGGGTGCGTGGGATCGCGCCTACGACCAGAGGCGCCTGGGAGCATGGAACCAGTGGACGACGGCTCTGACATCATTGACTGGGTTTACTTCGAGAAGAGCCGCGCCGAGCTTGGCCCGGGCTTCATTCGGATCCTGGCCTATTTCCGCGAAGACGGGGCGAAGAGCGTGGCCGCCATCGAGCAGGCCATGCACGAGCATGACACCGTCGCGCTGATCATCCCCGCGCATACCATCAAGGGCGAAGCGCGCCAGTTTGGGGCCGAGCCATTGGCGCAGGTGGCCGAGCTGATCGAGCAGACCGCGCGGATGTGCGTCGAGACCCACCGCTTCCCTGACGAGCTGGTGCCCAATGTGGTCGAACTTCGCCGGCTGTGGAACCGCACGGTCGAGCTGTTCGACAAGGCGACCAATCCGCTGCAGAGCCGCGCCGCGCCGGGCGTCGGCGGCTTCGGCAAGAAGGTCGCCAACCAGGGCTTCGGCCGGATTTAGGCCAATTATTCCTCCCTGTTGCGAAGCAATGGGGAGGTGGCAGGCCGCAGGACTGACGGAGGGGCCCCTCCACCACTCAGCTTCGCCGAGCGGTCCCCCTCCCCACGGCTACGCCGCAGGGAGGAGCGTTTCTCTCCGCATCGGCTGCCACTTCCCGCGCGCCAGGCTGCGCCACGCCCATTCCAGCGGGCCGTACTGAAAATGCTCCAGCCATGGCTTGGACCAGGTCAGCATGATCGCCCAGACGACCGGCACCAGCAGCCACGCCTGCCACCGCGATACCGATCCGTACAGGCCGAGGCCCCAGCCATAGAAGACGAAAGTCGCGATCAGCGACGTGCCGAGATAGTTGGTGAAGGCTGAGCGCCCGGCGGCGGCGATGCGCCGGGCAAGCCAGCCCTGTCCGCGCGACAGCGGGATGATCAGCGCGGCATAGCCGAACGCCATGATGGTGATGAACGGCGTTGCCAGGATCACAAATGCCGCAAACACGCCGATGATGTAGAAGTTTGACATGATGTCATAGGCGACGATGCAGGCGCAGGCGGCGAGGCCGATCGGAATCGCAATCCGCGCAACGCGAGCATAGGCGGCATCGTCCCACTCGCCGGTCAGGAACCCCGATTTGTAGCCGGCCATGCCGAGCAGCATCAGCCCGATCGTGTCTGGCATGAACACCAGCGTGTTCCCGATGATCCGCTTCCAGTGATCGAGATTGTCCTTCACCAGGTTCAGCCACGTGCCGAGGTGGAGCGCCTTGTCCTTGGCGATCTCGGCAGCCGTCGGGAAAAAATTGCCGAGCCCGTCATTCCACTCCTTGATCGCTTGCTGCGTCGCGCCTGGAGCATGGGCGGCGATGTCGGCCTGGTACTGGCTGAACATGAAGCCGGAGAAGAGCAGCATGCCGACCAGCAGGAAAGAGGCGCCGAGCGCGACCAGCCGTTGCACCGGCAGCTTTCTGAACAGGAAGGCGATCAGCCCGCTGCACGCATAGAGGACAAGGATATCGCCGAACCAGATCAGGTAGAAATGGATCAGGCCGAAGCCGAGCAGCACCAGCATCCTGCGGATATGAACCTTCGGCCCTGAAAGGCGGCCCGCCTCCGCCCGCTCGATCACCAGCAGGGTCGAGGCGCCAAACAGCATCGAGAATAGCGTGCGCATCTTGCCGTCGATGAGCAGCATGTTGGTCGCCCACAGGCCAAGGTCGGCGCCGTGCCAGCCGCCATAGGCCGACGGGTTGAAATAGGCGCCGTCGATCATCGCGAAGGCGATGATGTTGACCGAGAAAATGCCCATCACCGCGACGCCGCGGATCATGTCGAGACTGAAGATGCGGTCGGATGATGTGGCCATCGGCGCCCCCTGCTGCAGCGACGCTACAACCAGCTTGAGATTTGCTCCAGCGGCTTCTTGCGCATGGCAAATTCGGGAATGGTCGCACCCTTGGCGGGCAGGCCGGCGACGATGATCATCAACGCCTTCTCATCCGACGGCCTACCGCATAGCTCGCGCAGAAAACCCATCGGCGAGGGTGTGTGGGTTAGTGTCGCCAGCCCGGCCTGGTGAAGCGTGGCGAGCAGCAGGCCGCAGGCAATGCCCAGGCTCTCCGTGACATAGTAATTCTGCTTCTTGTCGCCGGGGTCGATCCCGCCGCGCCGCTGGCCAAAGGCGACGATCAGCCAGGGGGCTGTTTCGAGAAAGGCCTTGTCCGCGTCAGTGCCGAGAGGAGCAAGCGCCTCAAGCCATTCCTGGCCCGCCTTGCCGGCGTAGAAGGCGCGCTCCTCTTCTTCGGCAGCGATGCGAATGCGTTGTTTCAAATCCTGCGAGCGGATCACCGAGAAATGCCAAGGCTGGTGATTGGCCCCCGACGGCGCAGTGCCGGCGGCGAGGATCGCCTGCTCGATGACTGCTCGCGGTACCGGCGCGGGCGAAAACATGCGGCAGGTGCGGCGCTTGGCCATGGCCTCGCGGAAGGCACTGGCGCGCTCGATGCGCTCGTCGTCGGATAGCGCCGGAAGCACGGTGTAGGGGATGGGATTGTAAGGTTCGCTCATCCAGCCAGCTTAGGCGACACAATTGGATCGGCAAGACATCGACCCGATGCGTACGCGTCATGCCGGCCCGGCCGGGGCCGCCCTAGTCGTCGGTCGCTTCGCTTTGCAGCTGGATATAGTTCTGCAGGCCCATCCGCGCGATCATGTCGATCTGCTTCTCGAGCGTATCGACATGCTCTTCCTCATTTTCGAGGATCTCGCTGAACAGGTCGCGGCTGACATAGTCCTGGACCTTCTCGCAATGGGCGATAGCGCCCTTCAATTGGGTCAGCGCTTCCAGCTCCAGCGCATAATCGCACTTCAGCATCTCCTCGACGCTCTCGCCGATCCTGAGTTTCCCCAGGAGTTGGAAGTTGGGGAGGCCGTCGAGGAACAGGATGCGCTCCGACAATTTGTCGGCATGCTTCATCTCGTCGATCGACTCATGCCGCTCGAACTCGGCCAGCTTGGCAATGCCCCAATTGTCGAGCATCCGATAATGCAGCCAATATTGGTTGACCGCGGTCAGCTCATTCTTGAGCGCTTCGTTGAGAAGCTGGATGACCTTCTTGTCGCCCTTCATGCGCGGCCTCCTGTCAGGGAAGCAGCGGGATACGCCTTCGGCTCGGTGAAGGGAAGCGGAAAATTGGCGGAAATCAGCGAAAAATAATGCGACTTAGTCGCAGTTCAGGCTGCCCTGGGAAAGTTCACCACCACGCTAGAGCGATTGCGCCGTGCCGGCCTCTTGTGCTCGTCGTCGATCACTTCCTGGGCGTAGTCGAGGCAGCAGCCGCAGATCGGCTCGCAGCCAAGTGCTTTGTAGGCGCACACCGGTTCGCTCTCGCCCTGGCGGGCGACGGCCCGAAGCTCATCCTCCCGAATCGCATTGCAGACACAGACGATCATGCAGTCCATATAGTCGATAATGCGAGGCGTTCGCAAGAGGGCGGAACGGGTTGGCTACTCCGCCGATACCAACTCGGGCCGGTTGGTGACCAGGCCATCTGCGCCGGCGGCGATCATCCGGCCGTGCAGCGCCTGCCAGTCGGCATTGCTGCGCGGCAATTTGCGGCCGACCATGATCCACACCGGCTTGCCCAGTGCCTGGGTGCGGGCGACCAGCGCCGGATCGGCCTCGACCCAGTCGGACCAGAGGCGGACGATGTCGGCCCCCGCATCGACGAACATAGGAGCGTCTGCGCGCTCGGGCATGAAGGCGATGATGGTAACTCCGGGCAGGGCGGCGCGGGCGTGGGCAATGTCGCCAGGCCGGCGCAGTCCGAAGATCACTTTGCCCTCGGCATGATGGGCGCGGACTTGGCGCAGCACCTGGTCGATGCCAACCGACTTGCAGTCGAGCAGCAGGCGGGTGTCAGCGTCGGTGACGAGCGCCAGCACGTCGCCGAGCGTCGGCACGCGCTCCCCGACATGGGTCGGCCAGCCGGCGTCGCATTGCTGGATCCTGGCCAGCGTCTGCTCGGCCACGGCGCCGCTGCAGTCGGTGGTCCGGTTGAGCGTCGCATCGTGCATCACGACCAGCTGGCCATCCCTGGTGGTGCGCAGGTCGAGTTCGATGACCTTGATGCCGGCGGCGAGCGAATGGCGGAAGGCGGCGAGGGTGTTCTCCGGCACTCCCTCGGCCAGCCCGCGATGGGCGCCGATGGTTAGCGGTTGGGGCGGCGCGGCGGGCGTTGCCGCGGCGACAAATGCGAGGAAGTGAGTGAGGCTCATCATTCCTCCCCGAGCTCGTCTCGGGGAGGGGGACCATCCGGCCTTGCCGGATGGTGGAGGGGCCGAGGCACTGGCAGACAAATCTCAATGATCGATTGGGCGACCGAAGAGGCATCCCGCATCACGTCGCTGGCAGGAATACGCTCAACACGAACACCATAGCTTTTGATTAACGCATCGCGCCTCGCGTCATGTTGGGCCTGACGTTCGACACCGTGAACCTGCCCGTCAATCTCGATCACCAGCTTCACCGCAGGACAATAAAAGTCGGCCACGTAGGGTCCGATCGCATATTGGCGGCGAAACCTGATTCCGGCCGGCGACCGGCGCAGTAACTGCCACAGCAGCGCTTCTGGCGGTGTCATGTTCCGCCGCAGGCGCTTCGACGCCTTCATTGCATTGGCGGTGGCCTTCACGGGTTTGGCCCCTCCACCATGTCGCTTCGCGCCACGGTCCCCCTCCCCATTGCTTCGCAACAGGGAGGATCGGTTTACGTCGCCACTACGTCAATCCTCCCTGTTCCCGCAGGGAATGGGGAGGGGGACCATTCGCAGCCAAAGGCGAAGGATGGTGGAGGGGCCTAGCCATTCCCTAAAGCTCGCCCTGCATGAGCGCGGGGAAGAAGCCCTCATGCGCGGCGCGGAGGTCGGCGAGGGGGATAGAGCCTAAGCTGCCATGATCCCCGATCAACAGTTCATCGCCGCCAGTCATTCCAATCCATGTGCATGCCATACCGAGTTCGGACGCTAGCTCCGGAATGCGCTGGTCTCCATTGTCCCAGCTCGTCACGACGTAAAGACCTTGGTCTTCTCCAAACATTCGTGCCGCAAGCGGGCTATCTTGCTGATCGCTGATGTCGATGTCTGCACCAACATCTCCCGCGAGCGCCATCTCGGCGATTGCAACGAGCAGCCCTCCATCCGAAATGTCGTGAACGGCTGAGACGAGCCCATCAGCGATGAGGCGCTGAACGAATTCACCAGCCTCGCGCTCGTGCTTCAGATCGACTACCGGTGGCCGACCATTCGACTGATTGTGCACCTCGCGAAGCCAAAGAGATTGGCCAAGATATCGCCCACCCTTGGACGATGAACCAATCAGCCAAATGCCATGCGCCCATCCTTCAGGACTGGTTTGGAACGCTATCGTCGCCGACTTCTCCCAATCGTCGAGCAAGCCGACGCCGCCGATGGCAGGGGTGGGAAGGATGGCGCTGCCGCCGCCGGTCGCCTTGCTCTCGTTGTAGAGGCTGACGTTGCCGGAGACGATCGGGAAGTCGAGGGCGCGGCAGGCTTCGCCCATGCCTTCGAGGCAGCCGACAAATTGCGCCATGATTTCGGGTCGCTGGGGGTTGCCGAAGTTGAGGCAGTTGGTGACCGCGAGCGGCCTTGCGCCGACCGCGCAGAGGTTGCGGTAGGCTTCGGCGATCGCCTGCTTCCCGCCTTCATGGGGGTCGGCGTAGCAGTAGCGCGGGGTGCAGTCGGTGGTGATCGCCAGCGCTTTTCGCGTGCCATGGACGCGCACCACCGCGGCGTCGCCACCGGGGCGCTGGACGGTGTCGGCGCCGACCTGGCTGTCATATTGCTCCCAGATCCAGCGGCGCGAGGCGAGATTGGGCGAGGCCATCAGCTTGAGCAGGTCCGCGGCGATATCGGTGCTTTTGGGCACGTCGCCGAGCGGCTTCACCTGGGCCCAGGCCTTATAGTCTTCGCGCGACAGATGCGGCCGGTCATATTCGGGCGCGTCGTCGGCCAAGGGGCCAAGCGGAATGTCGCACACCACGTCGCCGTTCCACTCCAGCACCATATGGCCGGTGTCGGTGACTTCACCGATCACCGCGAAATCCAGCTCCCACTTCTTGAAGATCGCCTCGGCCTCACCCTCGCGGCCGGGCTTCAGGACCATCAGCATCCGCTCCTGCGATTCCGACAGCATCATTTCATAGGGCGTCATGCCTTCCTCGCGGCAAGGCACCTGGTTCATGTCGAGGCGGATGCCGGCGCCGCCCTTGGACGCCATTTCGACAGAGGAGCTGGTGAGGCCCGCGGCGCCCATGTCCTGGATGGCGACGATCGCGTCGGTCGCCATCAGCTCGAGGCAAGCCTCGATAAGGAGCTTCTCGGTGAAGGGATCGCCGACCTGGACGGTCGGGCGCTTCTCGTCGCTGTTCTCGTCGAAGTCGGCGCTGGCCATGGTAGCGCCGTGGATGCCGTCGCGGCCGGTCTTGGAGCCGACATAGACGATCGGGTTCCCCAGCCCGGTCGCGGCCGAATAGAAAATCTTGTCGGTGTGGGCGACGCCGACGGTCATCGCATTGACCAGGATGTTGCCGTCATAGGCAGTATCGAAATTGACCTCGCCGCCGACCGTGGGCACGCCAACGCAATTGCCATAGCCGCCGATGCCGCTGACCACCCCGGCAATCAGATGGCGCATCTTCGGATGGTCGGGCCGGCCGAAGCGCAGCGCGTTCATGTTGGCGACCGGGCGCGCGCCCATGGTGAACACGTCGCGCAGGATCCCGCCGACCCCGGTCGCCGCGCCCTGATAGGGCTCGATGTAGCTCGGGTGGTTGTGGCTCTCCATCTTGAAGATGGCGGCCTGGCCCCGCCCTTGTTCATCTGGGCCGATATCGATCACGCCAGCGTTCTCGCCCGGGCCGCAAATCACCCAGGGGGCCTTTGTGGGCAGCTTTTTCAAATGGAAGCGCGAACTTTTGTAGGAGCAATGCTCCGACCACATTACCGAGAAGATACCGAGCTCAACCAGGTTCGGCTCGCGGCCCAGCGCGTGGAGTACGCGCTCATATTCTTCCGGGCTCAGGCCATGCTCGGCGACGATTTCGGGAGTGATGCGGGCGGCTTCGAGAACTGACATGGCGCGCCCCTTAGCCGCGATGAACCGTTGCCGCTAGCCGAGTCGGCGCATTGAAGCTGTCACGTTCGGGGAGGATAAGCGCGGTGGGCGGGGGGAATCGGACAAGGAGGCAGTCATGCCGAAACCAATTCCCGAAGGATATCGCAGCGTAAACGTCGTCCTGACGGTCGACGACGCGGCCAAGGCGATCGATTTCTACAAGCAGGCGTTTGGCGCCAAAGAGCTGTCGAGGCTGCCGATGGGCGACAAGATCGGCCATGCCGAGCTGCAGATCGGCGACACCAGGTTCATGCTCAACGACGAATTTCCCGAGCGCGGAAACCTGGGCCCGAAAGCGCGCGGCGGATCGCCAACCGGGCTGATCGTCTATCTCGATGACGTCGACAGCGCGTTCAAAAAGGCGATCGCGGCTGGCGGCACCCAGACGATGCCGGTCGAGGATCAGTTCTGGGGCGACCGCATGGGAACGTTGAACGACCCGTTCGGCCATGGCTGGAGCCTCGCGACCCATATCGAGGACGTGCCGGACTCGGAGCTTCCGGAGCGGATGAAGGCATTCTTCTCCAAGCAGAAGGAAACCGAGCCAGCGTAAACCACTGGCTCCGCCCTATCCCGCTCAAGCGGGATGGGGAGGGGGACCATTGAGTGTAGCGAAATGGTGGAGGGGCCGCCTAGGTGACTGGCCCCTCCGTCAGCCGCTTGCGCGGCTGCCACCTCCCCATTGCTTCGCAACAGGGAGGAGCAAATTCAGGCCTTACAGGATTGGCCGTTGTAAGTGATCGACGAGCTCTTGGCGTCGCCGGTCAGCGTCGGCTTCACGCCTTCGGCCGGGGCTGGAACCTGGGTGCCGGCCTCGCTCTTGTTGGCCTTCACCCGCGCGCTGCCGTCGCTGTACCAATCGATGTACAGCAGGCTGTTGTCCTTGCAGCGGTATGACTTGCTGGCGGCAATCGCCGGCGGCAGTTCGACCGGCGCGGCATTGGCCAGCTCTTCCTTCATCGGGTCGGGCTGTTCGCCGCCGACGATGGTGTGGGATTCCTTGTCACAGGCGACCAGGGCCGCGCTGACAATGATGATCAGTGATAGCTTGCGATTCATATGCCGCCCTTAGTCAAGCTCACTGCGCCGCGTAAAGCGCAGCCTTCGTTGCAATGACACCCCGCGCCGCATAAGTTGCACGTTATGAACCGTGTCGACAAGGAAGAACGG
Organism: Sphingomonas sp.; assembly: GCF_023266535.1. Taxonomy (GTDB): domain Bacteria; phylum Pseudomonadota; class Alphaproteobacteria; order Sphingomonadales; family Sphingomonadaceae; genus Sphingomicrobium. Next base: position 5,296 of record NZ_JAHFPY010000050.1, on the reverse strand, counting down.
ATTCAGCGTATCCGGATCGGCCTGACCGGACTGGCGTTCGTATTCCTGCTGGTGCTGCTGGGGACGGCGATCAGCCGGTCGAGTAACGACGCTTCCGCGCCGCCGGTGCAGAACGAACTGGCGGTGCCCGACCAGCCCAACGAGCCGCTGGCCGAAATCGGCGCCGCGCCGGGGACGGGCACGTCCACCAACATCACGGACGAACAAGCCAACCAAGCCAAGGGCAAGTGAGGCGGCGAACCTTGTTGGCCGCCTATGTTGCGGTGGGGGTGGGAATCCTGGCCGCAATTGCTTCCTCCATGATGCATCGGCAGGCGGCGGTTTTACCCTCAGCGACCGGCAGGCCAATACTTTTGTTGCTGACCAGCCTGCCGCTGGTGTTCAACGAACAAATGTCGCTCGATGGGGGCGGATCGTCCGCACTGACCCGGCTCGAGCAACGATACAGGGTCGAGACTATCAGCGTCGCCGACGCGGCCAGTCTGAAGGGCCCGCGACTGTTGCTGATGGCCCAGCCGAGGGCGCAGCCGGCTGAGGCGCTGGTCGAGCTCGATCGATGGGTGCGCGATGGCGGCCATCTCCTCCTGCTGGCCGATCCCAAACTCGAATGGCCGAGCCAACGGCCGTTGGGCGACAAGCTCCGCCCGCCGCCGATGTTTGCCGATACTGGGCTGCTCAACCATTGGGGCCTCACCTTATCGGAATCGGGCCTCGTCAGCAGCGGCAGCTGTGAGGTCGCCGACCCGGGGCTGGTTGCGCGCTGCCGCATTGGCAAAGGTTCGGCGACAGTGGTTGCGGATGCCGATTTCATCAATGTCGAAGATCCGGACGCACCAGGCCTCGACTTGATGATGAGTGAATTGAGCCGCCTCGGGACTCGCTGAACAGCCGTGAGTCGCGCGGTTTTCCAACATGTTTATCCACAGGCTTGTCCCGCAAGAACAGGCATGGAACAAATGGTAAAGAAAGCCTGAAAAAACCGTGGATTTTCCGCCACTGGGCATGAATTCCCGCGATATGGCATCAAAATCCATTGTATCCCGTGCCTGCTTGAGTTACCAACACAGTCAGTAGCGCGGGGCTAACCTGTATTGAGTCGGTCAAATCGTCGGGCGCACGGGAAACCCGTGCACTGGCGAACGGGGAAGCTGTGCCCGCGTCGAGGGACGGTACGTGGCACTAGAGCATCTGTTTCAAGGCAGTGCTTTGAATGCGGTGGACGCCAAAGGGCGTGTCTCCGTGCCCGCCTTCCTGCGCCAGGTTATCGAGCGCCGCGGCGATGCCCGCACCATCGTCCTCGCCAAGCATGACAGCTTCCCGGCTCTCAGCGCCTACGACCCCGCCTATGCGGCGCTGAAGCATGAGAAGATCGAGCGGCTGCTGGAGAAGCAGGAGACCGATCCCACGGCCGAACTGGAACATGCCCGCCGCACCATGATGGCGTTCGGCGCCACCGAGGAAGTGCCCTACGACAGCTCGGGCCGGATCATCGTGCCCCCGATGATGCGTCGCAAGGGGCAGATCGACGACCTCGCCCTGTTCGTCGGCGTCGGCGAGACCTTCCAGATCTGGAACCCGAAGCTGTTCCTTGCCGACAAGAATGTCCCCGAGGACATGAAAGATATCGCCCGCTTCCGGCTCGAGGAGCGCGGCCAATGACAAACGGCGTGAGCAACGACAACCCGCACCTGCCGGTTCTTCTCCAAGAGGTCGTAACGGGTCTCGCTATCGTCCCCGGCGAGACCCTAGTCGACGGTACCTTCGGAGCAGGCGGCTTCACCCGCGCGATTCTTGGGGGAGGGGCGGGACGAGTGATCGGCTTCGACCGCGATCCCAATGCCATCGCGGCCGGGCCGACGCTCGTCCCGGATGAGCGCCTTACCTTGGTCGAGGAGCGGTTCAGCCAGATGGACCGGGTGCTGGCCGAACGCGGCCTGCTGCCGGTCGATGGCATCGCGCTCGACATCGGCGTGTCGTCGATGCAGCTCGATCAGGCCGACCGGGGCTTTTCCTTCCAGAAGGACGGCCCGCTCGACATGCGGATGAGCCAGTCGGGCGAGACCGCCGCCGAATTCCTGAACCATGCCGAAGAGGGCGAGATTGCCCGCGTCCTCAAGGATTATGGGGAGGAACCGCGCGCCCGCGCGGTTGCTCGCGCCATCGTCGCCGCTAGGCCACTGACCCGAACGGCCGAGCTGGCGGTGGTGGTGCGCAGGGCGCTGGGCTATCGCCAGGGACAGAAGAGCGACCCGGCGACCCGCACCTTCCAGGCCATCCGAATTCACCTGAACGCAGAGCTTGACGAGCTGGAGCAGGGACTCCGGGCCGCCGAGCGGTCGCTCCGTCCCGGCGGCCGCTTGGCGGTGGTCACCTTCCACAGCCTGGAAGACCGCATCGTCAAACGCTTCCTGAAGGTTCGCAGCGGCGATGTGCCCGCCGGATCGCGCCATCGGCCCATGGTCGCGCCCGGGCCCGCCCCGACCTTCGCACAAGTTGCCAAGCCGGTCTCCCCTTCGGAGGCCGAGCTGGCCCGCAACCCGCGCGCGCGCTCGGCGCGTCTCCGTACCGCGGTCCGTACCGCGGCGCCCGCGTGGGACCAACTCCCGTCGAGGAGGGCAGTGCAATGAGCGCGCGTGGCTTCGGATCGGTGTTGTCGGCAGGTGCTGTGGTTGGCGCTGCGCTCGGCTTCTACCTGGTCAGCTTGCGCGTCGCCTCGGAGCGCGCCGCGCTGGAGGATGTCGAGACCAGGATCGCAATGACCCAGCGCGACATCCGCCTGCTGCAGACCGAAATCGGTACCCGCGGCCGCCTGGCCCAGCTCGAGCGGTGGAATGTCAAGTTCATCCGCCTGTCCGCGCCCAGCGCCGACCAGTTCGTCCAGGGCGGGTTCCAGCTCGCCACCTTGGTCGCACCGCCGAGGCAACCGGCGATCGACGCACCGGTGGTGCTGGCGGCGGCATCCATTCCGCCGGCTGACGGTCAGCCAAAGTTGACCGGCGACGCCGATCTGCCGACAACGGTGACGGCACCGTCGCGCCCAGCCAATCAGATGCTGCATGTCGCCAGCTACTCGGTGCCGCAACCGCAAGCGGCATCGGCGCCCCCACGTGAGCCGGTAGCTGTCAAAACTCCGCCTGCGACGAAGCCGGTCAAAACCGCGACGGCCGATCCGTTGGCGCCCTTGTCAGGCGCGGGCGCAAAGGCCAAAGGCAGCGCGCCCGCCGCGTCCGCCGGAGGTGCATCTTCGAAACCTCAAAAGGCTCGCGTAACCGACTGATGAACGCCCCGACGCCCGCTCTCGTCGCACGGCCCGAGCGGCTCCGTCTGGTCGGGCAAAGGCGGCAGATTCTCGCGGTCATGCACCAAAGGCTGATGTTCGGCATGCTGGTCTATGCCGGGATCATCGCCATCATCGCGCTCAGGCTGATCTATCTCGCTGCGTTCGGCGACCACGCCGGCCGCAAGGGCGGTGTCATCGACCTCATTCCCGAGCGCGGCGATATCGTCGATCGCGACGGCCAGGCGCTGGCCCGGACGATCGACGCCTGGACCATCGGACTGCAGCCGTCGAAGGTGATCGGCAACAAGCTCGATCTGGCCGAGAAATTGGCGGTGCTGATGCCCGAAAAGGACACGGCGGCCTATCTCGCCATGCTTCGGTCGGGACGGAATTTCTACTATCTCCGCCGCCGCGCGCCGCCGCGGCTGGTGGCGGCGATCAATGCGCTCGGCGAACCCGGACTGGCATTGGAGCGCGAGCCGGACCGCCTCTATCCGCAAACCAGCCTCGCCGCCCACGTCGTCGGCTACACCGATATCGACGGCAAGGGAAATGCCGGCATCGAGCGCGCTTTCGACGAGCAATTGCGCGATCCGGCGCGGCGCGGCCAGCCTATCGTGCTCAGCATTTCCAGCCGGGTCCAGCAAGCGCTGGAGCACGAACTTGGCGATGCGATGAACCACTTCTCGGCGATCGGCGCGGCCGGGGTGGTGATGGACATCCACACCGGCGAAGTGCTGGCGATGACCTCGCTGCCGCAGCTCAATCTCAACGATGCCGGAAACGGCACGCCGGAAGCCCGGTTCAACCGCGCGACGCTCGGCGTTTATGAGCTCGGTTCGACCTTCAAGCCGTTCACCGTGGCGATGGCGATGGATTCGGGCGTGATCCGGTCGATGGGGCAAATCTACAATTGCCCAGAAGTGCTCAATGCCTATGGCCACCAGATCCATGACACCCACCCGTTCGGTCGGCCCTGCACGGTCGCCGAGATCATGGAGGAAAGCAGCAACATCGGCACCGCGCAAATCGCGGCGCAACTGGGCAAGCCACGGCAGGAAGCCTTCCTCAAGAAGATGGGCTTCCTCAACAAGGTCAATGTCGAGCTCAAGGAACGCGGGCGTACGCTCAGCCCTGGCAGCCGCTGGGGCCCGTTTGAAACCATGACAGTCGGCTTCGGCCATGCCATCGCGGTGACGCCGCTGCACCTCGCCACCGGCTATGCGACCCTGTTCAACGGCGGCATCTATCGCCCGGCGACGCTGCTCAAGGTCGACCGCAATCATGCGGTCGGGCCCGGGCATCGCGTCTTCACCGAAGACACCAGCTACAAGATGCGCGCACTGCTGCGGCTGGTGGTAATGAAGGGCACCGGGAGGAAGGCCGATGCGCCGGGCTATCGGATCGGCGGCAAGACCGGTACCGCGCAAAAGCTGGTCGGCGGCCATTACAGCAACGTCCTCAACGTCACCAGCTTCGCCGGTGTGTTCCCGATGGATGAGCCGCGCTATGTGATCGTGGTCATGCTCGACGAGCCCAAGGCAACTCCGGAGACTTACGGCTTCACGACCGCTGGCTGGAACGTAGCGCCGGTTGTATCGCGCACGGTCAGCCGGATTGCGCCGATGCTCGGCGTTCGCCCCGACAAGAATCGTGAGCCGAACATGGCCGAAGTCCTTCCCTACGTTCACGAAAAAGCGGAATAGCCGACCCATGCAATTGGGCGAGCTCGCCGATACGATCAGCGATTCCGAAGTGACCGGCTTTGCGCTCGACCATCGCAAGGTCGCGCCGGGCAATATATTCGGCGCGTTCCGCGGATCGCGCTTCAACGGCGAGGATTTCATTGCCGAAGCGGTGAAGCGCGGGGCGATGGCGATCGTCGCCCGGCCTGAGGCGCGGGTCGAAGGCGTGCCGCACCTCGCAGCCGCCGAGCCGCGCAGGTTGTTCGCCGAATTGGCGGCCAGATTTTTCGAGCCTTATCCGGAGGTTATCGTCGCAGTCACCGGCACCAAT
>NZ_JAHFPY010000109.1 GCF_023266535.1 Sphingomonas sp. | reverse complement strand
TGGGCGCAGGGCTTGGTCGAGGCTTCGAGCACGCCGGTGCGCAGACGCTGACGGCTCATTTCCATCAGGCCGAAGCTGGAGATGCGGCCGACCTGGATGCGCGCGCGGTCGTTTTTCAGCGCCTCCTTCATCGCTTTCTCGACCTTCCGCACATGGCTGTTCTGTTCCATGTCGATGAAGTCGATGACGATGAGACCCGCCATGTCGCGCAGGCGGAGCTGGCGCGCGATTTCCTGCGCGGCTTCGAGATTGGTGTTGGTCGCGGTCTGCTCGATATTATGCTCGCGCGTCGAACGACCCGAGTTGATGTCGATCGAGACCAAAGCTTCGGTCGGGTTGATGACCAGATAGCCGCCCGATTTCAGCTGGACGATCGGCTGGTACATGGCCGACAACTGATCCTCGACGCCCGAGCGCTGGAAGAGCGGTGTGGTGTCGGTGTGCAGGGACACGCGCTTGACGTGGCTCGGCATCAGCAGCTTCATGAAGCCACGAGCGGCCTTGTAGCCCTCCTCGCCCTCGACGACGACTTCCTCGATCTCGCGATGATAGAGGTCGCGGATGGCGCGCTTGATGAGGTCGCTGTCTCGGTAAATGAGCGCCGGCGCGGTGCTGCCGAGCGTCCGCTCGCGGATCTCGTCCCACAGGCGTGCAAGATAGTCGAAGTCGCGCTTGATCTCGACCTTGGTGCGCGACAGCCCGGCGGTGCGGACGATGAGTCCCATCGTCTTGGGCAGGTTGAGGTCGGACATGATCGACTTCAGCCGCTTGCGGTCGGCGCCGTTGGAGATCTTGCGGGAAATGCCGCCGCCGTGGCTGGTGTTGGGCATCAGCACGCAATAGCGGCCGGCGAGCGACAGATAGGTGGTCAGCGCGGCGCCCTTGTTGCCGCGCTCTTCCTTCACAACCTGGACCAGCAGCACCTGGCGGCGCTGGATGACGTCCTGGATCTTGTAGCGGCGGCGCAAATTCTGGCGCTTGCGGCGAAGCTCGTCGGCGGCCGACTCATCGACCGGCGAGCGGTTGGACCCGGTCCCGGTTTCTTCCGGACCGCTACCATTGTCTTCACCCGACGGTTCGTCGGCGACGTCCTCTTCGGCATCGCGTGCCTCAATGTCGTCGTGACGATCATAATCGTCGTCATCGTCGAGTTCGGCCGAACGCAGCCGCTCCTCTTCGGCGGCGTGCTCGGCTTCCTCGCGGAGCAGGGCTTCGCGATCGGCCTTCGGAATCTGGTAATAATCGGGGTGGATTTCGCTGAAGGCGAGGAAGCCGTGGCGGTTTCCGCCATAGTCGACGAAGGCCGCCTGAAGCGACGGTTCGACCCTGGTTACCTTGGCGAGATAGATATTGCCTTTGAGCTGTTTGTGCTCGGCGGATTCGAAATCAAATTCCTCGATCCGATTCCCTTTGACGACCGCTACCCGGGTCTCTTCCGGGTGGCGCGCATCGATTAGCATGCGCATGGACATTGAATATTCTCCGGCCGCGCGTGGGCAGCGAATGACCGCTGCGGCGCGCGATTGTGATGGCCTTGAGCCCAATAAAATCAGAACGGGCGAAGGCAGGATTAGGGGTAAGCGCCTCTGCTCGATGGACCATCCCGCAACGGTCTGCGGGGAACGCGCCGGCCGCTTCCATTCGGAGCGGACGATGGGCGTTCTTTGGCGTCATTCGAGCGTCAACCTGGGTAGGGCCGCGGTCCATCGCACCGGCCGGGCCTGAGTGTTCTCTCCGGCGGTTGCCGGAGCGAACGCCTGCGGTAGCACTGCCGCCCTAACGCCGCAACCAGCGCCGGGCGAGGAAATGTCCTCGCCGGCGGCGGGCCGTGGCAATTTCGCATTAACCATATGGCGTGATACTCACTGCACGTCATTTATCTGCCGGATTCCATGAACTTCGAGCTGCACACGCGTAACAGGGTTGGCATGGCGGTCACCGCCGTGGCGCTGCTGCTCGCCGGCGGCATCTTTGCACTCGCCAGCCGCAGCAGCGACGCCGCCGCGCAGGCCAGCCTGACGGTCAATCTCCCGCCTCCAGTCAACGATCGCATCTACGGAGCCCCTGCGGCCAGGGGGCGGCCGATCGTCGTCATCGACGCCGGGCATGGCGGGCGCGATCCCGGTGCCGGCAGCGTGTCGGGCCAGGTGCGGGAGAAAGAGCTGACCCTGATCCTGGCCCAGGCGCTGCGCGACGAACTGGTCAAGCGGGGCCGGGTGCGGGTGGCGATGACGCGCGACGAGGACCGCTATCTGACGCTTGAGGACCGCGCCGCGGTCGCGCGCCGGCTGAACGCCGCCATGTTCATGTCTATCCACATCGACAGCGCGCCCAATCCGCTGGCTCGAGGCGCGAGCGTCTATTCGCTGTCTGATGTTGCTTCGGACGCCGAGGCGGCCGGATTGGCAGCGCGCGAGAATGCGTCGGGCGGGGACGGGGCGCGCGCTGGAACCGTCGACGCGATGCTCGCCGATCTCGCGATGCGCACGCAGATGAGTGCCTCGGCCGGTCTGGCCACGCGCCTGGTCAACAAGGCCGCCGGCCGCGTCGAGCTTCGTCCCAACCCGCATCGCTTCGCGGCGTTTCACGTCTTGCGCCGTGCCGATGCGCCAGCGGTGCTGTTCGAGGCCGGCTATCTCAGCAATGCCGATGACGAGCTGATGCTGCGCGAACCCGCCACACGCGAAAAGATGGTGCTCGCGCTCGCCCAGGCGATCGAAGCCGACGTTGCGTCGCACGCGCGGCGTTAAGCAACTTCCCGCGTCCGTCCGAACCCGCTAGACGCCTGTCGAACATGCAGTTCGAGCGCCTCAACGTTCCCAATTGGCCATTGCCCGATCTCGTCGCCTTCAACGGGCGCGTGCACGCGATCGTCGATCCGTGGTGGGAGCGGCGCTGGGTCCGCTGGCTCGGCTGGGCGGCTGCCGGTTTGCTCGCGCTGTTTGCCGCGATGTGGATCTATTTCGCCAGCGGCTTGCCCTCATCGCAGACGCTGCTCGCTTACCAGCCGCCCTTGCCGACCAACATCCGCGGCTATGACGGGATGCCGGTCCAGACCTTCGCGCGCGAGCGGCGGGTCGAGCTGTCCTACGACGAATATCCGCCGCTGGTGGTCCACGCCTTCATTTCGGCGGAGGACAAGGGCTTCTTCGAACATCACGGGATCGACATCCCGGGCCTGATCGGCGCGGTCGCCGATTATTCGGTGAAGAGTGTCGTCGGTGGGGGCCGCGCGCGCGGCGGTTCGACCATCACCCAGCAGGTCGCCAAATATCTGCTGCAGGATTCGAGCTACAATATCGGCCGCAAGGCGCGCGAGGCGATCCTAGCATTCCGGCTGGAATCGACGCTGAGCAAGCAGCAGATCCTCGAGCTCTATTTCAATTCGATCTTCCTTGGCCGCAATGCCTATGGCGTGCAGGCGGCCTCGCGGGCCTATTTCGACAAGGACGTCAATGAGCTGACGCTGCCCGAGGCGGCCTATCTCGCTGTCCTGCCCAAAGCGCCGGCCAATTACGATCCGGTGCGCGCGACGCAGCGGGCACTCGACCGCCGCAATTATGTGCTGCGCGAAATGTCGCGGAACGGATACATCACCGAAGCGCAATGGCGCGAAGCTGCGGCGACGCCGCTCGGCACCATCCGCTACGGCAGCAGCGAGAAATTCCGTCAGCAGGGCGGCTATTTCATGGAGGAGGTCCGCCGCGAACTGATCAAGAAGTTCGGGCAGGATGCCAAGGACGGAACCAACAGCCTCTATGCGGGCGGGCTGTGGGTCCGCAGCTCGATGAACCCCGAAATGCAGGACGCCGCGGCGCAGGCCATGCGCGACGGCCTGACGCGGTTCGACGGCGGCCGGGGGTGGCGGGACACCGGATTGAAGGTCGACGTATCGGGCGACTGGTCGGGCGAACTCGATCGGACGCCGGTGGGCACCGGTTATCCGGACTGGCGCAAGGCCGCGGTGCTGCAAAAGGCTGACGGCTCCGCGACCATCGGCTTCGCCAATGGCTCGACTGGAACGGTCAGCGCGGCTGACGCCGCCATGCCCAAACGGGGCGAGGGCGGCCGTGCGTTCGATTTCCTGACCCCGGGCAAAGTGATCGTCGTCAAGCAGATTGCCGGCGACAACTATGCGCTGCGGTCCATTCCCGAAATCTCGGGCGGCATGCTGGCGGAGGAAGTCCACAGTGGGCGCGTGCTGGCCATGCAGGGCGGCTTCGATGTGGTCGGGTCCAGCTACAACCGGACCACGCAGGCGCTGCGTCAGCCGGGCTCGTCGTTCAAGCCGATCGTTTACGTTACCGCGCTGGAAAACGGATTCACGCCGGCCTCGATCGTGATGGATGCGCCTTATTGCGTGTGGCAGGGGGCGGGCCTCGGCCAGAAGTGCTTCGTCAATTTCGACCGCCGCTACGCCGGACCGCACACCATGCGCTGGGGTGTCGAGCAGTCGCGCAACCTGATGACCATTCGCGTTGCCGCCGAAACCGGCATGCCCAAGATCCTCAAGACCGCGCACGACCTCGGCGTCGGCGATTTCCCCAATTATCTGTCGATCGCCATCGGCGCCGGGGAGACGACCGTGCAGCGGATGGTCAATGCCTTTGCCCAGCTGGCGAACCAGGGACGGTCGGTGAAATCGACTTTCATCGACTATGTCCAGGACCGCAACGGCAAGGTCATCTATCGCACTGACAATCGCTGCGAAGTGATGGGCAATTGCAATGCCGCCGACTGGAACGGCCAGGCTATGCCGCGGCCGCCGAACCGCACGCGCCAGGTGCTCGACCCGATGGCGGCGTTCCAGATGGTGCATATCATGGAAGGCGTCATTCAGCGCGGGACCGCGACCGTGCTGCGCGATCTGGACCGCCCGCTGTTCGGCAAGACCGGCACGACATCAGGCCCGACCAACGTCTGGTTCGTCGGCGGCAC
>NZ_JAHFPY010000108.1 GCF_023266535.1 Sphingomonas sp. | reverse complement strand
CCGGGTCGGGCGGGATCGACGCGGCCGGAAAGGCCGACAATGTCGACCTGTCGATCGCCGGGTCGGGCGACATCCGCGCCGGCGGCCTGGCAGCCAAGACCGCGGGCGTGTCGATCGCCGGATCGGGCAATGTCGCGGCCAATGCCAGCGACACGGCCGACGTATCGATCATGGGATCGGGCGACGTCGAGATCAAAGGCGGCGCGAAGTGCAGCGTATCCAAGGCCGGATCGGGCGATGTCCGCTGCAGCTGATTTAGAAATCGTCATTCTCGCGGAAGCGGGAACCTAGATTTTTGTTTGTTTGGCTGGGTCCCCGCGTTCGAGGGGATGACGAAAAGTAGGTGAAAATTAACCACAAGCCAGCGAGGATGGGCAAATGGTAAGCCGTTTTCCCCTCCTCGCCTTGCTGGTGCTGGCCAGCCTGCCGGCACCGTCGCGTGCCGCCCCGCCGGCCACCCGCAACTATTCGGTGCCGAGCTTCGATAGGATCCGCATCGACGGACCCTATAAGGTCGAGCTTCACACCAATGTTTCGCCCTATGCCCGGGCAACCGGATCGCCGCTGTCGCTCGACGGACTGTCGATCGGGGTCGAGGGCCGCACCCTGGTGGTGCGCAAGGGTAGCGGCGGCTGGGGCGGTTATGACGGCGAGGATCGCGGACCGGTGACGATCGAAGTCGGGACGCCCGGCCTCAACACCGCATGGATCAATGGCGCGGGGGCGCTGACCATCGACCGGGTCAAGGGCCTCAGCTTCGACCTTGCCATCCAGGGCGCGGGGCTGACCAAGATCGACAGTGTCGACGTCGACCAGCTGAAGGTCGGCGTGACTGGTGCTGGCATTGTGCGACTGTCGGGCAAGGCGCTCAGGCTGACCGCTACCATCCGCGGAACGTCCAGCTTCGAAGGCGACGACCTCCAGGTGAAAGACGCGGTGATCGGCGCCGAGGGTCCGGCGATCGTCAAGGCCAATGTCGGCAATTCGGCCAAGGTCGATGCGCTCGGCCTCGCCTCCGTCATGCTCACCGGCAATCCTGCCTGCACCGTCAAGGCGCAGGGATCGGCCACCGTCAGCGGCTGCAAAGACGGCGGCAGCGGCTACTAGACCAGCCCCAGCCCCGCCAGTTTCGCATACATCCGCGGCGGAAGATCGCTGAGGCCCGTGCCGTCGTCCACGCCGGTCGGTGCATCCTTGTCCTCCAGATAGCGCCAGCCCTGGTGGGCGCGCTTGGGCTTGGGCGGGACGGTGACCAGTTCGGCCGAGCAGACGATGTCGATCCTGCCGTCGCTGCGGTCCTCGAGGCGCAGGATCTGCTGGCGGGCAATAATGCGGTGCTTGACGATCCAGTGGAGGTGGCCGCCGACCAGCTCGTCGGCGCGCTTGGGCCGCATCCGCGTCGGCACGCGGACCACGCCGTCGCTGACCCGCCGGGCGATGCGGTTCTGCAGCGCTTCGAGGCTGGCACAGCCCACGGCGACCTTGGTCAGATGGAGGTTCGGCATCGGGCCGAGGTGGCGAGAAAGCGCCGCCAGTTCAATAGGCTAGAGACCGGCGGCGGTGGCGAGCCCGAGGAACACCAGGAAGCCCATCGAATCGGTGACCATGGTCACGAACACCGACGAGGCGACCGCCGGATCGGCCCCGGCCCGCTCCAGCCCTAGGGGCACCAGCACGCCAGCGAGGCCGGCGACGAGGATGTTCGTCATCATCGCCATCGCGATCACCGCGCCCAGCACCGGCGAACCGAGCACCAGCGTCACGCCAATGCCGATCAGCACGGCGATGGTCAGGCCATTGAGCAACGCCACGCGGACTTCGCGCCAAACCGCCCGCCAATGGTTGGAGCCGGTCAGCTGGTTGGTGGCGATGGCACGGACGGTCACTGCCAGCGTCTGGGTCCCGGCGTTGCCGCCAACGCCGGCGACGATCGGCATCAGCGCGGCGAGCACCGCCATGCGGGCGATCGAATCCTCGAAGAAGCGGATGACTGTGGTCGCGACCAGCGCGGTCAGCAGGTTGGCGGCCAGCCAGCGGACGCGCGACTTATAGGTGTCGACCACCGGCTCGTTGATGTCGCCGTCGCCCGCGCCGGACAGCAGCAGCGTGTCCTCGCCCGCCTCTTCCTGGATGATGTGGACGATGTCGTCGACGGTGATCATGCCGACCAGCCGGTCGCTATGGTCGACCACCGCCGCGGAGATCAGCGCATATTTCTGGAACTTCAGCGCCACTTCTTCCTGGTCCATGTCGACCGGGATCAAAGTCTGCTCGTCGATCATGATGTCGCCGACCGGCGTCGCGCGGGGCGTGCGGAGAATGGTCGACAGCTTGCACGTCCCGACCGGATGGTGGGTCGGGCTGACCACGAACACTTCCCAGAAATCGGTCGGCAGATCCTCGGTCGAGCGCAGGTAATCGATCACCTGGCCGACCTTCCAATGCTCGGGCACCGCGCACAGCTCGCGCTGCATCAGGCGGCCGGCGGATTCCTCGGGATAGCTGAGTGCTTCCTCGACCGCGGCGCGGTCGTCGGGCTCCATCGCCCGGAGCACCGCCTGCTGGTCGTCAGCCTCGAGGTCCTCGATCAGCGCGACGGCGTCGTCGGTGTCGAGCTGGGCAGCGAGGTCGGCAACCTGCTGCGGCTCCATCTCCTCGATGACGTCCTCGCGGACCCAGTCGTTCAATTCGGCATAGACGTCGGCGTCGACGATCCCCTCCAGTGCCTCGATCAGGTCGGCGCGCTCGTCGCCCGGCGCCAGCTCGATCAGGTCGGCGATGTCGGCCGGGTGGAGATCCTCGACCAGCTCGCGCGCGGCTTCGTCGTCGCCGTCGGCGACCGCGTCGAGCACCTCGCGGACGAAGGACGGCCGCAGCCGGTCTTCCTCGTCGTGGACCCGGTCCTCGTCATCATGGATATCGGGCTCATGCGGCGGGGTGGCGATGATGTCGCTGTCGCTCATGCCATCGCTCCCTAGCCCGAATACGTGCGCGTGGCGCCTTCCCTATGCCCGCCGGCCTACTGGCGCAACCCGCACGGCGCGCCTAGATGACGGCCACGCTTTTCACGATTCCAAGGACAAAATGATGGCCGATACGCTGACCCTTTCCCTTTCATCCGGCGGTGACGTCGTCATCAAGCTCAGGCCCGACCTGGCGCCCGGCCATGTCGAGCGGATCACCGGCCTCGCCCGCGACGGTTTCTACAACGGTGTCACATTCCATCGCGTCATTCCCGGCTTCATGGCCCAGGGCGGCGACCCGACCGGGACCGGCAGCGGCGGCAGCGAGCTCGACGATTTGCAGGCCGAATTCAGCGACGAGCCGCATGTTCGCGGGGTCTGCTCGATGGGGCGGACCAGCTATCCGCACAGCGCCAACAGCCAGTTCTTCATCTGCTTGGACGACGCGACCTTCCTCGACGGCCAATATACGGTGTGGGGCCAGGTCGAGAGCGGCATGGAATTTGTCGACGCGCTGCCGGTCGGCGAGCCGCCGCGCGATCCGGGCAAGATCCTCAAGGCGACGGTCGCTTAAGTGCCCAAATCCGTTGCACTGATTACCGGCGCTTCGGCCGGGCTGGGGGTCGATTTCGCCCGCCAGCTGGCCGCCGAGGGCAAGCGCCTGGTGCTGGCTGCGCGCCGCAAGGACCGGCTCGACGCGCTGGTCGACGAGCTTGGCAATGCGCGGGCGGTCGAACTGGACCTGGGCGAGGAAGGCGCGGCCGACCGGCTGATGGCCGACCTCGCGGCCCATGACGAGCAGGTCGAGCTGCTGGTCAACAATGCCGGCTTCGGCCTGACCGGGCGCTTCGCCCAGCTGGACGGCAAACGGCAGCGGCAGATGATCGACCTCAATTGCGGCGCGCTGGCCGAGCTGGCTCACGCGGTCCTGCCCGGCATGATCGAGCGCAAGTCGGGCGCGATCCTCAATGTCGCCTCGACCGCTGCCTTCCAGCCGGGACCCGGCATGGCGGTCTATTTCGCGACCAAGGCTTTCGTCCTGTCGTTCAGCGAGGCGCTCCACGAGGAAGTGAAATCGCAGGGGGTGACCGTCAGCGCGCTGTGCCCCGGCCCGACCGCGACCGAATTCGGCCAGGTCGCCGGCTTCAGCAAGCCACTGCCCAGCATGGTGTTCGCGGATTCGCCCTCCGTCGTTGCGGCGGGGCTCAAGGGACTGAAGGCGGGCCGAGCGATCACCATCCCCGGCCTGATGAACAAGTCGACCGCCCAGGCGCACCGCTTCTTCCCGCGCAGCTGGGTGCGCAAGGCGGCAGGATTGTTGAAGCCCTAGGCGCGACAAAATTGGCCGTCTCGCCCATCAGCCAGTGCCCTCGCCGCTGATACAGATTGATAATTTATTCATATTGCACCTGCGAATTCGCACTTGCGATAATCATTGTGCAATGCGATAGAGAATGTGCCTTACGAGGCATCCTCTCCTGATACCTATTGGCCGGGCGGCGACGCCCGGCCTTTTTTTCTTGTCATTTCGCTCCCAGATTGAACCTCATTGTCCTGTCGCCGTTCCTATGGCGGCGTATTGGGGACGGGTTCCGAGATCTGCGGAGAGGTTATCAATGGCGACAGTCGACACGTTGGAACGGCGAATCCAGGTCGCCAACCTGCCCCCGGCGGATAGCGGACGCGGCTTCGCGCGCCTGCCGGTCAAGCTGATGAACGAGCTGGGGCTCAATGAAGGCGACGTGATCGAAATCGTCGGCAAGCGATCGACGGCAGCGCGGGCGCTCCGCCCCTATGGCGAGGACGAAGGCATCGACATCATCCGGCTCGACGGACTGCAGCGCGCCAATGCCGGCATCGGCTCGGGCGATTTTGTCGAAGTCCTCAAGGCGGATTCCAAGCCCGCGGCCAAGGTCACCTTCGCGCCGGCGCAGAACAATATCCGCCTGCAGGGCTCGGCCCAGGCGCTGAAGCGCAGCTT
>NZ_JAHFPY010000002.1 GCF_023266535.1 Sphingomonas sp. | reverse complement strand
GCTTGCCGGGGGTTCGTTGATGCGATGAGCCCGGCCAACTTCATGGCCACCAATCCGGACGTGATGAAGCGGACGGTCGAAACCAAGGGCGAGAACCTGCTCGCCGGGCTCAAGAATATGCTGGCCGACATCACCCGCGGACAGGTGACGCAAAGCCCCGAGGGCGCGTTCGAGCTCGGCCGCAACCTCGCCACCACGCCGGGCAAGGTCGTCTACGAGACCAGGCTGTTCCAGCTGATCCAATATGCGCCGACCACCGACGAGGTGCTCGAAACACCGCTGGTGGTCTTTCCGCCGTGGATCAACCGCTTCTACATTCTCGACCTCACGCCCGAGAAAAGCTTCGTCAAATGGACCGTCGACCAGGGCGTGACCCTGTTCATGGTCAGCTGGAAATCGGCCGACGACAGCATCCGCGACGTCGGCATGGACGATTATGTCGCGGCGCAGGAGGAGGCGATCGACGTCATCCGCGACCTGCTCGGCGTCGAACAGGTCCATGCCATAGGCTATTGCGTCGCCGGGACGACGATGGCGGCGACGCTCGCCTACCTCGCCGGCAAGAAGGACGCGAAGAAGGTCGCCAGCGCCACCTTCTTCACCGCCCAGGTCGATTTCGAGGACCCGGGCGACCTCAAGATGTTCGTCGGCGACGACACGCTGGCGACGCTGAAGCAGCTCACGGCCGAGACCGGCGTGCTCGACGGGCGGGTGATGGCCGCGACCTTCAACCTGCTGCGCGGCAAGGACCTCATCTGGAATTATGTCGTCAACAATTACCTGATGGGCAACGACCCGACCCCGTTCGACCTGCTCCACTGGAACGGCGATGTCACCAACCTGCCGGGCGAATGGCACCGCGACTATCTTGAGCGACTCTACCGCCAGAACCAGATGATGACTCCGGGCGGTCTCACGGTGAAGGGTGTCCCCATCGATCTCGGCAGCATCGAGACCCCGGCCTATATCCAGGCCGGGCGTGAGGACCATATCGCGCCGGCGCCGAGCGTGTGGAAGCTGACGCGCGTGCTCAAGGGCCCGAAGCGGTTCATCCTGGCAGGCTCCGGCCATATCGCCGGGGTGGTCAACCCGCCGGCGGCCAACAAATATCAATATTGGACCAGCGACGAACCCGCGACGACGCTGCAGGAATTCATCGCTTACTCGACCGAGCATAAGGGCAGCTGGTGGCCCGACTGGATCCAATGGCTTGCCGGCCAGGGTCCCAGGAAGGTCAAGGCGACCGGCGCACGCGTTCCGGGCAAGGGCAAGCTCAAACCGATCGAGGATGCCCCGGGCCGCTACGTCCGGACGCGATAGCGCTCAGCAGTTCTCATACTTCCAGTGCCGGCGCTTGCCTTCACTAAGCCATTGAATCGCATTGGCAATTCTTTTCTCGTGGGTCTTGTCCTGCTTCGCTTCCGCGATCCATTCCAGATATTCGCGCTGGGCCGAGGGCGAGAAGCCGTCCAGAGCCGCCCTGGCCTTGGGAGCCCGGGCCAGCGCCTTGGCAAACTCCGGATGCATTCCGGGCGGCGGCTTGGGTTCATGCTTGGCCTTGCGCGGCGCCGGAGCCGTCTTAGAGAGAACGGCGGCCTCCCGGACCAACGCGTCAAACTCCTTGTTACTGGGGAGGTCGGTAATTGAGGTCAGCTTACCGAACTGGCCCATCGCTCCCGCCTTCGGCGTTCCGTCGCCGATTTCCTGCCCGCGCCAAAAGTTAAGCGCAGCATGCTGCTTGAAAGCCGCCATCATCAGCAGGATCTTGCCGTCAAGCGTGAAGCCCGGAGCGCTCCATTTCATGGTCTCCTCGACTTCGGGGGCGGCGGCATGAACCCGTTCGCGCACATGCTTCAGGATCGGTTGTGCAAAAGGCGCGGCCTTGGCAATGTAGGCATCGACGCGCGGATCGCGGCTCAAAAGATACCTCCACCGATCATCAGCCGGACGATGCCGACGATGATCACGAACAGGTTGAGGTTGCGGCCGGCCGTTCTGCCGGAAATGGCGCCGATGCCTGCGCCGATCACGGCCAGGGGAACAATCAGCCAATTGGCCAAGCCGAGCAACGGAATGAAGGCGATCGCGACGCAGACCAGCGCAACCAGGCCAATGATCAACGAAACGAGGTTCAGCGAGAGCCGGCTCCTCCCAAATTCAGCCGGTCCTTAGCATTGCGCTCAGGCTTCGGCCAATTCGTCGCATTCGCGTTGCCGGGCTGCGCGGCGGTCGCGGATCATGGAACCCAGATAGAGGGCCAGCGCTGTCCAGATGCAGCCGAACGCGACGCCGTGGGCCCAGGTGAAGGGCTCGTTGTAGAGCGCGACTGCGCAAATGAACTGCAGCGTCGGGGCGATGAACTGGAGCATCCCCACGGTCGAATAGGCGAGGCGGCGGGCCGCGGCGGTAAAACAGAGCAACGGCACGGTCGACACGACACCCGCCGCAAGCAGCAGGAAGGTCTCCTGACCTCCCGCGCCGAACATCGGGCGTCCGGCGGAACCACCCAGCAACAGCCATCCGAGCGCAATCGGGAACAGTAAGGCGGTTTCGATGGTCAGGCCAGCCAGCGACTCGACGTGGATGATCTTCCTCAGCAGTCCGTAGGTGGCGAAGCTGAAGCAGAGCGTCAGGCTAATCCACAGCGTGCCGAGCGCGCCCGCGGCGAGGACCGCGATGCCGGCCGCGGCGATTGCCACCGCTGCCCATTGCAGTCTGGTCAGCTTCTCCTTGAGGATGAATCGGCCGAGCAGGATGTTGGCCAGCGGGTTCAGATAATAGCCAAGGCTGCCGGCGAGGATGTGGCCGCTGTTGATGGCATAGACGTAGAGCAGCCAATTGTTGCCGATCAGCAGCGCCGTGACGAGCAGTGTCGCCAACGTCTTGCGGTTGCGCACCGCGACGCCGATCTGGTCCCATGCCTTGGCCAAGGTGGTGAGCAGCGCCAGCACGACCAGCGACCAGACGATCCGGTGCGCGACGATGTCGATCGACGGCACTGCCTTCAACAGCTTGAAGTAAATCGGCAACACGCCCCACAGTCCGTAGGCGGCGAGGCCGAACAATAGGCCGGCGCGAGTCCGCGCATGGGCTTCGGCTTCGTCGATGGGGGGCGCGTTCACCCGATGTGCGCTAGCGGGTGGACCAGCCCAGTCAATCGCGGAACGGCAGGAAATCCATCGAAAATCAGAACAATCTGATTTGGTGAACTTATCGTTAGTTGAAAGCGTTGCGTCGCTTTGTCACCCTAGGTGGCAGTGGGGTTCGTATTTTTTGGAGTCGCGCCGTGAGGCCCATTCGGTCTGTCCTGATGATGGTCACGCTTGGACTCGCCGGCTGCACTTTGCCCAACGCCAAGCCCAAGCCGCAGCCGGTGATCGTTGCGGCGCCGCCGACCCGGGCCGACGCCTGGCAGGCGCAGGCGAGCGCCGCGGACATCAACCGCATCCGCCGGGTCGCGACCGGCTGGTCGAGCGGGCTGGCCGAGGCCAGGGCAGCGGGTTTTGCCAATGACATGAAAGCGGAAGGCAAGTTGCTTGAGCCCGACGCCGGCCTCCAGCGTCCGTTCCCCACGCCCGGAATCTACAATTGCCGGATGCTGAAGCTCGGTCGGGAAAAGCCCAAGGCCCCGGCATTCGAGAGGTTCAAGCCCTTCTTCTGTCATGTCGGCATCGATCGGCAGACCTTCACCATCATCAAGCTGACCGGCAGCCAGCGCCCTGCCGGACGGATGTGGGAGGATGACGATCCCAACCGCCTGATCTTTCTCGGCAGCCTCGGCCTCGGCAACGAGGAGGAAGTGCGCAACTACGGCGACGATCCCAGCCGCGACATGGCCGGGATTTTCGAGCGTATTGGGAATTTCCGCTGGCGGCTGGTTATTCCCTATCCGCAGTCGGGATCGCAGCTGCTGCTATTCGAGCTGACGCCGGTTCCTGACCAACCCAAGGAATGAGCCTCTGGGATCCGCAAGAGGTGCGCGCGCATCTGGTTGCCGCGGCCGCGGCCGGCCATGCGCTCAGCTATTCGGAGCTGCTCGAGCATCTCGGATACGGCTTCTCGCGGCCGAAGATGCGGGCGCTGTGCAAGACCTTAGGCGTGGTCGATGACGAAGCCGCCGCGCGCGGCGAACCCGAGCTGGCAGTGCTGGTCGTGCGTCAGTCGGACGGGCTTCCCGGCCAGGGCTGGTGGATCGCCGGTGGCAAGGCTCATGGTTACAAGGGTCAGTGGGAGGGTCCGGCGGCTGCGCGATTTATCCGTCGGCTACAACAGAAGACCTTCGATTATTGGGCAATGGCGGAGGCAGGCGCTTCAAGCTAAGGGGCGGCCATGGCCCAGGGTAGCAGTGAAAATGTCCGGACGTTTACCGTCGGCGAGGACGACGACGGCATTCGTCTTGACCGCTGGTTCAAGCGCAACCTCCCCGACGTCAGCTTCAACACCGTGTCGCGCTGGGCCCGGACTGGCCAGCTAAGGGTCGACGGCAAGCGCGCGAATCCCGGCGACCGGCTGGAAACCGGCCAGAATCTGCGAATCCCGCCGGCCGAGGCGGCTCCGGCCGAGGGGCCGGGCTCGCGGCCGAAGCGCATCGTCCAGCCGCTGAGCGACGACGAAGCGGCATTCGTGCAGGACATGGTGCTAGCCAAGGGCCGGGACTGGTTCATGCTCAACAAGCCGCCCGGCCTGGCGACGCAGGGCGGGACCAAGACGGTCCAGCATCTCGACCGGCTGCTCGATGGGCTGGCCGATGACAATGGCCAGCGGCCCAAGCTGGTCCATCGGCTCGACAAGGATACCAGCGGCGTGTTGCTGGTGGCGCGCTCGGCCAGGGCGGCGGCGCACTTCACCAAAGCCTTCGCCGGGCGGACCGCGCGGAAAGTCTATTGGGCGCTGATCGCCGGAGTGCCGTCGGTCGAGGAGGGGCTGATCGACGCGCCGCTCGCTAAGCAGCCGGGCACCGGCGGCGAGAAGATGCACGTCGACGAAGAAAATGGCCTTCCGGCCAGGACCCGCTACCGGCTGGTCGAGCGGGCCGGCAACCGCGCCGCATGGGTTGAGCTGCAGCCGCTGACCGGCCGCACCCATCAGCTCCGCGCCCATATGGCGGCGATCGGCCACCCGATTGTCGGCGACGCCAAATATGGCGGGGCGGAGGCTTTCCTAACCGGCGGGATCAGCCGCAAGCTTCACCTCCATGCGCGCCGGCTCAAGGTCGACGGGCTGGACGGCAAGCCGATCGACCATTCGGCGGAGCTGCCCGCCCATTTTGCCGAGACCTTGGCCACGCTGGGTTTCGACCGGATGCTCGGCGACATGTTGCCGCTGGACAATCCGGACCCGGCGCGGCTGCCCGAAACCAAGGCCAAACGCGCGGCCGCCCATGCCAAGTCGGTGCGCCGCGCCCGGAAGGGCGAGCGTCGTGCGCGCGGCCGAGCTGCTCCGAAGAGGCGCTGATGCACCCCAACAAGGCTTTCGACTGGCATGACCGCGACGAAATGCTGCGCTTCGTCGCCGATCGCAGCTTCGCCCACATTTTCACTTCTTCCGACAGCGGGCAGTTCGTGGTTCATGCCCCCATCCTGGTGACGGACGAAGGCAAACTCTGGTTCCACGTCTCCCGCCGCAACCGGATTGCCGACCATGTTGATGGCCGGCCCTTGCTGATCAGCATTGCCGGCCGCGACGCCTACCAGAGCGCCAATTGGTATGTTTCAGACAACCAGGTGCCGACCTGGCATTATGAAACGGTCGAGATCGAGGGCGAGGCCAGGGAGCTTGCCGAGCATCAGCTCATCGAGCTGCTCGATCGACTAAGCGAGCGGTTCGAAGACGAGCATTCGCCGGAGGCGCCATGGACCCGGGCGAAGATGGGGCCGGGCAAGTTCGAAGCGATGATCAAGGCGATCGTCGGTTTCGAGGTCGACCCGATCGAGCTTCGCGGCACCCGCAAGTTCAACCAGCACAAGCCGGCGGACGATCTGGCGGCGACGATCCAGGGCCAGCAAGGTGCCGGGCGTCAGGATATTGTCGCGGCAATTACCGAGGTAAGACATGGCTGACGACGAACTGTGGAAAAAACGCTTCCGGACATTCCTGGCGATCCGGCTGGTTGGCCTGGCGACGTTTTTGGTTGGAATCGCCGTCGCCTTTTCCGACCTCGTCCAGCCGGGGGGCCAGAAGCTAATCGGAGGGTTGCTGGCGGTGATGGGCGCGCTCGATGCGGTGATTGCCCCGCGCGTCTTGAAGCGGAGCTGGGAGCGGCAGGACAAGTGAAGCGCTTCTGGAAGGCTGCCGAGGTGGTGGTGGCGGAAAATGGGTTTGGAATTACGCTTGACTGTCGTTCCTTAAAGACACCGGCCCGCGCCGATCTCGCCATGCCGACGCGCTGGCTGGCCGAAGCAATTGCCGCCGAATGGAATGAATGTGGCGAGAGCGTTGATCCGCGAACGATGCCGCTGACCGGTCTGGCCAATGCCGCGATCGATCGGATTACGATCGACAAGGACCAATTCGCCGCCGGGTTCGCCCGCTACGCCGAGGGCGACCTCCTTAGCTACCGGGCTGAGGGGCCCAAAGCCTTGGTCGCGCGCCAGGCGGAAAGCTGGGATCCGCTGCTGGCCTGGGCGCGGCGGCGCTTCGATGTCGATTTCGCCTGCATATCAGGTGTGATGCACGCTCCGCAGCCTGAGGAAACGGTGCGCAAGCTCGGCCATGCCGTCGCCATGCTCGATCCGTTCCAACTGGCCGGCCTGTCGCCGCTGGTGACGATCGGTGGTTCGCTGGTCGCCGGCCTCGCCGTGCTCGAAGGGATGATGCCGGCCGAGGATGTGTGGGAAGCAGTCAGCCTCGACGACCGCTGGCAGCTTGAGCAATGGGGCGAAGATTCCGAAGCCCGGGCGGCACTCGATTTGCGCCGGCGCGATTTTCTCGCCGCCGCACGCTTTCTCGACTTGCTTAATTAGGACGGGCGACCAGCTCGCGGACAAAGCCCAGCAGATAAGGTTGTCGCTCGCGCCGCAGCCGTTCGGCGGCGATGATTGCCCGGACATCGTCCAGGCATTGCTCCATGTCTTCGTTGATCAGGACATAATCATATTCGGCCCAATGGCCGATCTCGGATGCGGCCCGGCGCATCCGCCCGGCGATGATTTCGTCGCTGTCGGTTCCGCGTTCGTGCAGGCGACGGTCCAGTTCCTTCATCGATGGCGGCAGGATGAAGATCAGCACCAGATCAGTGCGGAAGGCATATTCGAGCTGCTGAGTGCCCTGCCAGTCGATATCGAACAGAGTGTCGCGGCCGTCCTTAAGC
Organism: Sphingomonas sp.; assembly: GCF_023266535.1. Taxonomy (GTDB): domain Bacteria; phylum Pseudomonadota; class Alphaproteobacteria; order Sphingomonadales; family Sphingomonadaceae; genus Sphingomicrobium. Next base: position 73,029 of record NZ_JAHFPY010000002.1, on the reverse strand, counting down.
GCTTCCTTGATGGGCTCCTTGGGACTTCCGTAGAGGTGATCGAACACATAGGCCCATTCGGCGAATTCATCGGCTTCGATCAGCCGGTTGAACTCGGCCTCGTCGACGAAGTGATAGTCGACCCCATCCACTTCGCCTGGCCGTGGCGGCCGGGTGGTGGCGCTGACCGAGATGGTGATGTTGTCATCCGCCTCCAGCAGCATGCGGCTGATCGTCGACTTGCCGGCGCCCGATGGCGAGGACAGAACGATGAGCAGGCCACGGCGGCTGCGGTGCTGGGGGCTGGTCGGAAGAGCCATGACCGCCCTTGCCTTGGGTCGTGGCGGTCCGTCAAGCGCGCCGCCAAATCCGTTTCATTGTGCAATGCACAAAAAATGCTTGAAACCTATGCCGCACTGCACTATGTTGCACCGCAGCAAAGGAGTTTTGACGTGGCTGAAGAGACCAAGGTCGAAGAGAAAGTGGAAGCGGTCGTTGAGGCCGTCGCGGCGCCGGTGAAGCCGGTTGTCGAGAAGGTTGAAGTGGTTGCGGCCCCGGCCGTCGCCAAGACCAAGCCGGTCGCCAAGAAGGCCGTCCGCAAGGTCCGCAAGGCCCCGACCAAGGTCGTCAAAGCCGTCAAGCAAGTGAACAAGCGCGCCGCCAAGACGGTCAAGCGTGCCCGTAAGGCGGCTCCGGTCGCCCGCGTCAACAAGATCGAAGGGAAGAAGACCATGACTTATGATTTCAACCAGCTGTTCGCTGGGTTCCAGATCCCGGGTGCCGACAAGGCCCAGGAACTGTTCGCCGACGCCAACGAGCGCGGCCAGAAGTTCGTTGCCAAGTCGCAGCAGACCGCCGAGCAGCTCGCCGAGCTCGCCAAGGCCAATGTCGAAGCGATCGTCGAAGCCGGCCGCATTTATGCCGGCGGCGCCAAGGCGATCGGCCAGGACGCGATTGCGTCGGGCCGTGAGGGCATCGAACAGGCTTCGGACGCCGTGAAGACCCTGGCCGAGGCGAAGTCGCCGGCCGAGTTCTTCCAGATCCAGTCGGAGCTGGCCCGCACGTCGTTCGATCGTCTCGTCGCCGAGACCTCGAAGCTGACCGAGCGCGTCGTCAAGCTGGCGGGTGAGGCGGTTGAGCCGCTGCAGACCCGCGCCAGCCTGAATGCCGAGCGCATCAACACTTTGGTTGCCTGACCTCTCCCCTCTTTGGAAGGCAACCCTGTTCACGGCCGTCCCCTTCGCGGGGGGCGGCCGTTTTTCTTTTCGGGACAAACGGCTCAAGCCGCCTTGCAGGCAATTGCCGGGATGCCATATTTTAGGTCCCAGATGATTGACCAAGTGATTCTGATGTCCGGCGACGAGCCGGGGCAGGGCGACGGGCTCGACGAGATCGAGCACGGTGTCGTTACCCGCACTCGTCCCAAGACCAAGAAGCCCAGCAATTACAAAGTGCTGATGCTCAACGACGATTACACGCCGATGGAGTTTGTCGTGCTGGTCCTGCAGCGCTACTTCACCATGGACCTGGAAGATGCGACCCGCGTCATGCTCCAGGTCCATCAGCAGGGCGTCGCCGTTTGCGGCGTGTTTACCTACGAGGTGGCCGAAACCAAGGTTTCCCAGGTGATCGATTTCGCCCGGGAGAACCAGCACCCGCTCCAGTGCACGCTGGAAAAGGCCTAGCTTCCCCTCTCCTTTAGGGGAGGGGTTGGGGGTGGGGGCGGCTAGTTTTCACCCACCCCCGCTCAACCATGTTGAGTCGCCCCTCCCTTGAAAGGGAGGGGATGTGCGCTAAAGCGCGCCGATGGACTCCATTCGCATTACCGGCGGTAAGCGCCTCGAAGGCAAGATCCCGATCTCGGGTGCAAAGAACAGCGCGCTGGCGCTGCTTCCCTGCGCGCTGCTGACCGACGAGAAGCTGACGCTGGGCAATTTGCCGCGGCTGGCCGACGTCGACAATTTCTCGCACTTGCTCAACCAGCTCGGCGTTTCGACCTCGGTCGCGGGGGTCAAGAAAGGCGAGGTCGGGCGCAAGATGACGCTTGAGGCCAAGGAAATCGCCTCGACCGTCGCGCCCTACGACATGGTTCGCAAGATGCGCGCCTCGATCCTGGTCCTGGGGCCGATGCTCGCCCGTAGCGGCGAATCCACCGTGTCGCTCCCCGGCGGCTGCGCCATTGGCGACCGGCCGATCGACCTGCACTTGAAAGCGCTCGAGTGCATGGGCGCGGAGATCGAGCTGGCGGCGGGCTATGTGAAGGCCGTCGCGCCCAAGGGCCGGCTTCCCGGCGGCGACTTCAGTTTCCCCGTAGTGTCTGTCGGCGCGACCGAAAATGCGGTGATGGCGGCGGTGCTGGCGACCGGCCGGACCCAGCTGTTCAACGCCGCGCGCGAGCCGGAAATTGTCGATCTTTGCAATTTGCTGGTGGCCATGGGGGCGAAAATCGAGGGCATTGGCTCGTCGCATCTGATCATCGACGGGGTCGAAGGGCTCCACGGCTGCAATTATGAGGTCATGCCCGACCGGATCGAGGCCGGCAGCTATGCCTGCGCGGCGGGAATTACCGGCGGTTCGATCGAACTGGTCGGCGCCCGGCCTGAAGACATGCTGGCAATCACCAACGGCCTCGCCGCGGCCGGGTTGGCGATTGAATTCACCGGCGCGGGCATGAAGGTGTCGGCGCATCAACCGCTGAAGCCGCTGGCAATTTCCACCGCGCCCTATCCGGGCTTCCCGACCGACATGCAGGCCCAGTTCATGGCCATGCTGGCTGTCGCCGACGGGCAAAGCTTCCTCGAAGAGACGATCTTCGAGAATCGCTACATGCACGTCCCCGAGCTGCGCCGGATGGGGGCGGATATCGAGGTCCACGGCCGCTCGGCGATCGTCAAAGGCGGCAATCCGCTGACGGGCGCCCAGGTGATGGCGACCGACCTGCGTGCCTCGATGAGCCTGGTCCTCGCGGGGCTCGCTGCGGAAGGCGATACCGAAGTCCTTCGCGTCTATCACCTCGACCGCGGCTATGAGCGACTCGAAGAGAAGCTCAGCGCGGTCGGCGCGACGATTGAACGTGTCAGCGCCGGATAGGGCCGAGCTCCAGCTGGAGCGCGACGGGGCGCAACTAGTCGGGCACGCCTTGCAGCCAACAGAAGCACTTACATTGCTGACGGCGCTGGAGCCTGTTGATGCGGGCAGGGCCGGATCGCGCTTGGCTGATTTGAATGGAATTAGGTATTGGCTCGGCGCGGATGGGATCGTGGGTAAAATTGCCGCCCATTGGCTCGGCTCCAAGGCGAAGCCAGTCCGGGCCATCCTCTTCGACAAAAATCCAGACACAAATTGGGCACTGGGCTGGCATCAGGATCGGACAATCGCAGTCGGTCAGCGTGCGGACGTGCCTGGCTTCAACAATTGGAACCGGAAGGATGGCATCGACCATGTTGAGCCGCCGTTCGAGCTGATCGAACGAATGGTCACGGTTCGCATCCATTTGGACCGTGTCGATGACAACAATGCGCCGTTGCTGATCTCACCTGGGACTCATCGACTTGGTAAGATTCCCGAAAGCCGATTGGCCGAAACCGTTGAACGTCACGGCTGCATCGAATGTCTTGCCGAGATCGGGGATGTCTGGGCCTATCGCACCGCTATCTTGCATGCGTCGAAGCGCGCGCTGTCGCCGCGTCGCCGCCGGGTCCTGCAAGTCGATTATAGCGCGGATGATCTGCCCGCTCCACTTCGCTGGCAGATGGCGGACTAGCCATTCAAAGCGCCTTGGCGAAGCGCTTGCTGGTCTGCTGGTAACCGAGCTTGGCATAGAATTGGTGCGCCTCGACCAGCCAGTCATTGCTGGTCAGCTCGATCATCCCACATCCGGCAGCGCGGAGGCGCTGTTCCGCCGCAGCAACCAGCTTCTCGCCGATGCCCCGGCCTCGCAAATGCTCAGCGACGACCAATATGGTGATCCGTCCAACCGGCTTTTCGCGGTGCAGGGCAGTCATCACATGCAACCCGCATAGCCCGACCACCGTTCCATTGTCGTCAGCGACCAGTTGGGGACAATCATGCGAGGCGATCTGCTCGATGCGCTGGCGCACTCCTTCGGCGGTGACCTTGTGCCGCAGCAGTTCGATCAGTGGGATAAGCGCTTCCGCATCCTCGGGCGTCGCCTCGCGGATTTGAATGTTCACAGCGCGTCCAGTGCATGCAGCGTTACCCCGACCAGCCCGCCGACCAGCGTGCCGTTGATCCGGATATATTGGAGGTCGCGTCCGACCGCGGCTTCGAGCCGGTTGGTGATGGTCTGGGCGTCCCAGCGGCGCACCGTTTCGCTGACCAGCTTGACGATCGACGAACCATAGCTCGCCGCCATTCCGGCCACCGCGCGGCGGGCGAACATGTTGATCGCGCTCTTCAGGCGTGGGTCATTCTCCAGGCTCTGGCCCATCGACTGGAGGATTTCGCCGAGCTTGCCGGCCATCACCGCATCGGGGTTGCGCGCGGCGCGGATCATTGCCTCGCGGCCCTTCTGCCATAACGTGTCGAGCCACAATGACACCGACCTGTTGTCGAGCAGTTCGAGCTTCATCGCCTCGACCCGCTCGCGCGTTTCGGGCTTGGTCTGGAGGTCGTTGGCAAGGTCGGCCAGCGCCTGCTCGATCTTGATCCGCACCGGATGCGCAGGATCGGTGTGCATGTCAGCGCTGAGCTTCCTCAGCCCATCGACGATCGCATCGGCCAACTTGGCGTCGAGACCAGCCAGCTTCAGCACCCAATTGGCCCGCTTGTGGACCATGTCGCGGATCAACCCCTCGTTGGCGTCGAGTGCCCGGGCGGTCCAGCGGATCGCCGCCTCCAGCATTGGCACATGCCGGTCCTCGTTGATCGCGCTGGCCAGCGCTGCACCGAGCAGCGGCGAGACTTCCATCTTGCGGATGCGGTTGGCGATCGAGGTCTTGACCAGGCCGCCAAGCCGTTCGTCATCGAGACTCTCGAACAGGTCGGCGAGCAGGCGGCTTGCGCCATGGCGGATGCGGGTTTCCTGCCCCTGCGGCGCCTGCAGGAAGCGACCCACGGCCCCGGCCAGGTCGATGTTGCGCATGCGGCGAGCCACCACCGGCGCGACCAGGAAATTTTCCTTAAGGAAATTGGCCAGCGCCTCGCCGATCCTATCCTTGTTGCGCGGAATGATCGCGGTGTGCGGAATCGGCAGCCCCAGCGGATGGCGGAACAGCGCCGTGACCGCGAACCAGTCGGCCAGTCCGCCGACCATCGCCGCCTCGGCGAAGGCTTTGACGTAGCCGACCCATGGATAAGCGCTTTCATACTGCCGGGTAATGACGAACACCGCCGCCATCACCACCAGCAGGCCGGTGGCAGCCACCTTCATGCCGGTTGCGCCCGATTGCGCCGCATTGAAGCGCGCGAGGGCAGGCGGGGACGGCGGCGCGGTCATCCCCGCCAGTCTAGTCAGTCAAACGGCGATGTCACTCTGCCGGTAGCGGCGCTGCTCCGGGATGATCGGCCTGGATGCCATGAGCCTCGCCATTGTCGACCAGGCGGCGGAACCTCCTGGCGATCCACTGCTCCATGTCGATTGCGATCGAATAATAGGCCGGCACCAGCAGCAGGGTCAGCATGGTCGAGAAGATCAAGCCGCCGATCACGGTCATGCCCATCGGCGCGCGCCAGCTGCCATCGCCGGTCAGCGACAAAGCGATCGGCAACATGCCGGCGACCATCGCCACCGTGGTCATCACGATCGGCTGGGCACGCTTGTGGCCGGCCTCGTAGATCGCCTCGTCCTTGGGCATGCCATGGTTCATCATCTCGACAGCGAAGTCGACCAGCAGGATCGAGTTCTTGGCGACGATGCCGAACAGCATCAGCACGCCGATCAGCACCGGCAACGACACCGGCTGTCCGGCCACCATCAGGGCCAGGGCCGCGCCCAGCGGCGCAAGCAACAGCGAACCCATGTTGACCAGCGGCGCGAGGAAGCGGCGGTAGAGCAGCACCAGCACGGCAAACACCAGCAACACGCCTGACATGAGGGCAATGGCGAAATAATAAAGCAGTTCGGCTTGCCACTTCTGGTCGCCCAGGCTCAAACGCTGGACACCCTGCGGCAGGTTCTTGACCGTCGGCAGCAGGTCGATCTTCTTCCAGGCGTCGCTGGACACTAGCCCCGGCGCCAGGTCGGCACCGACCAGCGTGCGGCGGATCTGATTGGTGCGCTGAACCGTGGTCGGGCCCGATCCGAAGCCTATTTCGACGACCGACTTCAACGGCACGGATCCACCGCGCGACGTCGGAACCGGCAAATTCTCCAGCGTCGCCAGGTCGCGCCGGGCGCTCTCCGAGATCGAGACGGTAATCGGCACCTGGCGGTCGGCCAGCGAGAATTTGGCACTATTCTGGGCAATGTCGCCGATTGTCGCGATGCGCACGGTCTGGCTTAGCGCGGCGGTGGTCACGCCCAGGTTGGCGGCCAGGTCGAACCGCGGCTTGATGGTGATCTCCGGACGCGCCAGGTCGCCCTGCACGCGCGGTGCGCGCAGCTCCTTGAGCGTCATCATCTCGTCGCGGATCTTGTTGGCCGTCGCGAACAGCAATTCGGGATTGTCGCTGCCCAGGAACAGGGTGATGTCGCGCCCGCCGCCGCCTCCGGTCTGGCTGAGGAAGTTGACCTGCGCATCAGGAATATTGGCAAGTTGCGGCGTCAGCGATCGCTCGAACTCGGTGCTGGTCTGCTTGCGATCTTTCTTGAGGACGATGTTGAGATTGCCCGAGCCGACGAACACGCGTTCGAACACGCTCTCGACGTCCGGGTCCTTCTTGATGATCGCTGCAGCCTCCGAAACCTTGGCCCCGGTTTGGGCGAGCGTCGAGCCCGGCGCCATGTTGACCCTAACCTGCGAGAAATCGAGGTTGAGCGGCGGTTGGAACTGCATGCCGAGCTGCGTGAACAGGACGACCTGCAAGATGAACGCGCCGGTACCGGCTCCGATCATCCAAACGCGATGATCGAGCAGCCACGCCTTCAGGCGCCCTTCGTGCCATTGCTCATATTGATGGCCGCCGGCCAGGTTGGACAGCAGGTCGATTAGCTTAAACGCGCCGTAGCAAACCGCCGCTCCGGCCACCAAGGCGAACGGCAGGATCAGCAATGCCCACGGGACGACCATGCCCAGCAGCTTCCAGGCGATACCGGCGCCGCCTGCAAATGCGACGACCAGCAGCAGGACGTACAGCAGGCCGATGATGTAATAGAACCACCGGCCGCGTGCGTTTGGGTGAGCGGCACGCACGGCGTCGGCCCCCTTGGTGTCGAGGCTCCACTTCAGCGTCGCCAGGTAGCTGTCCATCGCCTTGCCCGAGGCGTGCGCTTGAATACCGTGTGCCTTAAGGAAATAGGCGGCGATCAACGGCGTGATCATTCGGGCGACGAACAGGCTCATCAGCACCGCGACGACGACGGTGTAACCGAAGCTCTTGAAGAACTGGCCGGAGATACCCGGCATCAGCGCCACCGGCAGGAACACGGCGACGATCGACATGGTGGTGGCCAGCACCGCCAAGCCGATTTCGTCGGCGGCGTCGATCGACGCCTGCCAGGCCGACTTGCCCATGCGCATATGCCTGACGATGTTCTCGATTTCGACAATCGCATCGTCGACCAGCACGCCGGCGACCAGGCTCAGCGCCAGCAGCGACAGGCCATTGAGCGTGATTCCCAGCATGCTGAGGAACCAGAAGGCCGGGATGGCCGACAGCGGGATCGCCAGCGCCGAGATGGCCGTCGCGCGAATGTCGCGAAGGAACAGGAACACGACGAGGACGGCGAGGATCGCGCCTTCCCACAGGCCCTCCATCGCCGAGCTATATTGCAGCTTGGTATATTCGACAGCATTGAAGGTTTCGCGGAAATGGATCCGCGGATCTTCCTTCTCGATTTTCCGCAGTTCCTTCCAGGCTTCGTCATAGGTCGTCACTTCGGACGAGCCTTTGGAGCGCTGGACGTTGAAGCTGATCACCTGCCGGCCGTTGAACTTGGCGATGGTGCGCTGTTCGGAATAGGCGTCCTTGACCTCGGCAATGTCGGCCAGTTTGACCATCCGCCCGCCAGGAACGACGATCTCGGTTTGCGATAGGTCATAGGCTGTACGGGCATTTCCGAGCACTCGGACGGCCTGCTCCGAGCCGGCGATTTCGGCGCGGCCGCCGGCGGCGTTGAGGTTGGTCTGTCGCAGCTGGGCGTTGACCTGGGCGGCGGTGATGCCCTGGGTCTGCATCGCCGCCGGATCGAGGACCACGCGTATCTGCCGGTCGACTCCGCCTTCGCGTGACACCGCGGCGACACCCGACACGCCAAGCAGCCGGCGCGATACGCTATTGTCGACGTACCAGCTGAGCTCTTCCAGGCTCATGTCGGTGGTCTCGGCGGCGACGTAGAGGATGGGGTCTCCGGCGATGTCGACGCGATTGATTTGCGGCTCAAGGATGCCGTCGGGCAGGTCACCGCGGATCTGGGCGATCGCGTCGCGCACGTCATTGACCGCGCGGTCGGTCGGAGTGCCGATCTTGAACTGGACGAAGGTATTGCTGGTGCCTTCGCGGACCGAGCTGTTGATCTCGTCGACGCCATTGACCGAGCGGACCGCCGCCTCGACCTTTTGCGTGATCTGATTTTCCATTTCGGTCGGCGCGGCGCCCGGCTGGCCAATGGAGATCTGGGCTGCCGGGAAATCGATATCCGGGTTGTTGTTCACCTCCATGCCCATGAAGGCGATGATCCCGGCCAGCATCAGGCCGATGAAGATGACGATCGGCGGGACCGGGTTGCGGATGCACCAGGCCGAGATGTTCCGGAAATTCATTTCAGCTCGCCTTCGCTAGACTCTGGACTGGCCTCAGCGGGCCGCTTGCCGCTTGGGCGTGACCTTTTGGCCGGGATTGAGGAACGGACCCGCCGACAGCACCACCGATTCCTGGCCGGTGATGCCTTCGATTACGGTCACGCCCTGGTCGCTGACCGAGCCGACCTTGACGTTGCGCCGCTCGATCAGATTCTTGGCCGTGACAACATAGACATAATTGCCTTGCTCGTCGCTCAGCACCGCGCTCTGCGGCAGCAGCGGCGCGGTGGTCGTGCCTGCCTCGATCTTGGCTTCGGCGAACCCGCCCGGCCGGATCGCGGGATCATAAGGGATCGAGATGCGCACCTCGCCCTGGCGGCTCTGCGGATCGATTACCGGCGCAACTTGCCAGACTCGCCCGGCAAAGCTGCGATCCGTGCCCGTTGGAGTCACGGAAACCGGCATGCCGACATGAATGAAGGCAAGGTCTTGCTGCGACAGCGTCGCCCGCATTTCCATCTCGCCGCCCTCGGCCAGCCGGAATAACGCGCCCGATCCCGGGTTGACGACCTGTCCGACCTCGACGTTGCGGGCCAGGATAAGGCCGCTCTTGGGCGCGCGGATGTCCAACCGGCCAACCTGCGCCCGCATTGAATTGAGATTGGCTTCGGCGACCAGGATTCGGGCGTTGGCGGCATCGCGCGCGGCCTTCTTGCGGTCGAGGTCTGCCTTTGACACGAAGCCGCGCCCGACCAGCGCCTCGCTCCGCTCATATTCATTCTGGGCGAGCGCCGCGTCGGCGCGCGCGACCTGGACCTGGGCTGCCAGCTGGTTCAAGTTCTGCGATTGGACCGAACGGTCGACCGTCGCCAGTGCCTGGCCCTGGCGGACCCACGTGCCGGCATCGACCAGCACTGCGCGGACCATGCCACCTTCGCCGGCGACGCCGACCGGCTGGTCGCGGTGCGCCGCGAGGGCGCCGGACGCGGTGACGGTCCGCGCGACCTGGCTGCGGCCCGGGACGACCACTGTTACCGTCGGAATATTGCCGCCGGGACCGCCGGCGCCAGGGGCGCCCGCCTTGTCGGCGCCCTTGCCGCCCAGGAACATGACGGCGGCGACGATAACCGCGATTCCCACGATCACCGCGATGATGATGTTCCGCCGACGCGTCGACCGGTCGACCACGACCAGCGTGTCTGAGCTTGCGAAACTGGACTCCCGGTTCATAGGCCGCATTCTTCCCGCCATTCGTAATGAGCAGCAGCAATCCATGCTGCCGCTGCTGTATTACGCAAATAAGTCACCGCATGCAACTGCACTGGCCAAACCGCCGGTGGAAAGGCTTTTTCTACGAACGGCGGCACCCCTTACACCGACGCGCGTTGTTGCAAAGCTGAAACGAGCGTGCTGCAAGGTGACCGCGAGGTTTACCACAGGGAGGTAGCAAAGGATGATCGAAAACTACGGAATCCTTGGCTGGATCGTCATCGGCTTGCTGGCTGGCGGCATCGCCAAACTGCTGATGCCCGGCAAGGATCCGGGCGGCTGCCTGGTGACCATTTTGCTCGGCATCGCCGGCGCCCTGCTCGCCGGATTCCTCGGCAAGGCAGTCGGCTGGTATGAAGAGGGCGAGGCCGCGGGCTTCATCGCTGCGATCGTCGGCGCCTTCCTGATTCTGTTGATCTATCGCCTGGTGCTTCGCCGGCGCGGGTAGCTCGCATCGCTGTTCATATTCGGGCCATCGCCGCTGGTTCAGCTTGCGGCGGTGGCCTTTTAACTAGTGAGAGAGATCATGCGTAACGTATTGATGAGCGCCCTGGCGCTGGGAACCGCCGCGATACCGGCCAGTGCGCCAGCGCTACAGGCGGTGGCGGCAGTACCGGTGCTCACCGGCACCCGGCTGGATATCAGCGCCATCGGCGAGGTGACCCGAGTACCCGATCTGGCCATCATCTCGGCCGGCGTGCAGACGCTGCAGCCGACTGCCACCGCGGCGATCGAGGATAATGCGGCCCGGATGGAGCGGGTCCGTGCGGCGCTGAAGCGCGCCGGGATCGAGGACAAGGACATCCAGACGTCGTCGATCAGCCTCAATCCCGAATATCAGTACGACCAGAACCAGCCGCCGCGCCTCACCGGCTATCGCGCGAGCAACAGCGTCAACGTCCGGTTCCATGACCTGAAGCGGACTGGAACGATCCTCGACGCGCTGGTCGCGCAGGGCGCCAACACCATCAGCGGACCCAACCTGACCGTCGACAAGCCGGAGGCGGCGCTCGACGAGGCCCGCGCCAAGGCGATTGCCAATGGGCGGGCACGGGCTGAGCTCTACGCCCGGGCCCTGGGGATGCAGGTCGTCCGGCTGCTGTCGGTCAGCGAGAGCGGCGGCTATGCGGCCCCGCCGCCGATGCCGATGGTGATGATGGCAGAGCGATCGGCCAGTGCCGACACCAAGATCGATCCCGGCACCCAGCAGCTGCAGGTCAGCCTGTCGATGAGCTACGAGCTTAGATAGCGATTATCCTCCCCGAGAATTCTCGGGGAGGGGGGCCGCCGTCTCTGGCTATCTAACGCTGCCGCGGCGGACCAGGTTGATGACCGCCAGCAGGATCACCGCGCCAAGTAGCGACCATAGGAAGGTTTCGATGGTCAGGCCCTGGTTGATGTTGCCCTTGCCGAGAATCAGCCCGGCAATCACTGCGCCGATAATGCCGACAGCGATGTTCATGAGGATGCCTTGCTGGGCGTCGGTGCGCATGATCAGGCTGGCGAGCCAGCCAACGACGCCACCGACGACAAGCCATACGATGATACCCATGTTCATTCCTCCTGTTGGGCTGCCCAGTCTACGCAGGGCGCCTCGCCGCATCAGGACGCACGATGCAAGCAACTGGTTCCGGCAAAGCAAAGCCGGGGTCCAGTGCCGGGGAATCGAAGCTGTGGATAAAAAAGGGCCCCGTCTTGCGACGGGGCCCATGCTCTGGTCCTACTGGGGACGGACCGAATTAATAGCGCTGCTGGCGCTCGTACTGATCGCGGTAATGCTTGATGCGCGTGACCCTGAGGCCCGGCATGCCGCTGCGGTCGACCGCGCGCTGCCAGCCGGTGAACTCTTCCAGGCTCAGCGTATAGCGCTGGCAGGCTTCGTCGACGGTCAGCAATCCGCCCGCAACCGCAGCCACAACCTCCGCCTTGCGGCGCACGACCCAGCGGGTCGTCGAGGCCGGCGGAAGCGAATCGAGCGTCAGCGGTTCGCCAAGCGGCCCAATCACCTGCGCGGGACGAATTTTCTGATTCTCAAGCATCTACTCAACCTCAGTCACGTTAAACTTCAACCGATAGCCAGCTTTTAACCGAAGGCCGTTGAGAAGGTCTGAAACACAACGGTAACTTCAACCTTCATCAATCCTTATTGCCTGTTAACCATGACGGTCGCGGCATGGATGCGAAGGTGCCCCTGAGCGTTGCCCTGGCGTCCTTCCACCCCTCGCTGACCGAGAGAAAACAGGCGATTGCATCCTGGCGTTCTTCGCGGCCCAAATTCGAGGCCGCCGACAAGGCTGAAAGAAGCTCATCGATGTCGAGCTTCGCCTCCCCTGCTGCCTCAAGATTGCCGTCGAATCGCGCCAAAGAACCGTCCCTCGCCCCCGAATGGGAACGCTTGCTCTAGCCCAACAGGGTGAATTTCGAGTAAAGACGCACTAGATCCACCACCTCCATGACCATCGATTTCCAGCTTGGCCGCGACGCTCGCGATGCCCGTATCGTCGTCGCCATGTCGGGCGGCGTCGATTCGAGCGTGGTCGCCGCGCTGGCGGCAAAGACCGGCGCAGAGGTGATCGGCGTCACCCTGCAGCTCTACGATCACGGCGAGGCGGTGAAACGCTCGGGCAGCTGCTGCGCCGGCCAGGACATCTACGACGCCAAGACGGTTTGTGATCGGCTCGGTATCGCCCATTATGTGCTCGACTATGAAAGCCGGTTCCGGACCGGCGTGATTGACAGGTTTGCCGACGAATATGCCCAGGGGCGCACGCCGGTGCCCTGCTCGCTGTGCAACCAGGGGGTGAAGTTCACCGACCTGATCGCCTTCGCTCGCGACCTCGGCGCCAATTGCCTCGCAACCGGACATTATGTCCGCCGTGTCGAACGGGACGGGCGCGTCGAGCTGTGGAAGGGCCGGGACCCTTCGCGCGACCAAAGCTATTTCCTTTACGGCACGACCAAGGACCAGCTCGATTATCTGCGCTTCCCGCTCGGCGACTTGCCCAAGAGCGAGACCCGCCGGATGGCGGTCGAGGCCGGGCTGGTGGTGGCGGACAAGCCTGACAGCCAGGACATCTGCTTCGTTCCCGACGGCGACTATGCCGGGCTGGTCAAGCGCCTTCGGCCCGAAACCGCCGCGCCGGGCGCGATTGTCGGCCTCGACGGCGAAGTTCTCGGCGAGCACCAGGGGGTGGTTCATTTCACCATCGGCCAGCGCCGCGGGATCGAGATCGGTGGCCAGCGCGAACCGCTCTATGTCGTCCGGATCGAACCGGAAGAGCGGCGGTTGGTGGTCGGTCCGCGCCGGGCTCTGGCAGTTGCCGCTGCCAGGGTCGAGGGGATCAACTGGCTGGCCGAGGATCAGGTGCGGGTCGAGGCCAAGGTGCGCTCGCTCGCGCGACCGGTCGGCGGCACATGGGACGGCGAGAAGCTGAGCTTCGCCACGCCGGAATATGGCGTCGCGCCGGGCCAGTCGGCGGTCTTCTACGACGGCGACCGGCTGCTCGGCGGCGGCACCATCGTCGCTACCGAAGCCGCGGCATTGGCGGAGGCCGCAGCCGCCTGATGCATGGCGGTTCAGTCCAAGAGCTGTGGTTATAGCGTAACGGTGACGTCCATATTCCAGGACAAAAGCGGTCGTCCGGCTGCAAAATCTTGCAGGCGGTCGGTAAAAGCCGCATCAGTCCCCTAGGGGGCAGCTGAGCGGCCTGTCGTTAGGGATGCCGGGGCAATGACATGTGCGGCATAGCGGGGTGGTACAGGCGGTCTAACCAACCTGTGTCGAAGGCGGTCGTGGAGCGGATGTGCGACACGATTGTATCTCGCGGCCCCGATGACAGCGGCTATTTCGTCGATGGCGACTTCGGCTTCGGCATGCGCCGGCTCAGCATCATCGATATCGAAGGTGGGCATCAGCCGATGTTCACGCCCGATGGCCGTTATGCCATCGTGTTCAATGGTGAGTTGTATAATCATCTCGATGTGCGGGTGGAGCTGGAGCGTTCCGGCATTGCGTTCAGGACGCACAGCGACACCGAAACATTGCTGCTGGCTTTCGCCCAATGGGGCGACGAGGCCTGGATCAGGTTCGAGGGGATGTTTGCCGCGGCGGTTTGGGACCGCGAAGCGCGCCGGCTGACGCTGGCCCGCGACCCCCTCGGCATCAAACCGCTCTATCTGACGAAGCAGCATGGCGGCATCGCCTTTGCATCGGAAATTCGCGCGCTGCGAACGCTCCCCAACCATGAGTGGGATATCGACGATCGAGCGGTGCACGATTTTTTCAGCTTCGGCCATGTCCAGCCGACACGCTCGATCTTCCAGCAAGCTCAGAGCCTGGCGGCAGGCCATTTCCTGCGGGTCGATGCCGGCGGAATGGAGCTGAAGCAATATTGGAAGCCCAGGTTCGCGCCGAACCTGGCCTTGTCCAGCGAAGAGTGGGTCGAGGAAACCCGCGCGCGCGTGCTGAACACGGTCAAGCGCCATATGCTGGCGGATGTCACGGTCGGATCTTTCTTGTCCGGCGGCGTTGATTCAAGCGCGATCACGGCAGCAATGAGCCAGGTTGCGCAGGCGCCGGTAAAGGCATTCACGATCGGTTTTCCGTCGACGTCGATCGATGAGACGGCGGAAGCAGCGGCGATCGCCAGGCACCTGGGGGCGGAGCATCATGTCTTGCCGCTGGAGCCGATCGCCGCCGGCGACCTGTTGCCGATGGTCCAATCCAGCTTCGACGAACCCTGCGCGGCAACGGCTGCAATCCCGATCTGGCATCTGTCCCGGTTCGCTGCGCAGCAGGTCAAGGTGGTGCTGTGCGGGGAAGGCTCCGATGAGGTGTTCGGCGGTTACAAGCGGCAGCGGACGGCAGCGCTGGCGGCTCGACTCAAGCCCTTGATCAAGTCGTTGGGGCCGCTTTCGAAACTGATCGACGAATTGCCGCTCAATGGCTCGCCGTGGTGGAATTACCGCGTTCAGAACGTTCGCAGGTTCCGCGACGCGGCGTTGCTCGACAACAGCTTCCAGCGCTTCTTCGCTGCTACCGAGATTTCCGCTCCCGACATTCGCAAGCGTCTCTATCAGGAGTCATTCTTCGACCGGTTCGACGGCCCAGGCTCATACAAGCGGCTCGAACAGGAATATTTCGACGAGGCTGCACACCAACTCGATCCGTTGGAGCAGTTCATGCTCGCCGATCTCACGGTCCACATGCCGGGTTCACTGCTCAACCGGCTGGACCGCGGCAGCATGGCCCATTCGCTCGAGGCGCGCGTGCCTTTCCTGTCGCATGACTTTGTCGACTGGAGCCTGACCATGCCGACGAAGATGAAGCGGCGCGGCGGGACGGGAAAGCTGGTGTTGCGCGAGGCCATGGAGCCGTGGCTGCCTACGGGCCTGCTAAGCAAGCGCAAACGCGGATTCCAGATCCCGTTCGCCGAATGGTTCCGCGGCGACTTCAGCCGCTTCGCCCGGGAAGCATGGAACGACAGTGGCGCGAGGCAAAGCGGCTACCTTCGCCCCGAAGCGGTCGAACAATTGTTCCGGGAACATGACGCCAGCCTCGCCAATCACGGCCGCACCCTCTACGCCATCGCCATGTTCAGTTGCTGGTGGCAACAGACAAAGACGGAGGGAAAACGCGCGGCAGCTTAAGCTTCGCGCGATGCCGGCATGCTGATCGATTTGCGGAAGGAACCGGGCGCGGCCGACGTGCCGTCTGATATTTGCATCGTCGGCGCGGGCGCTGCCGGCATTATCCTTGCGCGCCGGCTGGTCGAAAAGGGCCATTCGGTCTGCCTGCTGGAAAGTGGCGGCCTTGATTATGAGGAGGCCACGCAGGCGCTTTATCAGGGGGCCAATATTGGCATGCCCTATTATGAGCTCGATCATAGCCGGCTGCGCTTCTTCGGCGGCACGGTGGCGATCTGGGGCGGACGTTGCGCGCTGATGGACTCGATCGATTTCGTGAAACGTGACTGGGTGCCGCATAGCGGCTGGCCGATTACGCGCGCCGATCTGGATCCCCATTATCGCGAGGCCCACAAGCTCTTTGATATTGGCGACTTCAACTACGAACAGGAGGTATGGCGGGAGCTAGGGCTGACGGATCCGGGGTTTAAGCCTGGACAGCTTGACGCCAAGCTATGGCGCTTCGACGAGGTCAGCGAGCGATTTACGGCGTCGCGCGCCGGCGACATGTTTGCGTCGCCCAGGCTCCGCGTCCTGCTCCATGCCAATGTCGTCAAGCTGCAGGCGGCGGGCAATGCCGCATCGATCGACCATGTCGAGGTGCGGCCGTTGGGCGGAGAGACGCGCAAGGTTCGGGCAGGTCGCTATATCCTAGCCTGCGGCGCGATCGAAAACTCCCGGCTGTTGCTGGCATCCAACGATGTCGAATCGCACGGCATCGGCAATAGCGCGGACCAGGTCGGGCGTTGCTTCATGGAGCATCCCGCTGGCCGGATCGCCAGGATCAACACCGACAAGGCCTATGACATCTGGGCCATGTTCCAGAAACGTTTCATGCCTGCCGGGCCGCCGCTGGCACCTGCCCTCAGGCTTGGCGACGACGCCCAGCGTGATCGTGGCGCGCTCAACAGCATCGTCACCTTCAAGCTGCAGCGTGATCCGGCGCGCGGCGTCGCCCTGGGCAACAAGATCTACCATCGCATGGTGCATTCGGTGGCGCCGACACGCCGCGGCCGGAAGCTCGACCAACTCTATCGCGGAGTTCGGGCATGGATCCACCGCGAAGTGCGCAACACGATCGAAAAAGCGCGGGCCCGGGCGGGTCTCACCGATCTTTACGTGATCACGCGCGGCGAGCAGGCACCGAACCCCGACAGCCGGGTTATCCTGTCAGCCGAACGCGATTCACTCGGCCAGCAGCGGGCCGATCTCGACTGGCGCATGACCGACATCGACAAGCACACCGCCAAGGTCATGGCCGAGGTCATCGACGTTGAATTTCGCCGGCTTGGCCTGGGAACGGTGGCCGCCAGCGACTGGCTGGACCAACCCGGCCCGCAGTGGCCGATCGACCTGACCGTCGGCAACCATCCGATCGCCAATTACCACCAGATGGGCGGCACCCGGATGAGCGATGATCCGGCTCAAGGCGTAGTCGATGCCAATTGCCGCGTGCATGGCTATGCCAACCTCTACGTCGCCGGCAGCTCGGTGTTCGTGACTAGCGGCTGGGCCAACCCGACCCTGACCATTGCCGCGCTTGCGCTGCGTCTGGCCGATCA
This sequence comes from Sphingomonas sp., assembly GCF_023266535.1. Lineage (GTDB taxonomy): Bacteria > Pseudomonadota > Alphaproteobacteria > Sphingomonadales > Sphingomonadaceae > Sphingomicrobium. The sequence continues at coordinate 55,673 of NZ_JAHFPY010000002.1, read as the reverse complement.
TCTTTCGGATCGGCCAGCTCGTTAGATCTGGAAATAGCCCTCGATCACGGTAACCGCGTGGCCGCCGAGGACCACGCGGTCGCCCTTGAGCTCGCAGTCGATCAGCCCGGTCCGCTTGCTCGCCTGAAGCGCGGAGAAGCGGTGCCGGCCGAGCCGCTCGGCCCAGAAGGGCACCAGCGCGGTGTGGGCCGATCCGGTCACCGGGTCCTCGTCGATGCCGTGGTAAGCAGCGAATACCCGGCTCGCGACGTCCTGTTCGTCGCCGGGCGCGGTCACCGACACCAGATAGGGCAATTTCCTCAGCGTCAGGAAATCCGGCGCCACGGCCCGGACCGCCGCTTCGTCGGCCAGCAGCACGACCGCATTGCCGTTGCCCGAGCGACTAATGAAGGTCTCGCCCTCGACGCCCAGCGCGGCAAGCAATTCCGGCAAGGGCCCCGGCTGCGGCGGCGCTGACGGCATGTCGAGCTTCAGCAGGGACGGATCGTCGGCGTCCCGCGTCACCGTGAGTATGCCGGACTGTGTGGCAAAGCGGATCCGCTCACCGTGCAGCAGGATATGGGCTGCGCCCAGCGTCGCGTGGCCGCACATCTTGATTTCGACGGTCGGCGTGAACCAGCGCAGGTCGTAATCGGCATCGTCGTGCTGGCTCGGCACGGTGAAGGCGGTTTCCGCGAGGTTATTCTCGGCGCCGATCGCCTGCATCACCTCGTCGGGCAGCCATTCGTTGAGCGGCATCACCGCCGCCGGATTGCCGGTGAACGGCTTCTCGGCGAACGCATCGACCTGGAACAGGGGTAGGGGCGTCGTCATCGCGCGCTCTCCGTCAGATGTTTGGGCAGGATTCCCGGCCGGTCGGTATGCCCCTCGGGGTCGAGGTGAATGATGATTTCGCACGCAGGGAAGCGCTGTTGCAACTTCTCTTCGACCGCATCCATCCGCTCATGGGCCTCGACCACAGTCCAGTCGCCCGGCACCCAGACATGGAACTGGACAAAGCGATGCGCTCCCGAGGTTCGCGTGCGAAGGTCGTGCAGCCCGGCCAGTTCCGGATACTCCTGCGCCGCTGCAATGAAGGCCTCGCGCTCATGATCGGGCCATTCCCGGTCCATCAGCTGGTCGACCGAATGGCTGGCGGCACCCCAGGCGCCATACATTAGCCAGCCGGCGATGGCGAAGCCAAACAGTGGATCGGCCAGCCGCCAGCCGAGCAGCTGATCGAGCACCAGTGCTGCGATCACCGACAGGTTCAGCAGCACGTCGGTCTGGTAATGGACATGGTCGGTCATGATCGCGACCGACCCCGTCCTCCGGATCACATGACGCTGGTAGGCTAGCAGGGCGAAGGTCGCGAGCATGGCGATGATCGACACGCCGATGCCCAGCTCCATCCCCTCGGTCGGCTTGCCACTCATCAGCCGGTCGGTCGCCCGCCAGATGATGCCCATGGCCGAGACGGTGATCAGGATGACCTGGATCAGGGCAGCCAGTGCCTCGGCCTTGCCATGGCCATAACGATGTTCTTCGTCGGCCGGCATCGCCGCCCAGCGGACGCCGAAGAAGGTGATCAGGCTGGCAATCAGGTCGAGCGTGGTGTCGGCCAGCGACCCCAACATCGCCACCGATTTGGTGTCCCAGGTGGCGTAACTCTTCACGACCACCAGGAACAGCGCCATCGAGATGCTCGCTAGCGCGGCTCGCTGAGTCAGCGTGCCGCGATCGGCGCCGCCATGCGCGTGGCCATGGTGATGGCTGTGCCCATGATGGTGATGGTGCGCGCCGCTCATGGGTACAACAATCCTTCGGTCCAGCCGCTGCCGTCGCGCACGAACAGGCGGCGCTCGTGGAGTCGGTGCGCCCGGTCGGTCCAGAATTCCATCCGCTGAGGCATTACGCGAAAGCCGGTCCAGCGGTCAGGACGGGGCACTGGTCCCACGAGATAACGCGCGGCGACCTTGGCGACCCTCGCAAGGAACTCGCCGCGTGAAGCCATCGGCCTGGACTGGTCCGATGCGTGCGCGCCGATCTGCGAATCCCGGCCTCGCGTGGCGAAATAAGCGTCGGCCTCCTCGGCGCTGACCTCCTCGACCCGGCCTTCGATACGCACCTGGCGGCGCAGCGACTTCCAGTGAAACAGCAAGGAGGCCTGGCCATTGGCCGCCAATTCTCCGCCCTTCCGGCTATCGGCATTGGTGTAAAACACAAACCCATCCGGGCCATGGCCTTTCAACAGGACCATTCTGACCGACGGTGCTCCCGTGGCTGTCGCCGTCGCCAGGGCCATCGCATCGGGATCATTGATCTCGGCGGCCTTCGCGTCGGCGTACCAGGCATCGAACAGGGCGAAAGGATCGTCGGCCATGCGCGGCCCTTTGCCCGCTTGAATATCGGCTGTCGAGGGTTGGCGGTGCTTGACGGATGCAAGCTGGCCTTGGAAACGGGTTGGCAAGACGAAAGGGACATATGGATCTTTACCAGCAGCTGGGGATCAAGCGCGGGGCGAGTGAGGCTGAAATCAAGAAGGCCTATCGCAGCCTGGCCAAGCAGCTGCATCCCGATCGCAACAAGGACAACCCCAAGGCGGCCGAGCGGTTCGCCAAGGTTACCCAGGCCTATGACCTCCTGTCCGACAAGGACAAGCGTGCCCGCTACGACCGCGGGGAGATCGACGAGGACGGCAACCCGCGGATGCCATTCGGTGGCGGATTTGGCGGTAGCGGGGCTGGCCATCGCTCTGGTGGCGCGGGCGGAGCGGAAGGATTTCCAGGTGGATTTACCGCTGACGCGGCCGACCTTTCAGATTTGTTCGAAGGCCTGTTCGGTTCGGGCGGAGCCCGGCGCGGGGCCGGGGGCGGCGGTCCGTTCGGTGGGTTCGGCCGCGCGCGCGCGCCGCAGAAGGGCGCGGAAGTAAATTATCGCCTGAAGGTCAGCTTCGTCGACGCAGCCTGCCTCAAGGATCAGCGCGTTACGCTGGCCGGCGGCAAGACCATCGATCTCAAGCTGCCCAAGGGGGTCGAGGATGGCACCAAGATTCGCCTGACCGGGCAAGGCCAGGAGGGACCGGGCGGGAAGGGCGACGCGATCGTTACGGTCGAAATTGGCTCGCACAGTTTCTACGTCCGCGACGGCAAAAACATTCGCCTGACCCTGCCGGTGACGCTGAAGGAAGCGGTCCAAGGAGCCAAGGTCAAAGTGCCGACCGCCGAAGGACCGGTGATGGTCACCATTCCCAAGGGATCGAGCTCGGGCAAGCTGTTGCGGCTCAAGGGCCGTGGCTTCACCGCCAAGGACGGCAGCCGCGGCGACCAGATCATCGAGCTCGCCATCGACGTGCCGGCGCACGACGAAGCGCTCCAGCAGTTCGTCGAAGGGTGGAGCGGGGGCGGCAACCCGCGCGCTTCGCTTGGAGTTTGATCGCGTCGGATGAAGGAACTCCATCCCTATTCGCCCGAAGAACGGCGCAAGCGGCTGGCAAGGCTGCGAGCGCGCTTCGGTAAGGCGGCGCTTGAACGGGCCAGGCTGGAGATCAAGCCGCTGATTGTCGCCAAGCGGGTTGCCGTCGGCATTTACGATGACGGCTTCATCCACGCCGGCAATCTCGCTTATCTCGCCCTGCTCGCGCTGTTCCCGTTCATGATCCTGGCGGCCGCCGTCGCGCGCTTTTTCGGGCTGACCCAGGATACGCAGCTGGCGGTGGCGACCATATTGAGCAGGCTCCCGCCCACCGTCCGCGCCGTATTGTCCGGACCGATCGACGAGGTGCTGCAGGGACGCCATGGCTCCTTGTTGTGGTTCGGCGCCGCCATCGGCCTGTGGACCGCGGCGAGCTTCATCGAAACCATTCGGGACATCCTCAGGCGCGCCTACGGCGTCAAATATTCGGCCAGCTTCTGGCAGTACCGGCTCGCGGCGATGGCCTTGATCCTGGGGGCGGTGGTGCTGCTGTTTGCCGCCTTCGCGGCGACCGTCGTCCTGTCGTCGGTCCACCAGTTCCTGGTTGCCAAGCTCCCGGCTTCGGAAGGGTTGGTCGGCAGGCTCGGCTTCTACCGGATCGCGCCGGCGATTACTTTGTTCGCCACTTTCTACATTATCTTCCTGGCCCTGACCCCAGCGCGCTATCGGACGATCGAGAACCGCAAATGGCCGGGCGCGCTCATCGCCACCGTCTGGTGGCTGGCGACGGTCGAACTGCTCCCCTGGGTGATTGGCCTGTTCGGCGGTTATGAGCTCACCTACGGCAGCCTCGCCGGAGTGATGGTCGCGCTGCTGTTCTTCTTCTTTGCCGGGCTTGGCGTAGTCGCCGGGGCGGAGCTCAACGCAGCCCTAGTCGAGCCGGGCGGAAAGGCGCTAAAGGGCGAGCACTACGAGGGGCCGTTCGAAGACGAAGTGCCGGTCGAGGAGCCGGCGCCCGAAGAGAAAAAGGCGGCCGCCGCCAGGCGGCGGGCGAGCAAGCAGGGGGAATAGCCGATGAGCGGCATCATGGCGGGCAAGCGCGGGTTGATCATGGGGCTCGCCAACGACCGGTCGCTGGCGTGGGGCATCGCCAAGCTGTTGCGTGAGCAGGGCGCCGAGCTGGCCTTCAGCTACCAGGGCGAAGCGCTCGAGAAGCGCGTTCGTCCGCTCGCCGAGCAACTGGGAAGCGACCTTCTGGTCGATTGCGACGTCAGCGACATGGCCATGCTCGATGGCACTTTCGCCGAGCTCAAGGAGCGCTGGGATAGCCTCGACTTTGTCGTCCATGCGATCGGCTTTTCCGACAAGAACGAACTCCGCGGTGGCTATGTCGACACCAGCCTCGACAATTTCCTGATGACCATGAACATCTCGGTTTACAGCTTCGTCGCCGTCGCCCAGCGGGCGCGAGCCATGATGAAAGCGGGCGGATCGCTGCTGACCCTGTCCTACTATGGCGCGGAAAAGGTCATCCCCCATTACAATGTGATGGGCGTCGCCAAGGCCGCGCTCGAGACCTCGGTCAAATATCTCGCCGCCGACCTCGGCCCCGAAGGAATACGGGTCAATGCGATCAGCGCCGGGCCGATCAAGACGCTCGCCGCGTCGGGCATCGGCGACTTCCGCTACATCATGAAGTGGAATGAATATAATTCGCCGCTGCGCCGCAATGTCACGATCGAGGATGTCGGCGGCGCCGGGCTCTACCTGCTCAGCGACCTCTCGTCCGGCGTCACCGGAGAGATCCACCATGTCGACGCCGGCTATAATGTGGTCGGGATGAAGGCCGAGGACGCGCCCGACATGACGCTGGAATAAAGTGTCGCACGTCGCTCGCCATGTGACCATCACAGGGCGGGTGCAGGGAGTCTTCTTCCGCGCCTGGACGGCGGAGCAGGCCAAAGCGCTCGGCGTCAATGGCTGGGTGCGCAACGCCCCGGATGGAAGTGTCGAAGCACATCTCCAGGGCGACCGCTGGGCCGTCCAGCGGCTGATCGAGCTGCTGCACCGCGGCCCGCCGTCAGCGGTGGTCGATGAGGTGGTCGAGGAAACGGCCGAGCTGGGGCCAAGTCTCGAATTTGAAGTCCGCCATTAGGCGGTAAACGGGTCGCTCACCAGGATCGTGTCGTCACGCTGCGGCGAGGTTGACACCAGCGCCACCGGGCAGCGGATCAATTCCTCGATGCGGCGGACATATTTGATCGCCTGGGCGGGCAGATCGGCCCAGCTGCGCGCGCCGGCGGTGGTCCCGCTCCAGCCGTCCATCTCCTCATAGACGGGCTCGGCCCGCGCCTGGTCGGCGCTGTGCGACGGAAGATAATCGTAGGTCCTATCGCCGATCCGGTAGCCGGTGCAGATCTTCACCGTCTCCATCCCGTCGAGCACGTCGATCTTGGTCAACGCAATGCCGGTGATGCCGCTGACCGCAGCCGACTGACGGACCAGCACGGCATCGAACCAGCCGCAGCGCCGCTGGCGGCCCGTCACCGTGCCGAACTCATGGCCCCGCTCGCCCAGCCGCTGGCCGACCTCGTCCTCCAGCTCGGTCGGGAAGGGGCCGGAGCCGACCCGGGTCGTGTAAGCCTTGACGATGCCGAGCACGAAGCCCGCCGCGCCCGGTCCCATGCCGCTGCCTGCTCCGGTGGTCCCCGCCACCGTGTTGGAAGAAGTGACGAACGGATAAGTGCCATGGTCGACGTCGAGCAGCACGCCTTGCGCGCCCTCGAACAGGATGCGGCGGCCGCGTCGGCGCGCCTCGTCGAGGTCGCGCCACACCGGCTTGGCGAAGGGCAGCACGAAATCGGCGATCCCCTCGAGGTCGCGGCGCAGCCTCGCCCGGTCGACCGGCTCGCGCCCAAAGCCGGCGCGGAGGTGGTCGTGGTGGGCGCACAGGCGATCGAGCAAAGGATCGAGGTCGTCGAGGTGCGCCAGGTCGCAGACGCGGATCGCGCGGCGGCCGACCTTGTCCTCATAGGCCGGGCCGATCCCGCGCCGGGTGGTGCCGATCTTGCCGGCGCCCGAGGCGTCTTCGCGCAGCGCGTCCAGGTCGCGGTGGATCGGCAGGATCAGCGGGCAGGTCTCGGCGATCATCAGCACGTCCGGCGTGATTTTGAGCCCTTGCGCCGCGATCTTCTCGATCTCGGCCTTCAATGCCCAGGGGTCGAGCACCACGCCATTGCCGATCACCGATGGCGTGCCGCGCACGATGCCGGAGGGGAGCAGCGACAGCTTGTAGGTTTCGTTGCCAACGACCAGCGTGTGTCCGGCGTTATGACCGCCCTGGAAACGGACGACCATGTCCGCCCGGCTGGCCAGCCAGTCGACGATCTTGCCCTTGCCCTCGTCGCCCCACTGCGCGCCGATGACGGTGACGTTGCCCAAGCGAAATTCCTTAACCAGAAGCGGTCAGCCGCGGTTCAGCGCGCCTCCTATTGATTGAAGTGCGAACCGTCCAGCTTGGGAGGCTGAAATGCGGTGGATGTTGGTTGCGATGCTTGGTGTGATTGCGTTGGGCGGGATGGCGCTCGCCCAGCGCGAGCGGCTTCCGGCCGAATGCCGGCAGGAAATCATGCAGCTATGCCGGGGCGCGGAAGGTGGCCTCCGCCAGTGCATCATGACCGCGCTGCCCAAATTGAGCGATCCTTGCCGCAAGGCGATCGGCGATCGCGCGGCGGAGGCCTATCCGCCAGCTCCGGGCACGGTCGAACATGCCTTCGGCACGGATCCCAAGCAGCGGCTCGACCTGGTCAAGCCGGCCGGCATCACCAGGGCGCCGGTACTGCTGTTCGTCCATGGCGGCGGCTGGTCGATCGGCGACAAGGCCCACGCCGCCGGAGAAAAGGCGAAATGGGCCAATGGGCAGGGCTGGGCCTTCGCCAGCGCCAATTATCGGCTGGTGCCGCAGGCGACGGTCGAGCAGCAGGCCGCCGACGTCGCCAGCGCCATCGCCTGGCTCCGTGCCAATGCGGCGAGGGAAGGCCTCGATCCCGACCGGATCGTGCTGATGGGCCATAGCGCCGGCGCGCATCTCGTCGCGCTGGTCGGCACCGACCCGCAATATCTCAAGGCCGCCAGCGTGCCGATGGGCGCGGTGAAGGGAGTCGTGCTGCTCGACGGCGCGGGTTATGACGTGCCGACCCAGGCCAGCGCCGAGATGAACATCGTCAAGCCGATGTACGAGGCGGCGTTCACCAAGGACCCCCAGCGCCAGGCCGCGCTGTCGCCGACGCGTCACGCGGAAGCGCCCAATGTCGCGCGCTGGCTGATCCTCCCGATCGAGCGCCGCCAGGACAGCCAGGCGCAGTCGAAGGGACTGGCCGATGCCCTAAACCGCGCCGGCGCCAGCGCCACTGTCGTCGCGGTCCCCGACGAAAGCCACGGCTCGCTCAACAAGGGGCTGGGCGAGGCCGGCGACTTCGCGACGGAGCAGGTGGAGCAGTTCTTAGATGGAGCGCGTTAGTAAGCTAATGGCCGGAATGGGTGGAAACCGGACGCGCCGATCAGTCCTCTCCAAGGACTTTACTGCGGCACGAAATCAAATATCTCACGTCGACCAGTGTAACTCTATCGAGGCCGGGGGAGGGTCGGAAAAATGAGGCGTGCGTATCTGCTTGGGCTAATCTTAGTTTCGTTGCCTGCTACGGCGGTGGGCGAGGAACCTGGCGACGCGAAGAGATACGAAATCTCGTGTCAGGGAACCGCGACTGAAGACGATGGCCGATCTCATTCTGAGTCCTTTACGTGGATTGTGGATGAGTCAGCACCCGCCAGCGAGCAGATTTTCCACAACGGGAAGTCAGTCTGTGAAGGCGCCACGTCTTGCAGTGTCGAGATCAAGCCCTATCACATCCGCATCCGCACGGCGCACGAAAGAACGGAGTCTGGTCGCAAATCCACTGTAGAGTTCGATGTCACAGTCAACCGCGTTTCCGGCATCGCAAAAGGCAAAGGATTTGGCACGGAGACCCAAGGCAACGTGGTGAAGCAGCATAGCATGGAGGCGACCTTTTCGTGCGACAAATACCCCTTCAAACGTGTGATCTGAATTGTCTCGCTTAGGTTCCTGACTCGCGCCGCGCTATCAAGGTTTCTCTGTGATAGCCGCGAGCGCGCCTAATGTCCGCAATGGGTCGAAAGCTTGCTTTCCGCAGTTAGAACCGCAGCGGCACTACGTCGCGGACACCTTCCAGCTTCGCCAGCCTGGCAACCACCTCCACCGGAACGTCGCCATCGACCGCGATCAGTGCGACTGCCTCGCCCAGCGCCTCGCGGCGGCCGAGGTTGAAGGTGGCGATGTTGATCCCGGCTTCGCCCAACGCGGTGCCGAGCCGGCCGATGAAGCCCGGCGTGTCGGTGTTGACGATGTAGATCATCGTGCCCTGCAGCTCGGCCTCGACCTCGACCCCGAACAGCTCAACCAGCCGCGGCGCCTTGTTGCCGAACAGGGTTCCAGCGACCCGCACCGGACCCTTGGACGTCCCGACCTCAACCGCCACCAGCGTGTGATAATCGCCCTCGCGGTCGTGGCGGACCTCACGCACGTCGAGCCCGCGTTCCTTGGCCAGGAAGGGCGCGTTGACCATGTTCACCGTCTGCGAATAGGTGCCCATCAGCCCGGCCAGCACCGCGCCGGTGATCGGCTTCTGGTTCAGCTGGGCCGCCGCGCCCTCGACCTCGACCGAGACCGCGCGGACGTCCTCGCCCAGGATCTGCCCGGCCAGTTTCCCCAGCTTCTCGGCCAGCGCCATATAGGGCTTGAGCCGCGGCGCCTCCTCGGCCGACAGTGACGGCATGTTGACCGCGTTGGTCACCCCGCTGAGCAGCAGATAGTCGGCTATCTGCTCGGCCACCTGGATCGCGACATTGACCTGCGCCTCGCTGGTCGAGGCGCCGAGGTGCGGGGTGGAGATGAAATTGGGCGTTCCGAACAGGGGCGAGGCGGTGGCCGGCTCGGTCACGAACACGTCCAACGCCGCGCCCGCGACATGGCCGCTGTCGAGCGCTTCCTTGAGCGCCTGCTCGTCGATCAGCCCGCCGCGCGCGCAATTGATGATGCGGACGCCCGGCTTGGTCTTCGCCAGATTCTCGCGGCTCAGGATATTGCGCGTCTGGTCGGTCAGCGGCGTGTGCAGGGTGATGAAGTCGGCGCGCCGCAGCAGCTCGTCCAGTTCGGCCTTGTCGACCCCCAATTCAACCGCCCGCTCCGGCGTCAGGAAGGGGTCGAACGCCGCAACCCTCATCTTGAGGCCCAGCGCCCGCGTCGCGACGATCGATCCGATATTGCCGCAGCCGATCAGGCCGAGCGTCTTGCCGGTCACCTCGACGCCCATGAAGCGGTTCTTCTCCCACTTGCCGGCCTGGGTTGAGGCGTCGGCCTCGGGCAGCTGGCGGGCGAGCGCGAACATCAGCGCAATGGCATGCTCGGCGGTGGTAATCGAATTGCCGAACGGCGTGTTCATCACCACCACGCCGCGCGCGGTGGCGGCGGGGATATCGACATTGTCCACCCCGATCCCGGCCCGGCCGACGACCTTCAGATTGTCCGCCGCATCGAGCAGCGCCTTGGTGACCTTGGTCGCCGAGCGGATTGCGAGGCCGTCATAGTTGCCGATGATCGCCTTCAGCTCGTCCGGCGTCTGGCCGGCGATCTCGTCGACCTCGATCCCCCGCTCGCGGAAGATGGCCGCGGCCCTCGGGTCCATCTTGTCTGAAATAAGTACGCGCACAGTCATTTTAGTTGCTCCCAGGCCCAGTCGAGCCATGGCCCGAGGGCCTCGATGTCGGCGGTGTCGACGGTCGCCCCGCACCAGATGCGGAGGCCCGGCGGGGCGTCGCGGTAGCCGGCGATGTCGTATGCGGCGTCCTCGACTTCGATCAGCTTGGCGAAACGCTTGATGAAGTCATTGTCGGCGCCGTCGACGGTCAGGCAGACGCTGGTTTTCGACCGGATTTCAGGGCGTTGTGCGAGGTAGCCAAGCCAGTTGCGGCCTTCGACAATCCTGTCCAGTGCCGCGGCGTTCGCTTCGGTCCGGGCCTTCAGCCCCTCGAACCCGCCGACGGAGCGCGCCCATTCCAGCGCGACAATCGCGTCCTCGACCGCCAGCATCGACGGGGTATTGATCGTCTCGCCGGTGAAGATGCCTTCGATCAGCTTTCCACCCTTTGTGAGGCGGAAGATCTTCGGCAGCGGCCGGTCGGGCGTGTAGCTCTCCAGTCGCCCGACCGCGCGGGGGCCGAGGATCAGCACACCATGGCCGCCTTCGCCGCCCAGCACCTTTTGCCAGCTGAAGGTGGCGACATCGATCTTGTCCCACGGCAGGTCGTAGGCGAACACCGCGCTGGTCGCATCGGCGAAGGATAGGCCCTCGCGGTCGGCCGGTATCCAATCGCCGTTCGGCACGCGCACGCCGCTCGTCGTACCGTTCCAGGTGAACAGGACATCGTTTGACCAGTCGACCTGCTTGAGATCGGGCAACTCGCCATAATCGGCGCGGATCACGGTCGGGTCGAGCTTCAGCTGCTTGACCGCATCGGTCACCCAGCCCTCGCCGAAGCTCTCCCAGGCCAGGGTCGTCACCGGCCGCGCGCCCAGCATGGTCCACATCGCCATTTCAAATGCGCCGGTGTCGGATCCGGGCACGATGCCGATGCGATGCGTATCGGGCAGCGCCAGCATCTCGCGCATCAGGTCGATGGCGAGCTTGAGCCGTTCCTTGCCAAGGCCGCTGCGATGCGACCGGCCAAGAATACGGGTGTCTATCTTGTCGGGAGACCAGCCCGGCGGCTTGGCGCAGGGACCGGATGAAAAATGCGGGCGCAACGGGCGCACCGCAGGCGGGGTGTTCGTCAACATAACTCTCCTTCCAGAGAGCACGCGCCGCGTTGGGACGGCGTGGCCCGCCGCAAGGTTTAGCGAGGTCCGCCAGCCACCGTTAGTGGCAATTTTGCACCTGCGAAGGATTCGGGTGTGCGATGTATTTTCACGATAAATTCGGGTTAATTTGTTAACCTAACGCAACCTCGCGCAACGGTTCGTCCCAGTGACCCCGCACTTCACCCCTTAAGGGGGAACCGGAGGTTGAATTGCTTAACTCCTCCGGCCCAGTGTCACGCCTTCGACATGCGAGGGCAATCGCATGCCGGATAAAGCGGGGCTGGGGAGCTCCTTAACGGACTGAATTTGGGCCGGGTGCAATTGCGCCGGGTGGCGGTGTTTTGAGGAGTTAGTTGGAGCCATGACCCAAGCGGCGATCGCAGCGAAGAGGTTGTTTCAAACCCGCGACCTGTTTGTCCACGATGGCAATCATTTGCGCCGCCTGCGCCTTTCGGCGCCTGTGCAATTCGGCATGCTGGCCGTGATGGCGATCCTGTTTGCCTGGTCGGCTTACTCGGCAATTCGCCTGTTCGTCTCTCCTTCGACTTCAGCCGCGGCCGCTCCGGCGGCCGTTTCTTCGGATATTGCCCGCCTCGCCGCGGCGACCGAAGCGCGCGTTCACCAGATCGAAGAGCGCCAGAGGATTCTCGCCGCGATGATCGCCGGCGAAAAGGTCGATCCGGCAATTATCGCCAAGCTTGGTTATGTCGACGCCATCGGCAAGGGAGCGCAGGGCGGTCCGTTCGACAGCGCCAGCCAGGCCGATCCGACCTTCAAGTCGCTGTTCACCAGCTGGAAGAAGCTCGACAATCTGGCGGACGGTGCGATCGCGGTTCCCTCCGAAAAGCCGGTTCGTACCGCCGAATTCACGTCGGGCTATGGCACGCGCACCGATCCGTTCCGCGGCGGCGCCGCCCGTCACCAGGGTATCGATCTCGCCGCGCCGATCGGCACCGCCATTTACGCCACCGCCGACGGCACCGTCTCGGAGGCTGGCTGGAATAACGGCGGCTACGGCAACCTCATCAAGGTCGATCATGGCCGCGGTATCGAAACCCGCTACGGCCACCTCTCGGCGATCCTCGTCAGCCCCGGCCAGCATGTGGTTCGCGGTCAGCAAATCGCCCGCATGGGCTCGACCGGCCGTTCGACCGGCAGCCACCTTCACTATGAGGTCCGGATTGACGGCAGCGCGGTCAACCCGATCCCGTTCATGAAGTCGAACGACTATCTGATCGCGATGCAGCGGAACGGCGCCGGCACCCATTCGATGGATGCGGTTGCCCTTGGCGGACCGAGCGGCGCCAAGCGCTAGGCTTGCCGTTGCATCGCCGCGAACCTATCTCGCGGTCGTGAACATGGTCTCCCTTTCACCCAGCGCCGCCAAGCGCGTTGCCTTCATTGCCTCCAGGCAGGGCAAGCCGGCGGTGCTGCGCCTGTCCGTCGACGGAGGCGGTTGCGCCGGTTTCACCTACAAGTTCGAGCTTGGCGAGCTGGAAGATGGTGACCAGGTCGCGACGACCGACGGGGTCAGCCTGGTGGTCGATCCGGTCAGCCTCGATCTCATCCAGGGCTCGGAGGTCGACTATGTCGAGGATTTGGGCGGCGCCTCGTTCAAGGTGACCAACCCCAATGCCGCTTCGGGCTGCGGTTGCGGTTCCTCATTTAGCGTTTGAATGAACCGGACGCGCCGCTAGGGAAGCGGGGTGAAGCTTGTCACCTACAACCTCAACGGCATTCGCGCCCGGCTGCAGCGCCTGCTCGAATATCTCGATCGCGAGCAACCCGACATCGTCTGCCTCCAGGAATTGAAATGCGCCGACGACGCGCTGCCGATCGGCGAGATCGAGGGCGCCGGCTACCATGCCGTGTGGCACGTCCAGAAGGGCTTCAACGGCGTCGCCATCCTCGCCAAGGGCAAGCAGCCGGAGCTTCGTCAGCTGGGCCTGCCCGGCGATCCCGACGACAGCCACAGCCGCTATATCGAAGCCGACATCGACGGCCTGGTAGTCGCGTCGATCTACCTGCCCAACGGCAATCCGATCGGCACCGAGAAGTTCGACTACAAGCTCAAATGGATGGACCGCTTGCGGGAGCGTGCGGCGTCGATCCTCGCCGAGGAGCGGCCGGCGGTGCTGGCCGGCGACTATAATGTCATCCCGGAGGACCGCGACACTTTTTCGCGGCGGGCCATGGCCAATAACGCGCTGTTTCAGCCGGAAAGCCAGGCCGCCTTTCGGCGGATCGTCAACCAGGGCTGGACCGATGCGCTAAGGTTGCTGCACCCGGACGATGACCGACTCTACACATTCTGGGATTATACGGCGGGCGCCTGGCCGCGCGACGCCGGCTTCCGCATTGACCATTTGCTTTGCTCGCCGCAGGCGGCCGACCGGCTGCGCGGCGCCGAGGTCCACAAATGGGCGCGGGGCGAGGAGAAAGCGTCCGACCACGCGCCGGTAGCGATCGAACTGTCCTAAGCCGCCAACAATTCGCCCGTCTTCATCACCCGACAGAATTCAAAGCCAAGCGTCGCCACATGGGCGGCTTGAATCGCTTTGGCCGGAATGATCTTGCCGTTGGCGTCAGGCAGCTCGAAGCAGTCGCTCGCATCGTCCGCCAGGATCATGTCCCAGCCCATGTTGGCCCCGGTGCGGATGGTGGTCGAAACGCACATGTCGGTTGAAATGCCGAAGGTCACTACATGCCGGGCCCCCAACCGCTTCAGCCGAAGGTCGAGGTCGGTGCCAATGAAGGCGCTGTTGACGCCCTTGGTCACTAGCGGCTCGTCGCCTTGTGGCTCAAACCCTGGGCGATGCCGGTTCCCGGCGCTGGCCGGGTGAAGCGTTGAATCGGGGAAAATCGAATCGTGCCGGACGTGGATGATCGGCCGGCCCCGCTCGCGCCAGTGACGGATCAGCGCCAGGCCGTTGGCGTCGATCTGGCCGTTCCAGCGGGGCGGCCATTTGGGGTCATCGAACGCTTGCTGCATATCGATCGGCAACAATACGGCGCGGTCAAGGTCGAGGCTCATCTGGCGGTCTCCATGGTGTGACGCACAGATGCCCATATCTTCCGCCGGTTTCATTGGGCATTATGCCGGAATTGCCGGCATTATGACGGAAATTGGCGTTGGACGATCGCGATAGACGAATGCTCGACCTGCTGCGGCGCGATGCGCGCTTGCCGATCGTGACGCTGGCGCGCGAGCTGAACCTGTCGCGCAGCGCCACCCAGGAGCGGCTGGCCAAGCTCCAGTGCGCGGGCATCATCGATGGCTTCACGATCCGTGAAGGCGCCAAGGCCGGGGCGGCGCAGTCGGCTTATCTGATGGTCAGCTTCGAAGGCGGATTTCGATGCGCGCAGATTGTCCCCAAGCTGCGGCGCGTGCCGTCAATCGGCATGATCCATTCGGTTACCGGCCCGACCGACCTCATTGTTCGGATCGATGCCGACGATATGGCCGGCCTCGAAGCCAGCCGATCAGCGATTGCCGCGATTGACGGGGTCGCCTCGGTATCCACGTCGGTCGTGCTCGACCGGCATCTCGGTTAACCGCTGGTCACAGCGCCTTATCGTAAATCCGATAGGTGTGGTTGATCCCGGCTCCCGGCAGCTGGGCGATCGACATCATCCCCTGATTGTCCTCGAGGACCCAGCCGAACTCGCCAAAGTTGATGCCATATTTGTCGACGCAGACGCGGCGGGTGAATTCGATCAGCATGAAGGCCAGCTGGCTGGCCATGCGCCCATGCTGGTGCGATTTGCGAACGCCCATCAGCGGCACGCGCACGCGCCGCGTCGTCACCTTGCGCAGCCGCCACAGCAGCTTCGCCCAGCCGAATGGGAACAGGCTGCCGTTCAGGTCGCGGATCATCTCGTTCAGATCGGGGATGGTCATCATGAACGCGACCGGCTCACCGTCGACCTCGGCGATCTTGACCAGATCCTCGACGATGATCGGCTTCAGCTTCTTGCCGGCATAGGCGATCTCGGCATCGGTCAGCGGGACGAACCCCCAATTGTCCGACCAGGCGTCGTTCAAAATATCCAGGATGATCGCCGAATCCCGGGCAAAGTTCGACTTGTCGACATTGCGGATGCGAATGCGCGGATTGGCCTCGCCGGCCCTGATCAGCCGGTCGATCACCGGAAGCATGTCGATCCTGATATCCAGCTCGAACGTGTAAAGGTCCTTGGCCTTGCCATATCCGGCCGCCTCGACCCAGGCCCGATATTCCGGCCGATGATGCCCCATCATCACCAGCGGCGGTTCGTCAAAGCCCTGGATCAGCAGGCCGGGCTCGTCCCAGATGGAGATGGAGATTGGCCCGATTGCCTTGGTCATGCCCTGACCGCGCAGCCACTCTTCCGCAGTCGCGATCAGCACCGCCGCGGCCTCGCCATCGAGCGCCTCGAACATCCCCCATTGGCCGGTCCCCGGTTCCATGTGGACCTGGACCAGATCGTCGACCTGGGCGCTGATCCGGCCGACGGTCTTGCCGTCTCGCTCCGCCAGCCACAGTTCGGCCCGGCCATGCCCGAACCAGGGGTTCTTCCTGGGATTGAGCAGCCCGTGGACCTCGTCCTTGAGCGGCGGCACCCAGCAGGGATCGTCCCGGTAAACTTCCCAGGCGAAGTCGACGAAGGTCTTGCGGTCGGACCCGGTCCTGACCGGGCGGATGGTGATGGGGGAGGAGGCCATGGACGACCGCTAGCGGCTAAGGCGGCCAAGCGCCAGCGGCAGGACAGCCCTTCACCCGCCACGATGGTGCCACTATCTCCTGCAAGTGGCCCATCCTCCCATGAACGAATCCGTCGCCCTTGACCGTGAAACGGGCCCGGCTGCCGCCGGCGAGGCCGCGCGTGCCCCGCACGGCGACGACAAGGCCATGCTCAAGGCCGCGGCCAGCCTGACCCGCGACCTCAATGTCGCCAGGCCGGCAATATACTGGGCCGACATGCTTGGTTCGGCCCTGTTGGGATATGGCGCGCTGGCTGCGACGATTGCCGCGCCGTCCACGCTTATTGGCGTGGTAGCGGGTCTTGTCGCGATCCTGGCGCTTTATCGGGCTGGCAGCTTCATTCACGAGATTACCCATGTGAAGCCCAATGCGGTTCCGGGCTTTTACTGGGCGTGGAACGCTCTGGTTGGGGTGCCGCTGCTGGTGCCGTCCTTCATGTATGAAGGGGTCCACAACCAGCATCATGCCAAGACTTATTATGGCACCGCCGAGGACCCGGAGTATTTGCCGCTGGCGCTGATGCATCCGTGGACATTGCCGGTGTTCCTGATTGCCGCCGCGCTGGCGCCGGTCGGCATGTTGATCCGCTTCGGCATCCTGGCGCCGCTGTCGCTGCTGTCGCCGAAGCTGCGCGAGGCGGTGGTTGCCAAATATTCCGGTCTACAAATCAACCCGCGCTTTCGCCGGCCCGCGCCGACTGGTGAATTCCGGACGCGCTGGATGATTCAGGAAACAGCGGCGAGCCTTTGGGCGATCACGCTCCTGGCATTGGTCGCAACGGGCAATATTCCGCTCCGCGCCTTCTTGATCTTCCTCGCTATTTCCGCTGGCGTGATGTTCCTCAACCAGATCCGGACGCTAGTCGCGCACCTGTGGGAAAATGACGGCGAGCCGATGAGCGTCACCGAGCAATATCTCGACAGCGTCAATGTTCCGCCGCCGGGCGTGTTGCCGGCGCTGTGGGCACCGGTCGGCCTGCGCTACCATGCGCTGCATCACCTGCTCCCCGGCGTCCCTTACCATGCGCTGGGCGAAGCGCACCGGCGTCTCAAATCCTCGCTTGCGCCGAACTCGGTCTATTTCGACGCCAATTATCGCGGACTGTCGCCATTGGTGGCCCGGCTCGCCGTGTCGAGCTGGAAGGGCCGCTAGATAGTCGGCTTCGCCAGTGCCCCGCACTGGCTGCAGGCTACTATTCTTCCTGCCTGATCAGGACGAACTCGCCGATTAGCAGGAACAGCAGGAATGGCGCCCAGGCGGCGAGGAACGGCGGGTAGGCGCCATAATTGCCCAGCGCCACGCTGAAATTGTCGGCGACGAAATAGGCAAAGCCGAGCGCCATGCCGATCGTCGCGCGGAGCAGGACGCGGCCCGAACGGGCCAGCCCGAACGCGGCGGTCGCCGCCAGGAGGGGCATCAGCACTGTCGACAAGGGTCCGCTGATCTTGTGCCACCAGCCGGTCCGGGCCTCTTCGGTCGGCCTTCCGGCTGCCTCCAGTGCTTGGATTTCCTGCCTCAGGGCGACGAAATCGCGCTCCTCCGGATCGATTTGAGCAAGGGTGAAGCGGGCTGGTTCAACATCTTTGAGCACAATCACGCTCGGCTGCTTCATGACGATGTTCATTCGCGCGTCGTAAGTGCGGACATTGTCGAGCTTCCAGGCACCGGCCACACGTTCGCCGCTGTCGGCATTCATGACCCTGGCCAGCCCGTCGCTCTCGCGATCGTAGATAGTGACGTCCTGGAGCCGCGTGCGTTCGCCCTGCCCGGTGACGATGAGGGCGCGGACCATGTCATTGCCGTCGCGGATCCAGACGTTGGACAGGATGCCGCTCGATGGCGGGATCGGCTTGTAATCAGCGTCGCTCCAGGCATCGAGCGTGCGGGCCGACTTCACCACCACCAGCTCGTTGAACGCGAACAGGAGCAAAGCCACGCCAAAGCTGGCGGCAATCATCGGCGCCAGGATCTGGTGGGCCGACAGGCCCGCGGCCTTCATCGATACCACTTCGCTGTGCTGGTTGAGCCCGGCAAAGGCAATCAGCGCGCCCAGCAACACCGAGAATGGCAGGAATTTGGAGACTAGTTGGGGAATGCGCAGCGAAACATAGCGCCATAGCTCCGCTTCGCTGTTGCCCGGGACCTTCAAAATCTTGCCGGATTCGCCCAGCAGGTCGAGCGTCATCAGCACCAGCACCAGCATGATCAGTACCGCCAGGCTGCGGGTCAGGAACAGCCTCGCGGCGTAGAGCGCCAGCTGGCGCGAGGGCATGAAATCGAGATTGATCATGCCGCCGCCTCAATCCGTTTGAACTGCCGCTGCGGCGTGACCTTGCGCACCGCCTTGCCGAGCTTGGAGAAGGCCGCTTCGAGCGCGCCGATCGGTTGGCCCCCCGGGCGGTGGGCGATGACATGGTACATCCAGGCAATCAGCGCGACCAGCGCCACGAACGGCAGCCACAGCGCCAGCTCGGGCTGCAGCCGGCCCTGGGCGCCGGCTCCTTCGGCATATTGGTTGATCTTGTGGTAGGTGACCACCAGGACGATCCCGACGAAGATGCCGAGCGAGCTGTTGCTGCGCTTGGGCGGGACGGCCAGGGCAACGCCGAGCAGCGGCAGCATCAGCATCATCGCGATTTCGACCAGCCGGAAATGAAGGTTGGCGCGCGCGGCCAAATTGGCCTTGTGGTCCGGCGCCGCACCGCCATAGGCCCGGGCATAAACCTCGGGCAGGACCAGCTCCTTTTCCTCGTCGCCGCGGCCGCGGAAAGAGTCGGTTGCGGGCATGTTGATCGGCAAATCATAGCTGTTGAACGACAAGGTCCGGGGAGTGGCGAAATTGACTCCTTCCTGGATCAAGCGGCCCCGTTTCAGCCGGAAGATGATGGTGTCCGGATCATCGGTAGACAGGAATTGGCCCTCGGCCGCCGTTGCGGCGATGCGGGTTCCCGACTTGTCGTCAAGCGCGGTGAAAATGCCGTGCAGGCGAGTGCCATTCTTCTCGCTGCGGTCGATCCTCAACGTCATGCGCTTGCCGAACTGGTTGAACTCGCCGACCTTGATTGACGCGCCCAGCGCACCGGATTTGAGCTCGAACCGCAGGCCCTCGTAGCGGTAGCGGGCATAGGGATCGACCCAGCCGACGATGGCGATGTTGACCAGCAACAGGCCGACCGCGAACATGTAGGGAATACGCAGCAGCCGGCCGTAGCTGATGCCGATCCCGCGCATTGCGTCGAGCTCCGACGACAAGGCCAGCTTGCGGAACGCCAGGATGATCCCGAGCAGCAGTCCGATCGGGATGCCCAGCGAGAAATATTCGGGCAGCAAATTGGCCAGCATCCGCCACACGACGCTGACCGGCCCGCCGGCATTGATGACGAAGTCGAACAGCCTCAGCATCTTGTCGAGCACCAGCAGCATTGCCGCCAGCACCAGCGTCCCGATCAGCGGGACGGCGATGCTGCGCGCAAGGTAGCGATCGACCAACTGCAATCTTGGGCCCTTCAGAGCATGTTTTCGTCCACGCGGCACCATGATTTGGCCGCAAAGCGGGCCGACATGGAAACCGGGGCGTCGAGACATGCCGATTCCGAATTGGGGGGAATGGGCAGAGCAGCGGCGCCGTTTGTGCCTATAGCGGAGCGGCTGGGAAAATCATGTCCAAATCGGCGGTCCCTCTGGCGATCGGTGGCGCAGCCCTGGCGGCGGCGGCGACCTCGCATGCCGCGGCCCAGCCGGTGGCGGCATCGACCGGCTGCGCGGCCGGAAAGCCGTCGGTGGTCGTCCATGTTGCCGGGTTCAAGCAGCCCGCTGGCAAGGTCAAGGTGACGCTATATGGCTCCGACGCCAACCTCTGGTTGGCCAAGGGAGGCCGGATCAGCAAGGTCAAGGTTCCGGTCACTGCCCGGTCGATGGACATTTGCGTGCCGGTGCCGGCCCCGGGACGCTATGCGCTGTCGGTCCATCACGACCTCAACGTCAACGGGGAGCGCGACCGTCAGGATGGCGGCGGCTATTCACGGGATCCCAAGGTTAGCCTGTTCAATCCGAAACCGCCCTACGCCAAGGCCGCATTCACGGTCGGAAACGGCCCATCACGGGTCGGGGTTACGCTTGTTTATATGAGGGGCCTCAGTGTTGGACGCGTGGGCAGTTGATGGCGCGGCTGCGGATCGCCTTGATCAGCAATCCCAAATCGACGGGCAATCTTGCCCAGCTGCCGCGTATCCGTGCCTTCTGTGCCGAACATCCCGACATTTTCCATTATGAGGTGGAGCAGGCCAGCCAGATCGGCGAGGCGATGCGAACCATCGCGCGGATCGATCCGGCGGTGCTGGCGATCAACGGCGGCGACGGCACCGTCCAGGCGGTACTGACCGAGCTGCATAATGGCGGCCATTTTGGCACCGCCGCGCCGCCGGTGGCGGTACTGCCGAGCGGCAAGACCAATTTGATTGCGCTCGACCTCGGGGTGCAGGGCGATCCGGTTGATGCGCTTGAGAAATTGCTGGCCATCGCCCGCGCCGACATGTCGCCTCACCTGGTGGCGCGCGAACTGATTTCATTGTCGGGTGGCGAGACCGGGATCAAGCCGGTGATCGGCATGTTCATGGGCGGGGCCGGGCTGGCAGACATCATGCTTTACTGCCGGGAACGGGTCTATCCGCTCGGCCTGCCCAACAGCATCAGCCATTTCATAACCGCTGTCGCGGTCGTGCTGGCCCAGGTTTTCCGGCTCCGCGCGAGCTTCCTCCCGCCAGAACCGATGCCGCTCAGTATTAGCGTACGCCGCGAAGGCGCTATTACGGCCCGCTTTTCTTTCCTGTTCGTCACAACCCTCGAGAAGTTGCTGCTTTCCGGCGACTTCAGCGCCCATAGCCGAGGGCCGCTGAAATTCGTCGCCGTCGAACAGAAGCCGGTGTCGCTGCTACGCGCCTTTTTTGCCAGCATGGTCGGCCGGCTGGGGCGGACCAAGCTGGACGGCGTCCATGTCGAGGAAGCCGACGAGATTGCGATCGAAGGCGAATCCAGCCGGGTCATCCTCGATGGCGAGACCTTCCGCGCCGGGGTTGGCAAGCCGATCCTGCTGCGGCCGGCCCAGCCGCTGTCGTTTGTCCGCATCGCCGCCTGAGGCGACGCGATGACTCAAGTACTTCGCGACCTCGTCGAGGCCGAGCTCGACCAGCCGGTCGATCCCCGCGCAAAGGCCATGGCTGAAGCCATTGCTGCACGGCACGGGGCGGCCAGCCGGGCGGTCCTGTTTTACGGCAGTTGCCTCCGCGAAAAGCAGCTCGACGGGCTAATGCTCGATTTCTACCTGATCGTGTCCGACTATCCTTCGGCCTATGATAAGCCATCGCTGGCTAGGGCCAATGCGCTGATCCCGCCCAATGTCTTCCCGTTCCAGCAAGGCGGATTGGCAGCCAAATATGCGGTGCTCAGCGAGCGCGACTTCTACCGCCTCAACGGTCCGGAAACGCGAAATGTCTCGGTTTGGGCGCGCTTTGCCCAGCCCTCGCGGCTGGTGTGGAGCTCGGATGAGGCAGCGCGCGCGGCGGCAATTGCGGCGGTGTCGCGGGCCGCTCCGACACTATTGGCCGCTGCGGGCAAGATTGACGGTGAGTCCGTGCTCCATTGGTGGCGCCGGGCTTTCTCGTTGACCTACTCCGCCGAACTCCGCGCCGAGCGCAAGGGCCGGTCCGGCTCGGTGGTCGATGCCGACCTCGAACGATATGAGCGTTTCTCACCGGCGGTTGTGGCCTCAATCGACCCCGCGATCCCGGGTGGCGGGTGGCTCCGCCGGCGTTTCGAAGGGAAGTTGCTGTCCGTCCTGCGGCTGGCCAAGGCCAGTGCCACCTATGCCGGCGGAGCGGAATATATTGCCTGGAAGATCAACCGCCACGCTGGAACCAGCATTGAATTGAAGCCGTGGCAGAAGCGGCATCCGCTGCTGGCCGCGATCAGCCTGCTGCCGCGGCTCCTCCGATCGGGCGCGATACGCTAGAGCGGCGGGAAAGCGCACCCGTAACCGCGCTGGCCAGCGTGCTGACCGTAAACGGCTTCCTCAACAGGTCGTGACCGACCAGATCGTCGCTTTCGCCTTCGCCGACATAGCCGGTGACGAACAAAATGGCGATATCGCCCCGGCGGGTCTTTAGTTCGCGAACCATCTCCGGCCCGGTCATTTCCGGCATGATCACGTCGGAAATCACCAGGTCGAATTCCATGCTGTCGAACAGCGCCAATGCTTCGGCGCCGCTCGAGCAGGCGATCGGCTCATAACCAAGATCTTCCAGCGCCCCGATGGTGGCCGTCCTAACCCGCGGATCGTCCTCGACCAGCAGGATGCGCGCTCCCGGCACGGTCATGTCATCCTCCGCCTTAACCTGCGTTGCCGGGTGGGCGCGAACGTTGTTGGGCTGGGCGTCGGTCCGCGGCAGGTAAATCGAAACCGTCGTGCCCTTGCCGACCTGGCTCTCGATGCCGACCTCGCCGCCCGACTGGTGGGCGAAGCCGAAAATCTGGCTGAGGCCCAACCCCGTTCCCTTGCCAACCGACTTGGTGGTGAAGAACGGCTCGAATGCCCGCTCCTTGACCTCGGTAGTCATGCCGCAGCCGGTGTCGGTGACTTCAATCACCAGATATTCTCCGGCGCGGATATCGCCGACCGCATTGGCCTGCATCGACTTGTTGCGGGTGCGGATCACAAGCTTGCCCGTCCCGTCCATCGCGTCCCGCGCATTGACCGCCAGGTTGAGGATCGCATTTTCAAGCTGGTGCGGGTCGACGAACACCGGCCAGGCTTCCTCGGCCAGCTTGGTCGAGACCTTGATCCGTTCGCCGAGCGTCCGGTCGAGCAGCTCGCTCATCCCGCCCAGCAGCACGGCCGTGTCGAGCCTCTCGGGCAGCAGCGGTTCGGAGCGGGCAAAGGACAGCAGCCGACGCGTCAGCGCCGCCGCGCGCGTTGCGCCTTCCATGGCGTTGGTGAGGTGGGCCATCACCTCGCGCCGCGGGCCGTCGAGCCGGCGCCGGGCGAGGTCGATTCCACCCACCACGACCGCCAGCATGTTGTTAAAGTCGTGGGCGATGCCGCCGGTCAGCTGGCCAACCGCTTCCATTTTCTGCACCTGGCGCAGCTGCGCCTCGGCCGCCTGGCGCTCGATTGCCTCGGCCTTCAGCGCCTGGTTGGCTTCCCACAGCTCCTGGGTGCGTTCGCGAACCGCCAGCTCCAGCACCTGGGCGCGCTCGAATTCGGACTCGGCTTCCTTGCGGACCGCGACATTCTGCCGCAGCGCCTGGACCGCGATATAGCCCATGAAGATCGCGAACAGGCCGACGATCACGCCCAGCCAGCTGAGATAGTCGGTCAGCCGGTCGGCCTCGGCCGAGAAGAGTTGCGACACTTCGATCCGCTTCGAAAGGCCCGCTCGCTCGGCATTGGCGATTTCGCCCAGCTTCGCCCTTAGCTTGGTGCCGGTGTCGTCTTTCTCGCCCGGCTGGGGGAGTGAAATGGCATAATAATAGCGAAGCCCGTAATCCTTTTGCTTGGCCCCGCTGTAGCGGGCGACGTCGCTGAACTGCTGGCCTCGCTCGTTGAACAATTGGCGCAGGTCGTCGACCCGGCGCCGCTGCTCGGGATCGCTCGAAACCGATCGCTCGAGCTGCGTGATCTGCTGCTGGGCGAGGCGCCATTGGGCAAGGTAGCGGTTACCACTCTTGTCCGGGTCCCGGTCCAGCGCGAAGCGGCCGACCGCTGCTTCGGCGCGAGCAATGCTGGCATCGGCGGTGCGGGTCAGCAGGGCAACGTCATAAGCGTGGCGCTCGGCCTGCAGCGCCTGGTCGCGGGCGCTGTTGGTCATCGCCACCAGCACGACCATGCCCAGCAATACCAGCGTGGCGAGCAACGCTACCGCCGCGGCGCCCCCGCGGCGCCAGTCGAACCTGGGTTCTTCCGCTGGCGTCATGGTGTCAGTGTAACCGCCGGATTCACCGCGCGAAACCCCCAATAGGGAGTGGTTCCCCGGCTCAACCGATCACGCCGGTCTTTCGCCCCGCCGCTTCGAACATGCCGAGAATTTCGTCGACCTGCTCGCTCGAATGCTCGGCGCAGAGCGAGCACCTGAGCAGGGTCATCCCGGCCGGCGTGGCGGGCGGCCGAGCGAGGTTCACGTACAGCCCTTCGTGGAGCAGCGCTTCCCACATCGCCGCGCCGCGTTCCAGGTCAGGCATGATCACGGCGATGATCGCCGACTGCGGTTGGTCGGTGCCCAGCGTGAAGCCAAGCTGCTTCAGGCCGCCGTGCAGCTTCTTGCTGTTTTCCCAAAGATGCGCACGCTTGTTGGAGCCGTGCATGAGCTTGCGGATCGAGGTTGCGGCGGTGGCGACCACGCTCGGCGGCAGCGAGGCGGTGAACACATAGGGCCGGCAGACGAGCCGCAATATCTCGAACTTGGGATGGTTGGAGACGCAGAAGCCGCCGACCGTTCCGACCGACTTGGAGAAGGTGCCGATGATGAAATCGACATCGTCGATCACGCCCTGCGCCTCGGCGACGCCACGGCCGTTCTCGCCGATGAAGCCCATCGAATGGGCCTCGTCGACCAGCACCATCGCGCCGGCCGCCTTTGACACGGCGACCATTTCCTTCAACGGCGCGATATCGCCGAGCATCGAATAGACGCCCTCCAGCACGACCAGCTTGCCCGCTCCCTCGGGCAGGCGGCCGAGCCGCTTTTCGAGCGCGTCGATGTCATTGTGGCGGAAGGGAACGATCTGGGCGTTGCCCATCGCGCAGCCGTCATAGATGGACGCATGGCTGTCGATATCGAGGATGATGTAGTCATCCTTGCCGGCCATCGTCGAAATGATCCCGAGGTTGGCCTGGTAGCCGGTCGAAAACACCATGGCATGGTCCATGGCGTAAAAGTCCTTGAGCGCCTCCTCGACCGCCCTGTGGCCGACATAGGTGCCGTTGAGGACGCGGCTGCCGGTCGTGCCGGAGCCAAATTCGTCGAGCGCCTTCTTGCCTGCCTCGATCACGTCGGGGTCGAAGGTCATGCCCATATAATTATAGGTGCCGAGCAGGATGGTCTTGCGGCCGTTGCAGATGGCGACGGTCGGCGACACCACTTCCTCCATCACCAGCCCGAACGGGTCGGTGATACCGGTCGACAGCAGTTGGTCGCGGGTCTCGATCAGCGGATCGAATTTGCTGAACAGGTCGCTCAACTCAGGCGGCCTTCAGCTTGCCGACGGCATCGACCAGCTGGGCGACGGTCTCGATCTCGGCCTGCTGGTTCATGGTGATGAGGATGTCGAACTCGTCTTCGACGTTGGCGACGAAGTCGAGCACGGTCAGGCTGTCCCACTCCAGGTCCTGGGCGAACCGGGTCGCGTCGGTGACCTCGATCCCTTTCTTGTTGAACGGTTCGATCAGGGATTTCACCCTGGCGTCGGTCTCGGCTCGGTCGGTCATGCTCGCGTCCTAGTTGGCGCCACGGGCTTTCGCAACGAAATCGGGCGCAAAGAGGGCGAAGCCGGGAGGCAAGGGGCTTGACGCTTCTGGGAATTATAACTAAACCGGACGGTACAGTTCAACGATTCGCGGTTCGGCGGGGTAATGCCGACGCGGCGCTGGGCGGGGCTGCATCGGCGTTGCCGGAAAATACGGACAAATGAAGGGGCTCGCGCCCCGTTGCGCGCTTGCGCGGCCAATCTGCGTAACGGTTTCAACCTGACGATGAGGAATGACATGACGATCGGACTGAATGAGCCTGCGCGCGGCGACCAATCGACCGCCCGCGCGCTGCTGCGGCGCTTCGCCTTGTTTGGCGCTGTCGCCGGCCTGCTGGCCCTCGCGGCCCAGGAAGTCGACGCGCGGCCCGGCGGTGGCGGCGGATTTGGTGGCGGAGGCGGCGCCGGAGCGGCCCGCGGCGGCGGCGGTAGCTTCGGTGGCTTGCGTGGCGGCGGCGGCTTCCAGCGCCCGCAGGGAAGCTTGCAGCGGCCCAGCGGAACCGGCCAGCGGCCAAGCGGAACTGGCCAGCGTCCAAATGGCTCCGGCCAGCTCGGCCAGGGCAATCGCTCCGCCAACGGCAACACCGGCATCGCAGCCAACGGCAACACCGGCATCGCAGCCAACGGCAATGGCAACAGCGCCAACCGCGCCAATGTCCAGAACAAGTCGGGCAACACCGGCGTCGCCGCCAACGGCAACACCGGCGTCGCTGGTAGCGGCAACGGCAACACCGGCGCGGTCAACAATGGCAACGTCAACACCGGCACGGTCGGCAGCGGTAACGTCAATACCGGCAACGTCGTCGCCGGCAACAATGTCGATGTGAATGTCGAAAATGGCGGTTGGACGGGTTACCCCTATGGCAGCGGCGCTGCCTATGCGACCGGCGTCGCGGTCGGCGCGACAACCAGCGCGGTGGCGGTCGGCTCGACTTATTACTCGCTGCCGTCGAGCTGCTCGACCTACGTCTATGGCGGCTACAGCTATTACAGCTGCGGCGGCACCTGGTACCAGCAACGCTACCAGGGCTCGTCGGTTAGTTATGTGGTGGTCAGCGACCCGACCAAGAAATAGATTCCCAGCGTGCCCGCCTTCATCCGAAGGCGGGCATTCTCTAAAGGCTTGCTTCCGGCGGCATTCCGAGCTTGCATGGCAATGAGCCAGGCAAGGGGACAGGCAATGAGTGAAGGCGGCGGCGAGCCGAAACTTGTAAGCCCGAACGATCCGGTCTTTCCGAAGGAGGTCCACAACCTCCTTGTTGCTGCGTACGAAGGCAATCTGGCGATGTCCGAGATGGCCGACAACAAGGCTTCCATCTTGATGGGCGCCAGTTTCGTTGTTTTCTCTTTGTCGATCGGTGACATTGCCGATGGCAAGGCCAGCGTGCCATTGCTGGTCCTGACGGTTTTCTCCTTCATCGCGACAGTGTTCGGAGTTTTGACCATCCGGCCAAATCGGATGCGCGCGAGCAAGGTCCCGATCCCGCAAGAAAAGATCAACGTCCTCTTCTTCGGCAGCTATGCAAATGCGCGTCGTGAGGATTACATCGCGGAAATGGTCAGGGTGTTGTCGTCGGAGGAGGAGACTTACCGTCGGCTGGCTGCCGATCTGTACGACCATGGCAAGGTCCTGCGGGACGACAAATACAGCTGGCTCTACTGGAGCTTCACCCTATTCCTGCTCGGCATGGTGCTGACCGCCGGCGCCGTCATCTATCAACTG
The DNA here is from genome assembly GCF_023266535.1 of Sphingomonas sp. Taxonomy (GTDB): domain Bacteria; phylum Pseudomonadota; class Alphaproteobacteria; order Sphingomonadales; family Sphingomonadaceae; genus Sphingomicrobium. Next base: position 28,363 of record NZ_JAHFPY010000002.1, on the reverse strand, counting down.
CTGACCCGCTAGAGCCAGCCGGCCTCGCGATACCATTTGGCGGTGTCGGCGAGCCCTTGCTCGGTCTCGACTTGCGGCTTCCAAAGATGCTCCGGCGCACCGCGGCCGGGGTCGACCATCCAGTCGGGGTGACAGAAATAGGCCACGCGGTCCGCCGTCAGCTTGGCCCTGGACCCGCGCATCCAGCCGTCGACCTTGGCGACCAGGTCGAGAATTGGCCGGGACATCGACACCGTCGCCACACTACGGCCCACGGCCTTGCCCAGCGCTTGGCCGAACTCACGATGGCTCCAGCCGCCATGCCGCCCGTCGTCGGGCTCGACCAGCAGCCCCTTGGGTGCGTTGGGGTCGGCCAGCGCCAGCAGCAGACGGCCCAAATCGTCGACGTGGATCAGTGAAAGCCGGCCCTCGGGCGGCAGGATGACGAAACCGCGCCTGGCCATGCGGTAAAGCTCGAATGTCTCCTTGTCGCCCGGGCCATAAACGGCCGGCGGGCGGACAATCGCATAGGACAGCGTTGCAGCGGCAACCAATGCCTCGGACCCTGCCTTGCTGGCGCCATAGGCGGATAGCCTGGGTTCGCGCGCCGACAGCGAGGAGACGTGGACGAAGCGCTTGACCCCGGCCTTCTCGGCCGCGGCCAACACCGCGCTGGTGCCGGTGACATTGCCGGCCTCGAATCCGGCCGAGTCGGGCGCATTGATCACCCCGGCGACATGGATCAGCGCGTCGGCACCCTCCGCCAGCCGTCCGAGGCTGGGCTGGATGTCGAGCGCGCCGTTGACCCACGTTATGCCGGACCGCGATTCTTGATCCCGCCGTGTCAACGCGCGGACTTCATGGCCCGCCGCCAGCGCCAGTTCGATCAACCGGCCGCCGACGAAGCCGGTGCCGCCAGTGATCGCCAGCTTCAAATCGGCGACCATTCTATTTCTTCGCCGGGCCCATCGTCCTCGACATGCTCGGCCGAAATTCGCTCGAGCAAGGCGTCCAGGACCGGCTCAAGGCCGATTTTCCCGGCCGCGCTGAGCGGATAGACTTTTTTTCCGCTGGCCGCTTCCAGCTCGGCGGTGAGGGCGGCGATCAGCTCGTCGTCGAGCGTGTCGATCTTGTTGAGTGCCACCACCACCGGCTTGTCGGCGAGGCCGGCGCCATAGGCGTCGAGTTCGTCGCGGACGATGCGGTAACTAGTGGCGACATCCTCATCATTGGCGTCGACCAGGTGCAAAATCACCTGGCAGCGCTCGATATGACCAAGGAAGCGGTCACCGATCCCGGCTCCTTCGGCGGCGCCCTCGATCAGGCCGGGAATGTCGGCCGCGACAAACTCACGGCCCTTGTGGCTGACCACGCCCAGCTGCGGCCGCAGCGTGGTGAAGGCATAGGCCCCGACCTTGGCCTGCGCGTTGGTGACGGCGTTGATGAAGGTCGATTTGCCGGCGTTGGGCAGCCCGACCAGTCCGACATCGGCGAGTAGCTTGAGCCGCAGCCAGACATACATTTCCTCGCTCGGCCAGCCCGTGCCGTGCTGGCGCGGGGCGCGGTTGGTTGAGCTCTTGTAACTGGCGTTGCCCCGCCCGCCATCGCCGCCTTTCAGAAAATGGAGACACTGGCCCTCCTCGATCAGGTCCGCCAGCAGCGTGCGGTCTTCGTCGTCGGCTAAAATCTGGGTGCCGACCGGCACCTTGATTACCAGGTCCTTGCCGCCCGCACCGGTCATGTTGGAGCCTGCGCCGCCCTTGCCCCGCGGCGCACGGAAATGCTGGGTGTAGCGGAAGTCGATCAGCGTATTGAGGCCCGGCACCGCTTCGAAGATGATGTCGCCGCCCTTGCCGCCGTCGCCGCCGTCGGGTCCGCCATACTCGATGAACTTCTCGCGCCGGAAGCTGACCGCGCCGGGGCCGCCCGCGCCGGAGCGAATGAAGATCTTGGCCTGGTCGAGAAAATGCATGGCGCCGCCCTTAACGACAAATAAGGCGAAATGGCAGCGGACTCAGGGCCTAGCGTGTCGTGGCTCGTAGAGTCCGAACTTGCCTCCACCGGGGAGCGGGATGCTGGTCGCCCGGCCCCAGCTGGCCCTGAACGGCTCCGAGCATTTCGCGCCCAAATCGGCCAGCCTGGCCATTTCCGCATCAAGATCGTCGCACATGAAATAGAGCTGGTGGACATCGTTTTGCTCACCGCCATGGACGCCCATCTCGGTTGGCGGCAGCTTGTAGATCAGCCAGCCGCCGCCGGGGTCGATGCAGGGAATGCCGACCACGTCGCGTAAGAAAGCGCGATCCGCGTCCTCGTCACGTGTGAAAATCATCACATGCGCCCCGCTGATCATCGCCCGTCTCCCCTAACCTTCGCCGGCGATCCCCTTGATCAGCCCGACCGCATCCTCGCGTACGGCTTCGCGGCCAAGACCGCTGGCGCCGGCGACTTCTTCCCCGGCCAGGCTGTCGCCGATCGCCATCAATACCAGTCCCAGCGTCACCCGGTCCATCGGCCGCGGGTCGCCGGCGCTGCGGAAATCCTCGACGATGGTGCGGATCGTCTCGATCACCGGCTCCAGTGCTTCGCGCTGGCGGGTGAGGGCAATCCAGCCGATTAGCTCACCTACCCGCTCGGCATCGAACGCGTCGAACATGGCGTCGACCACGTCGCGGGCGCTGGCCTCACCGCGTCGCCGCTTGCCGATCGCATCGGTGATCGACGCCGAGACTGTGTGGGCGATGTCCTCGGCCAGGGCCCGGTGCAGCCCGGCAACGCTGCCGAAGTGATGGAGCAGATTGGCGTGGGTCCGGCCGACTTTGGCCGCGACCGACTTCAAGGTCACCGCCGCCACGCCTTCGTCGCGCAGTAGCTGGCGGGCCGCCGCGACCGCCGCCGCCCGGCTTTGTTCGGGCGACAATCTCTTACGGGTCTGTAATGCTATTGACATTTATGTCAGTTATTTCATATGAAGCTTCGCATGGTGCTTGGAGTGTAATCATGAATGCCGCAAGTGTGACCCCGGTCGATCTCAGCATCACCCCACGCGACCGCCGCTTCGCGCGCGAGGTCAAGCCGGCGCACTGGTGGCATGGCGGCGATCCGTTCGCGACCGCCTTCTACAACGCGCTGTCATCGACCTTCCCCAAGGGCGAGGCCTTCTTCGTCGAGGCGGTGCGCAACCATCGCCATGGCGCGCCCGCCAAACTGGCCGAGGAAATCAAGGGCTTCACCACCCAGGAAGCGATCCACAGCCGCGAGCATGATGCGTTCAACAAGGCGGCTGTCGACGCAGGCTATGATTTGAAGCCGCTCGAGGATCGGCTGCAGATGCGGCTCGACTTCATCCGCTCCAAACCGCCGATCGCCTCGCTGGCCTCGACCATGGCGCTTGAGCACTTCACCGCCATCTTTGCCCATGAGCTGCTGGCCGATCCGCGCCACCTCGCCGCCGCCGAGCCCGAAGCCCAGGCGATGTGGCGCTGGCACGCGATCGAGGAAATCGAGCATAAGGGCGTCGCCTACGACACCTGGCTCCATGCCACGCGCCATTGGCCCCGGTTCAAGCGGTGGAAGGTCAAGGCGCAGATCATGCTAATCGCCACCCGCAACTTCACGCTCGACCGAACGCTTGGTGGGATCGAGCTACTCCGCCAGGACGGCATCACCGGGCCCAAGGCCTGGTTGGGCCTACTTCGTTTCATGTGGGTCCGGCCGGGCATGATGCGGAAGATCTTCCGCGCCTGGGCAGCATATTTCCTGCCCGGCTTCCACCCGTGGAACGAGGACGACCGCCACCTCATCAAGCGCTATGAGGCGGAGGCCGCCCTCGGCACCGAAAGCACGAGGAAGGTACGCCGGGCGGCCTAGGCCGCCAACGGCGTCTCCAATTCTCCACGGCCCATCAGCGACAGCCGGTACAGCCGGGCCATCGCTTCGCCGCCGCGCGCGCAGCTGTAACGCTCAGCGCTGAGGCCCGTCGGCCTGAACCCCAGCTTCTCCAGCACCCGGCCTGACGCCGGATTGTCGAGAAAGTGCGAAGCCTCGAGCCGTGGCAGCTTTAACGCCTTGGCGATGTCGATCAGCGCTCGGCTGGCCTCGGTGGCGAACCCCTTGCCCCAGTGCGTCCGGCCGATCCAATAGCCAAGCTCGACCGCGCCCGATGGCCGCCGGCCGAGCCCGCAGGCGCCGACGATCGTCGGCGGCCCGTCGGCCTGCCGCTCCGTGATCAGGAAGCTTGGCATCGCCGGATCGCGCGGCGCGGCGAGAAACGCTTCCGCGTCCTCGAGCGCGAACGGCCAGGGCGCCGTCGCCAGGTTGCGTACCACTTGCTCGTCGGCAATGGCGCGCGCCAGCGCGGGGGCGTCCTCGGCCCAGCCCGGTCTCAGCAGCAATCGTTCGGTACGCGCGAACATGCTCAACTTCCTTCTCCTCTCAAGCTGCCCGCTAGGGCCGCTCTGTTGCAGTTTCGGGAGAAGAAAATGAAAAAAGGGAGAGGAGGGGGCTTCCCTCTTCTCCCTTTGAAACCTTTTGGGTCTCTTTGGGCTGCCCCCTCCGGGAGCGGCCCTTTATCGACCGATCCCGCCTATTCAGCTGCCTCCGGCATAATGGCTTCGACGTGGACGTATTTGCGACCAAGCTTGCCATCGCGGAAACACACGCGACCGTCGGTGAGCGCAAAAAGCGTATGGTCTTTGCCCAGGCCGACGTTGTCGCCCGGGTACCACTTGGTGCCGCGCTGACGGACGATGATGTTTCCGGCGCGAACCTCTTCGCTGCCGAACTTCTTCACGCCGAGGCGCTTGGCTTGTGAATCGCGGCCGTTGCGCGACGAGCCGCCTGCTTTCTTATGTGCCATCTCGTGCTACTCTTACTTCTTAGCCTTGGCCGCAGGGGCCTTCTTGGCTGCCGCCTTAGCAGGTGCAGCATCCTTTGTCGACGCTTTGGGAGCCGCCTTTTTCTCGGCGGCGGGCTTTTCGGCCTTCGCAGGTGCAGCAGCCTCGGCCTTCGGCGCGGCGGCCTTCTTCTCGGCCTTCTTGCCGCCGATCGAGACGATCTTGAGGATCGTCAGCTGCTGGCGATGCCCGGCCTTGCGACGATAATTGTGCCGGCGGCGCTTCTTGAACACCGTGACCTTGTCCGATTTCGCCTGGGCGATGATCTCCGCGCCGACGATCAGGCCGTCGGTCGACTTGAGGTCCGACCCTTCACCCGCCAGCAGGACATCGGTGAGGTCGACGCTGTCACCGGCATTGCCGGCCAGCTTCTCGACGACGATCTTGTCTCCGGGGGCAACGCGATACTGCTTGCCACCCGTGCGCACGATTGCGAACATGGGCCTCTTCACTTTCCGTCACTCATTGACCGCGCAAACAAACACCGCGTGGCGATGCCCCGCGCGGGAAAGCGTGCCGCCTATGGGGTGGTAGTGATTCTGTCAACCGCCATATCCTCCCTGAGCTTGCTCGGGGAGGGGGACCAGCGAAGCTGGCGGAGGGGCCGTCACGAAGTAAATTCGTGACGTCAGTCGCGGCTTCGCGGGCGGGCCGGCCTTCGCCATCTCTCCACGCTGCCAACGATTGCAATGCAATCGCTTCGCTGCGCTCGGCGGCTCAGTGGCGGTGTTCGGGCTTCAGCTTGTAGCTGGTCCCGTCGAACCCTTCGAACAGTGTCCCGATGGCCGGGTGGTCGATCGGATCGCCTTCATCATCCGGAACGAGGTTCTGCTGGCTGACATAGGCGACGTAGCTGCTCTCGGCGTTCTCGGCGAGCAGGTGATAGAAGGGCTGGTCCTTGGCCGGGCGCATCGCCTCGGGAATGGCTTCATACCATTCGTCGCTGTTGGCGAATTCCGGATCGACGTCGAAAATCACCCCGCGGAAATCGAGCAGGCGATGGCGAACCATGTCGCCGATGCCGTAGCGGGCAAGGGGAAGGTCGCTGATACGCGAGACGGGCGGGATCGAATTCATGTGCGTAATGTAGACGTCGCTGTCGCCGGAGCAAGGGGCAACGCGACCCTGACCTCCAGCCCTCCCTCGGTGATGTTCGCCAAGCTCCACGCTCCGCCATGGCTGCGGACCACCTGGTCGACGATGGCCAGCCCCAGTCCATGTCCGCCCATGCCGGGATTGCGCGACGGCTCCAGCCGGCCAAACGGGCGCACCGCGTCGGCCATGCTGTCCGCGGGAATGCCCGGCCCCTCGTCGCGGACCAGCAGGATTGCCGCCGCCTCGTCTTGCGCGACGACGACATCCGCCCGGTGGCCATAGCGAAGCGCATTATCGACCAGATTCTGTAGCATTCCGCTGATCGCGGTCTCGTCGCCCAGGCAAATGGGTCGATCTTCGATTTTCAGGCTGACCTTCGCGCCTCCGGCCTGGCGGCCGCCAAGCAGCCGTTCAGCGACCGCTCCCAGGTCGACGGGTTTGGGATTGGCGATCGGCTGGCCGTAGCGGGCCAGGCCGATGATCTCGTCGAGCTGCGCGGCAATGGCCTCGATGTGGGCGACCAGCGTGTCACGCGTCGCCCCGTCGGCCACACCTTCCGCTTCGAGGCGAAGCGCGGTGAGCGGCGTGCGAAGGTCATGGCCCACCGCGCCAAGCATGATGTTGCGATCTTCGATCATCGCCGAGATCCGGCCCCGCATGGCGTTGAAGCTTTCGGTCAGTCGCCGGATGTCACGGGGGCCATCGACCGGAAGCGACGCCTGGCCGGCGCCGCCGACTGGGCCATGTGCCGCCTCGGTCAGCCGGGCGAGGGCGCGGCTTGACCGGTGAAGCAACAGCAATGCGGGCACGACGATCACCGCGAACAGCAGCAGCATTTGCAGCAGCAGCCAGCCAATCATCGGGCCAAGCGCGGGCGGCCCGGGAGCGCGAACACTGATCCGGCGGCCGTCATCCAGCTTGGCGGCAAGGTGCAGCAAGCCTTCTCCGCGCCAGGTTTCGCCGGTGTTGAAGGCGCGAACCTCGGTGGGGTTCAAGCGATTCTGGTGCAGGATCTGGCCGACCTTGGGTTCGGCGCTGTGCAGGCGCGTTGCCTTGGGGTGGGCGGGCGATCGCAGCGTGACCTCTGACGGCGTGTGGCGAGACGCGCTGGCGGGACGCGCGATCGGTTGCCCGGTTTGTTCCGCGACGGCGTCAGCAAGCTTCTGGGCCGCCGGGGCAATGGCGACGTCAAGGCCCTGGTTGCGGCGGGTCTCGAGCAGGGTCGCGAAGTTGATTGCCAAGGCAACGGCAAGGCAGAGGGCGAGCAGCAGCGCCATCTGCGCGAAAAGCGTCAGGCGTTTCACACGCGGTCCACCGCTCCGGTGAATACATAGCCGGCCCCGTAAACGGTCTGGATCAATTCGGGAGAAGACGGATCACGTTCGATCCGCTTGCGCAGGCGAAGCACCATATTGTCGATCGACCGGTCAAACGGCTTCTGGCTGCGATGGCGGGTCAGGTCGAGCAGCTGGTCGCGAGTAAGCACCCTTCCCGGCCGCGACAACATGGCCTCAAGCAGGCGAAACTCGCCCTCGGTCAGCTTGGTGGCCTCGTCTCCACGCCGCAGCTGACGGCGTGGTCCGTCGAGGATGAACTCACCGAAGCGATAGCTGCGGGTCTGTTCCTCCACCGCGGCTTGGCCCTGACGAGAGTTGGCTCGCCGCAGCACAGCGCGAATCCGGGCGGTCAGTTCGCGGGGATTGAACGGCTTGCCGAGATAATCATCGGCGCCGATTTCCAGCCCGACAATGCGATCGATATCCTCGGTCCGGGCGGTCAGCAGGATGACGGGCAGGGCGCTTTGGGCACGGATGAACCGCGTCAGGCTAAGACCATCCTCGCCTGGCATCATGATGTCGACGATCGCTAGGTCAAATGCCCCGTCATTCAGCTTCTGGCGGGCGCTTGCCGCATTCTCGACCGCGGTCACGCGGAAATTCTCTTTGGCAAGCAGCCGGGCCAGCGGGTCCCTGATTGACCGCTCGTCCTCGACCAGGAGCAGATGGGGGCCCGTGCTCACGCCAATATCCGGGTTGCAGCTGTGCATCGAGCGGTTTGCTCCTGGCAAGAAAAAGCTCAGGCCCCGCCGGCAACCGGCGAGGCCTGATTTGCACAGCAGGAGTCAAAAGGCGGGTCTTTGGGGGTAATCCAGCCTTCCCTGTGCAATGCCTTACAGGTTGGTGGAACCTAGCCGTTCTTCGGTTCGGCCGGCGCCGGCTTGGCGTTCTTCTTGGTGTGCTTGCTGGCGTGCTTGACCTTCATCGGCTTGACCTTGACCGGTTTGGTGGTCTGGTCCTTCGCCGGCGTGGTCGTGCCGGCAGCATAGGCCGAGCCGCTGACCAGCAGCGAGCCAGCGACGATCGCATAAGCAAACTTGCGCATCATATTCTCCTCGTGGCGGCACGGGGCAGCCGCGCCTGCCGCTCCTTCCTGATCGATGGATGTCACCGGATTTTGCCGCAAAGCAGGGGAATTGTCGTCAAATGTAACAGGATCCGCCTGCCCGCATGCGACGCAAAAGCGGGCTTTGCAGTTGCGGCAACCGCTGCTAGAGGCCGCCCCCGACCAACGCCGGCCAGTGCCGGCCAGCATCCTGATCTTGCGGAGAGGTGGCTGAGAGGTCGAAAGCACCGCACTCGAAATGCGGCGTGCCGGCAACGGTACCGTGGGTTCGAATCCCACCCTCTCCGCCACGAAAATGCCCCCGATTTCGGGGGCTTTTTTGTGGTTCAGGGCTGGGTGAGAACTCACCGGGTTCGGGCCGAAGGCGACCGAGCGATGCGAGGTCAATCCCACCCTCTCCGCCATCGATTTGGTCCCAAAAAGGCGGGGCCAATCCACCCAAATCGAGACCGACAGTGCGCAGCCTTTGGTCTTGCGCCGCAACGGATTCTGCTTTCCTGTAACAAATAGTTCGACGAACCGTCATACTGGACCCGCTAAGGGCGGTATGCCTGGCTGTGACCGGTGGTGACAGCTGCTATGAGGCCCAGCCGCATTGGTGGCGCGTGCACAAGGATCCGCAATGGCATTTGGCGTTTCAGGTCGTTCGATCGTGCGTTGCGGTGGACTGACTGCGCTGATGCTGATGGCGTCCGCATGCGGAAATGGCACCAGTGACGGCAAGGGCGGTGCCGGCGGACCGATCGAGGTCGGCTATGTCGTCATCTGGCCGTCCAGCGTCCCGGTCGAACAATCGCTGCCGGGCCGGATCGCCGCCTTCCAAATCTCCGAGGTTCGGCCGCAGGTTTCCGGGGTCATGACGCGTCGCCTGTTCGCCGAGGGATCGGTCGTCCGGCAAGGACAGACCCTCTATCAAATCGACCCCAGCCTCTATCAGGCACAGGTGTCGCAGGCGGTGGCCAATGTGCAGAGCGCCCGCGCCAGCGCTGAAGCCGCCCGCGCCCGGGCCGAGCGCTATAAGCCGCTGGCCGAGATGGAGGCCGTTTCCAAGCAGGATTATAGCGATGCGCTGGCCCAGGCGCGCCAGGCCACTGCCTCGATCGCCCAGAACAGCGCGGCGCTGCGGACGGCCCAGATCAACCTGCGCTACACCAGCGTCCCGGCCCCGATCACCGGACGGATCGGCCTTTCGAAATTCACCGAGGGAGCGCTCGTTACCGCCAATCAGGCCGACGCGCTGACGACCATCACGCGCCTCGATCCGGTCTATGTCGACATCCAGCAGTCGGCGCCCGATCTCCTGGCCCTGCGTCGTTCGCTGGCCCAGGGCGGCGCCATTCCGATGACCACGCAGGTGCGCCTCAAGCTCCCCGACGGGAGCGATTATGGCTACACCGGAACGGTCCAGTTCACCGAGGTAGTGGTCGATGCCGGCACAGGCTCGGTTACCCTCCGCGCCCGCTTCCCCAACCCGCAGGGCCTCCTGCTCCCCGGTATGTTCGTCACGTCGAGCTTTTCCCAGTCGGTCGACACTACGGCCTACCTGGTCCCGCAGGCGGCGATTTCGCGCGATCCCAAGGGTAACGCGACCTTATGGATCGTCGGGCAAGGCAACACCGCCGTCGCACGAACGGTCGTCGCCGACCGCACCGACGGCACCAACTGGGTCGTAACCCAGGGCCTCGCCGGCGGCGAAAAGGTCATCACCCAGGGCCTTGGCAAGGTGAAGGAAGGCGCCAAGCTGAAGCCGGTCGTTGCCTCTACGCCGCAAAGGACAGGAGCTGCCAAGGCTCCGGCGGGTCGCTAAGCCTCCGTGTCGCGCGTCTTCATCGATCGGCCGATCTTCGCATGGGTGATTGCGATCATCATCATGCTGCTCGGCATCGGCGCGATTACGCGCCTGCCGATTGCCCAATATCCGGATGTCGCGCCGCCGACGGTCAATATCCGCGCGACCTATCCCGGCGCATCGGCCCAGACCCTGCAGGACAGCGTCACCCAGGTCCTCGAGCAGCAGCTGACTGGCCTCGATGGCATGATCTATTTCCAGTCGTCGTCGAGCTCACGCGGACAGGCGACGATCAACGTCACCTTCGAAAAGGGCACGGATCCCGACATTGCGCAGGTCCAGGTGCAGAATGTCGTGCAGCCGGCCCTGTCGCGCATGCCGCAGCAGGTCCAGCAACAAGGCATACCGGTCACCAAATCGTCCAACGATTTCCTGCTGATCATCGGCGTCTATGACGACAGCGGCCGGACGACCGACATGGATGTGTCCGACTGGCTGTCGAGCAACATGCAGGACACGCTGGCCCGCGTGCCCGGCGTCGGCGACATCAACGTGTTCGGTTCGCCCTATGCGATGCGCATCTGGCTGGACCCGGCCAAGCTGCGCTCCGTCTCGCTGATGCCGGGCGACGTGATCAGCGCCATTACCGCCCAGAATGTCGAGGTCGCGGCCGGGGAGGTCGGCGGTACTCCTTCGGGACCCGACCAGATGCTCAACGCCACGGTGACAGCCTCCTCGCGGTTCCAGACGCCCGAGCAATTCCGCAACATCATCGTCAAGGCCGATTCCAGCGGGGCGCGGGTCCGCCTCAGCGACATCGCGCGGGTCGAGCTCGGCGCCGATAACTACAGTTCCGATCGCCGTCTCAACGGCAAGCCTGGCGCCGGCATCGCCATCTTTCTTGCTCCCGGCGCGGACGCGCTGGAGACCGCCGACGCGGTCAAGGCCAAGGTCGAACAAATCTCCGCCAGCTTCCCGCCCGGCTATCGCTATGCCTACGCCTACGACACCACTGACTTCATCAAGCTGTCGATTGAGGAGGTGGTGAAGACGCTGGTCGAGGCGATGTTGCTGGTGATCATCGTCATGTTCGTCTTCCTGCAGAGCTGGCGCGCAACTTTGGTCCCGGCGATCGCCATTCCGGTGGTGTTGCTCGGTACTTTCGGCATCCTCTACGCGCTGGATTTCTCGATCAACACCATGACATTGTTCGGGCTGGTGCTGGCGGTCGGCCTGCTGGTCGACGACGCCATCGTCGTGGTCGAGAATGTCGAGCGCATCCTCGAGGAGAATCCTGGGCTCAGCCCGCGCGAAGCGACGATCATGTCGATGAGCCAAATCCAGACCGCACTGGTGGCGATCGCGCTGGTCCTGTCGGCGGTGTTCCTGCCGATGGTCTTCTTCGGCGGCTCGACCGGCGTCATCTACCGCCAATTCTCGGCCACGATCGTCTCGGCGATGGTGCTGTCGGTGTTCGTGGCGATGACCCTGAGCCCGGCGATCGCGGCCGGCGTGTTGCGCCGCAACCATGTCGATCCGCGCGATACCGGCTTCGGCCATCGCTTTCCGCGCGCGGCCTCGTTCCTCGCCACCTTCCGCGAGCGGTTCAACAACGGCTTCAATCGCCTGCGCGACTGGTATGTTGGCTCGGTCACTTACGTAACCGACCGCAAATGGCGCTTCCTTGGCGGCTATGCGCTGGTCTGCGTCGTTCTGGCGGTCATGTTCTTCCGCCTGCCGACCGGGTTCCTGCCGAGCGAGGACCAGGGCGCGATGCAGATCCAGTTCCGCCTGCCGGCCGGCGCCACGCTGGCGCGGACCAAGGAGATGCAGCTGGCGGTCGAGGATTATCTGGCTCGGGGGCCAGACCATAAGAATTACCGCGCTTATTTCATCGTCGCCGGCGGCGGCCAGGGCGTCACCGGCCAGAATGCCGGCCAGTCGTTCATCAACCTCGCGCCGTTCGAGGATCGCCGTGGCAAGGACAATAATGCCGACGCGCTGGTGCAGCGGGCGCGAAAGGCGTTCGACGGCTATCGCGATGCGCAGGTATTCGCGCTGATCCCGCCCTCGATCCGCGGTCTCGGCCAGTCCGGCGGCTTCAACATGCAGCTCCAGAACATCAGCGGCATGAGCCTCAACCAGTTCGAGGAGGCGCGCGACCGGCTGCTGCAGATGGCCTCGTCCGACCCGGACCTGCAGCAGGTTCGCCTGTCGGAGCTGCCCGACGTCTCGACGCTCAAGGTCAATATCAACCAGGAACGGATTTCCTCGCTCGGGCTCAACACCACCGACGTCAACAACACGCTCGCGACCGCCTGGGGCGGGCGCTACGTCAACGATTTCATCGACCGCGGCCGGGTCAAGCGGGTCTATGTCCAGGGCGACGCGCCTTACCGCGCCAAGCCGGAGGACATCGACCAATGGTCGGTGCGCAACGACCAGGGCGACATGGTGCCCTTCTCCTCCTTCGCCCAGACCGGATGGTCGACCGCGCCGGTCAGCCTGTCGCGCTTCCTCGGCGTCCAATCCTACGAGCTCCAGGGGCAGCCGGCCCCGGGCAAGAGTAGCGGCGATGCAATGAAGGCGATCGAGAAGCTCGCCAACCAGATTCCCGGGGTTGGAGTCGCCTGGTCCGGCCAATCCTATGAGGAGCGGCTTTCCTCGGGTCAGGCGCCCTTTCTTTATGCCATTTCCTTGCTGGTCGTGTTCCTGTGCCTCGCGGCGCTCTACGAAAGCTGGTCGATCCCGTTCGCGGTGATCCTGGTAATCCCGCTCGGTCTGGTCGGAGCCATTTTCGCGGTCACCCTGCGCGGGCTGCAGAACGATGTCTATCTGCAGATCGGATTGCTGACGACGATGGGACTGGCGGCCAAAAACTCGATCCTGATGGTCGAATTCGCCGAACGCGCCGAGAAACAAGGCAAGCGCGTCATCGAAGCTGCGCTCGAGGCGGCGCGCATCCGGCTCCGGCCGATCCTGATGACCAGCTTCTCCTTCATCTTCGGCGTGCTGCCGCTGGCGATTTCGACCGGCGCCGGCGCCAACAGCCGTATCGCCATCGGCACCTCGGTGATCGGCGGCATGCTGACCGCCACCTTGCTCGCCATCTTCTACATCCCTCTGTTCTTCGTGCTGGTCCGGCGTGGCGTGCGGGACGGGCTGGTCTATCTGCGCGAGCGGCGCCAGCAGCGGCGCGAGGCCGCGGCATGAAGCGGGTCTCGCCCCTGATGACCCTGCTACTGGCCGGCTGCATGACGATGGAGCCCGCCTATCACCAGCCCAACGCCGCCATCCCGGCTTCGTGGCCGATCGGCGATGCCTATCTCCGCCAGAGCGAAGCCGGCCTCCCGTCGGTCACCTACCAGGAGATTTTCCGCGATCCGCGGCTGCAGGCGCTGATCCAGCAAGGCCTCGCCAACAACCAGGATCTGGCTGCGGCGGCCGCCAATATCGCAGCTGCCCGCGCCCAGCATCGTATCCAGCGCGCCGCGCTGTTCCCGAAGCTGGATGTGCAGACCGGCGTGACCGGGACGAAGAACGATACGGGCGGCGCCGACGCCGAGTTCACCGCCGGCGTCGGCATCCCCAGCTTCGAGCTCGACCTGTTCGGCCGCATTCGTTCGCTGACCAAGGCCCAGCTCAACCGCTACTTCGCCAGCGAGGCGGCGGCCCGCGCGACCCGCCTGGCGCTGGTCGCCGACATTTCCGATGCCTGGCTGACCTATGGCGCCGACGCCAGCCTGCTCAGGATTGCCGAGGAAACCGCGGCCAGCGCCCAGCGCAGCGTCACCCTGACTAGCGCCCGGCTGCAGGGTGGCATCGCCCCGCGCACCGATCTCCGCCAGGCGGAGCTTGTGCTCTATGGCGCCAACGCCAGCGTCGCCCGCCAACGCACCGCGCTCGCCCAGGACGTCAACTTGCTGCAACTGCTGGTCGGCGCACCGATCGATCCACAGCTGCTCCCTGAATCGATCGAGCAGGCCGCTCCGACCGTTCATCCGCTTGCCGCCGGCGTCAGTTCGCTGGTGCTACTGCGCCGGCCCGACGTGATGCAGGCGGAATATCAGCTGCGCGCCGCCAATGCCGAGATTGGTGCTGCCCGCGCGGCGCTGTTCCCGCGTATCTCGCTGACCGGCCTGCTCGGCCTCGCCAGCAGCTCGCTCTCCGGCTTGTTCAGCGACGGCGCGTTCGGCTGGAATGCTTCGGCCGACGCGACCTACTCGATTTTCCACGCCGGCGCGGGCATCGCCAATGTCCGCCTGTCGCAGGCCCAGCGCGACGCCGCGCTCGCTGGCTATCAGAAGGCGATCCAGACCGCGTTCCGCGAGGTCAGCGACGCGCTCGCTCGCCAGGGAACGTCCGGCGACGAACTCCGCGCCCGCCAGTCACAGCGAGACTCGGCAGCCGACAATTACCGCCTGTCGGAGGCTCGCTACCGCGCCGGCATCGACAATTTCCTGCTCACCCTGGATTCGCAGCGGACCTATTTCGCCGCGCAGCAGGCGCTGGTGGAGATGCGGCTGGAAAGCGCGACCAACCTGGTCGACCTGTACCGCGCGCTCGGCGGGGACTCGCTGTACCCGCCGTCCTGACCGGTTGCGGCGGCTCGACTGCCGCCCCATAGTCCGCTGCCAGTCGTTAGGGAGAAGGCATGACTCCGGACCAGGTTTCGACCCTGCTGCTGTTCGGCGCGACCGGCGACCTCGCGCACCGCATGCTGCTACCCTCGCTCTACGGCCTGCACGCCGATGGGCTGCTGCCCGCCAATTTCAAGATTGTCGGGACGGCGCGAAGCGAACTCAGCGACGAGCAATATCGGGCCAGCGCGGTCGAAGCGCTGAAGGAGCATGTCCCGGCAAATTTCTACGATCCCAAGACCGCCTTGGTTTTCTCGCGCCGGCTGACCTACGTCTGCCTCGATGCGACCAAGCCGGAGGGCTTCAGGAAGCTCGCCAAGACCGTCGATCCCGATGCCGGCCTCGCCATTTTCCTGTCGACCGCGCCGACCCTGTTCAAGGCGGTCATCGACGGGCTGGAAGCCAATGGCCTGACCGGCCCCAGGGTGCGCCTCGCGCTGGAAAAGCCGCTCGGCACCGATCTCGCCTCCAGCCGGGTGATCAACGACGCCGTCGCCATCGCCTTCCCCGAGGAGCGCACCTTCCGCATCGACCATTATCTCGGCAAGGAGACCGTCCAGAACCTCCTCGCCCTGCGCTTCGCCAATTCGATGTTCGAGCCGCTATGGAACTCGGCCCACATCGACCATGTCCAGATCACTGTCGCCGAATGCATCGGGCTGGAGGAGCGCGGCGCTTACTATGACGGCGCCGGCGCACTGCGTGACATGGTCCAGAACCATATGCTGCAACTGCTGGCGCTGGTGGCGATGGAACCGCCGGCCGACTTCGACGCGACGTCGATCCGCGATGAGAAGGTCAAGGTGCTGCGGACGCTTCGCCCGATGCGGTCCGACGACGTCGCCGACCATGTCGTTACGGGCCAATATGCCAAGGGCGCGGTCGGCGGCCAGCCCGTTCCCGGCTACACCGAGGAACTGGGCCAGGAGTCGACCACCGAAACCTTTGTCGCGTTGAAGGCCAATATCGAAAATTGGCGCTGGGCAGGCGTCCCCTTCTATCTTCGCACGGGCAAGCGGATGGCCGAGCGCAAGACCGAGATCTTCATCCAGTTCAAATGCGTGCCGCACTCGATTTTCGCCTCGCGCGGGGCGCGGACCCAACCCAACAAGCTGGTCATCGCGATTCAGCCCGAAGAGAATATCCGCTTGCTGGTGATGGCCAAGACCCCCGGGCTCGATCGCGAGGGCATCCGCCTGCGCGAGGTCCCTCTGGACGTCGGCCTGGCCAATGCCTTCGCCGATGCGCGCCGCCGCATTGCCTATGAGCGGCTGCTGCTCGACTTGATCGACGGCGATCCGACCCTGTTCGTCCGCCGGGACGAGGTCGAGGCGCAATGGCAGTGGATCGACGGCGTCCGCGCCGCCTGGGAAGGGACCGGCCTGACGCCCAAGCCCTATGGCGCCGGCAGCTGGGGCCCCTCGGCGGCCATCGCGCTCACCGAACGCGACGGCGTCCACTGGCATGACTGACCTTAGCTCATGAGGCTTGCTGGGCTCGAACTCGGCGGCACCAACGCCAATCTGGCGCTGGGTTCGCCGCGGGAGATCGTCGAGCGCTGCCGGCTTGCCGTCACGGACGGGCCCGACACGCTGGTCCGTATCGCCGACCAGCTCCGCCAATGGCATGAGCAGCAGCCGATCGAAGCGCTCGGCATCGCCAGCTTCGGCCCGCTGCAGCTTGACAGCGGCCAGGCCGACTATGGCCATATCGTCTCGACGGTGAAGCCCGGCTGGGACGGCGCCGACGTGCTCGGCGCGCTCCAGCGCGCGCTCAACTGCCCCGCCAAAATCCACACCGACGTCACCGGCGCCGCGCTCGCCGAGGGCGCATACGGCGCGGCAATCGGCTGCCACGACTTTGTCTACATCACCGTCGGCACCGGCATCGGCATGGGACTGATCGTCGGCGGTAAGCCGGTGGTCGCCTCGCTCCATCCCGAGGCAGGCCACCTCCGCGTTCGGCGCATGGAGGGCGACCGCTTTGGCGGCGTCTGCACCTATCATGAGGATTGCCTAGAGGGACTGGCGTCGGGCCCGGCCATTTCCGCCCGCACCCGCCAACCTGCCCATGAAGTGGCCGACGACAGCCCCATCTGGCCGCCGGTGATCGATGCGCTGGCCGAGGGCTGCTCCAGCATCTTTCTGACCCTTGCCAGCGAGCGGATCGTGCTGGGTGGCGGCGTCATCAACCAGCGCCACTGGCTGGTTGAGGAAATTGCCTTCAGGACCGCGGCCAAGCTCGGCGGCTATCTGCCTTACATCGGCGAGCGCGCGCCCATCGTCGCGGCGCGTCTGGGTGCGGACGCCGGCCAGCGCGGGGCCCTGATCCTGGCCCATCAGGCGCTCCAGTCGCGGGCGTAACGAAACCGCTACCCATGCGCCAACGTTGGGTACCCATGTATCAAGCTCAGCTCACCCGCCGCGACCGCGCCGTCATCGCTTTGGCGGTGGTGGCGATTCACGTCGTCCTGGCGTTCGTGCTGATCAACATCTCTCCCGCCGCCCGCCAGCAATTGCCGGAGCAGGTGGTCGAGCTGTTGACCGTCACCGACCTACCCCCGCCGCCGGCGGTCGAGCTTCAACCGGACAAGCAGCAGGCCAAGCCCAAACGCGAGGAGGGCGCCGCCTCGGCCAGGAATATCGAGAGCAAGGCGACGCCGGTCGTCCAGCCCAAGCCCAAGATTGAATTGCCGCAGTCCAAACCGATTCCCGCCACGCAGACCCCCAACCAAGGGAATCAGCCGACCCAGGGCGCGTCGACCGTGATCGGTCCCGGCACCGGCGCGGGCGGGCAGGGGACCGGCACCGGCAGCGTCGGATCGGGCAGCGGCATTGGTGGGGGAGGGACGGGCGGCATTGGCACGCGGCCGCAACTGATCACGCCGTCGCTCAGCCGGCGCGACTATCCGGACGCGGTCACCGCCTATTGGCCGCGCAGCCGCGACGCCTTTGTCGCAGTCGCCGTCAGGGTGCAGCTCGACGGCCGCGGTACCGACTGCAAGATCAACAAGTCGAGCGGCGTCCCGGCCATCGACCAATGGACCTGCCGCCTGGTCGAAACCCGCCTGCGCTTCCGCCCCGCCACCGACACCAGCGGCCGGCCGGTGGTGGCTTGGTATGGCTACGTCCAGCGGTAAATCCTCCCCGGCACGGGGAGGGGGACCATGTGAAACATGGTGGAGGGGCTTCTCCACCGGCTGGCCTTTTTCATTCGCTTCCGGCAAGGGCCTCGCAAAAGGAGCCAGCGATGATCGAAGCCGAATGGTGGGACTATGACAGTGTCGAGGAAATGGCGGACGCAGTCGCCGGCGACATCGGTTTCATCATCGAAAGCGCGCTCGACGCACGGGGCGAAGCGCTGATCGCGGTCCCCGGCGGCAAGACGCCGCTGCCGGTCTTCGCCAGGCTGGCCCAGGCCAAGCTCAACTGGAAGAAGGTCACGATCATCCCGACCGACGAGCGGCTGGTGCCGCTGACCGACGAGCGGTCGAATATCCGCGCCATCGCCCAGGCATTCCTCTCCGCTGGCGCTCGCGTCTTCCCGATCAGCAGCGACATCGCCGACTATAAGCTCGCGGGCAATTCGGCCAACGCCAAGCTCAATGACCTCAAATTCCCGCTCGACCTCGCCTGGCTCGGTGTCGGCGCCGACGGCCATACCGCCTCGATTTTTGCCGGCCCCGACCTCGACGAGGCCTTAAACGCGCCCAAGGGCCGTCATGCGGTGGGCGTGATGCCCGACCCGATGCCGGCCGACGCGCCGGTGCTGCGCGTCACCCTGACCCGTTCGGCGATCCTGTCGGCCCGAACCGTGCTGATCACCGTCACCGGCGATGCGAAACGAGAGATGCTCGAACGCGCGATCGAGGACGGCCATTCATCGAAGCTGCCGATCGGCCGCGTCCTGGCCGAGGCCGAGCAGCCGATCGATATTCATTGGGCGCCTTGAGCGCCCGAGCATAAGCGAGCGATTGCGCAGCAATCGGAAGCTTATGTCGAAGAGCACGCGAAATGACGAAAACGTGCTGTGCCCCACACAGCACTGGTTTTCGTCATGGCCGACCGGCGGCGTCAGCCGACCGGATCGACGTCACGGATTCACTCCGTGACGGGCACGTTTGGGACCTGCTAAAGTTGAAAGCGGCCGCTACCTTCCGAAGAAGTAGTAAAGTAGTGCCGCGGCGGCGATGCTCACTGGCCAAATGACATTTTTGTGGGCCGAAAGAGTCGGTTCAATCGTCCCAGCAGCGCGCCGAAGTAGCAGCACGAAACCAGTCATCAGCGCACCAAAGAGGACGCCCGCTAGGATGAGCTTCGGCAGCGTATCTCTGTTGAAGAGCAAGCTGGCAGGGTAGCCTTGAAGGGCCATGGCGGCAGGAACAAACACGATAATGAAGACCGCCGACGCGATCCCGACGGCGATTGGATGCCTTCTAGTCCAGCTCTGTGCACTCATAATCAGGCCCTAACACTCCTCCAGCGGCTTGCCGTGGGTTTCCTTGAAGAAGAAAATCATCACCACCGCCGATAGCGCGGTGAACGCCACTGAATACCACAGCCCGGCGAAAATATCCCCGGTCAGCGCCACAATGGCAAAGCTGGTCACGGGGAGGAATCCGCCGACCCAGCCGGTGCCGACATGGTATGGCAGGCTCATCGCCGTGTAGCGGATGCGCGTCGGGAACATCTCGACCAGCGCCGCCGCCTGCGGCCCGTAGAGCGCGGTCGCCGCGACCACCAACAGCAGCAGCACCGCGATCAGCAGCGGCATGTTCATCTTCGCCGGATCGGCCGAGGTCGGATAATGCGCCGCGGCCAGCACCGCATCGATGTCGGCGGCCGACTTGGCCTTGAGCGCCTTCAGGTCCGCGCCCGCCAGCCCTTCGCCATCGGCAATCGGCGTGACGTTCGGGCCGGCGTGAACGCTGGTCTGGCCATCGGCCGATGCTCGCGTCTTGTACGACACCCCGCGGCCGATCAGCGCGCTCTTGGCGATGTCGCAGGCGGTGATGAACTTGGCCGTGCCGGTCGGGTCGAACTGGGCCGAACAAGTAGCCGGATCGGTCTCGACGACCACCGGCATCGCTTCGCGCGCCGCGACCCGGTCCGGGTTCGCCGCCTGGGCGATCATGTGCGATCCGGGGAAGTAGAGCGCCAGCGCCAGCAGCATTCCGGCCAGCATCACCGGCTTCCGGCCAATCCGGTCACTCAGCCAGCCAAAGAAGACGTAAAGCGGCGCGCTGACCACCGTCATGACGATCAGCAGCATGTCCTTGGTTGCGCCGGGCACACCAAGCGACTTTTCCAGGAACACCTGCATGTAGAAGAAAGCGAAGTACCAGACCGCTCCCTGCGCGCACATGATGCCGAAAAAGGCGATCGCAATCTGCTTGAGGCTGCCTTTGCGGACAAACGCTTCGCGCAGCGGCGTCTTCGATACTTCCCCGTCTTCCTTCAGCTTGGCGAAGTGCGGGCTCTCGCTGAGTTTGAACCTCAGCCACAGTGAAATCGCCAGCAGCACCGCCGACATCAGGAACGGGATGCGCCAGCCCCATTGGCCGAACGCTTCCTCGCCCAGCCAGCTGCGCGTGGCGAAGATGATCAGCAGCGCCGCCAGCAGGCCGAACGAGGCCGACGATTGGATCCATCCGGTCGCGGCGCCGCGCCGGTCGTTGGGGGCGTGCTCGGCCACATAGATGGCCGCGCCGCCATATTCGCCGCCTAGCGCCGTGCCCTGGCAAATCCTGAGCAGGACCAGCAGCACCGGCGCCAGTGTCCCGGCCTGCGCATAGGTCGGCAGCAGGCCGATGGCGAAGGTCGCGCCGCCCATCAGGCTGACGGTGGTGAGAAAGGTCGCCTTGCGCCCGACCCGGTCGCCCATCGCCCCGAAAATGATCGCGCCCAGCGGCCGGAAGGCAAAGCCGACCGCGAATAGCGCCAGCGCCGCGATCAGCGCCGAAGTCGGATCGAGTCCTGCCAGGAAAACCTTGGCGATGACCGGGGTCAGCGATCCGAAAATGAAGAAGTCATACCATTCGAACGCCGTCCCCGTGGACGAGGCGACGACGACGCGCGCCATCGACCATGGTTTGCGCTGCGGTGCTTCGGCCAGTGTCGCCATGCTATCTCCCTTGCCGAAGGGATAGCGGGTGGGCCGGATGACGCAACTGTTCCCCGGCGCAGGCCGGGGCCCAGGAGTGCCGACAGGCACTTAAGCAATGACCTAAGCCGGCTCGCGCCGGCCTGGACCCCGGCCTCCGCCGGGGAACGGCTTAGAGCCCCTTCGCCATGTCGATCACGAAACGGTAGCGGACGTCGTTCTTCAACAATCGCTCATAGGCTTCGTTGATCTGGTTCATTTGGATGAACTCGACATCGGGATAAATGTCCTTGGCCGCACAGAAATCGAGCATTTCCTGCGTTTCCGGAATGCCGCCGATCGCCGAACCGCCGACCGCGCGGTTCCACCAGATGATGTTGAACCCGGTGAAGCCGGGCATCGGCGTCAGCGCACCGACAATCACCATCCGCCCCGCCCGGCCGAGCAGGTTCAGATAGCCGTCGATCTCATGGCTGACCGGGATGGTATTCAGAATGAAGTCGAACCGCGTCGCCGCGGCCCGCATCTGCTCGGCGTCGGTCGAAATGATGAAGTCGCTCGCGCCGAGCTCCCGCGCGTCCTGTCCCTTGCTCGGCGTGGTCGTGATCATCGTCACGTCGGCGCCCATCGCCACACCCAGCTTGACACCCATGTGGCCGAGGCCGCCGAGGCCGACCACCGCCATCTTGGTTCCGCCGCCGACCTTATACTGCCTCAGCGGCGAGTAAGTGGTGATGCCGGCGCACAGCAGGGGCGCGACCTTGCTGGCGTCCATTCCGGCCGGCACCTTGCAGACGAAATGGTCGCGAACGACGATATGGTCGGTGTAGCCTCCCATGGTGATCTCACCGCTTTGGCGGTCGGGGCTGTTGTAGGTCTGAGTGCAACGTTCGCGGCAGAACACTTCCCAGCCTTCCAGGCACTGGTCGCATTCCATGCAGCTGTCGACCATGCAGCCGACCGCGACGGTGTCGCCGACCCGGTGCCGGGTGACCTCGTTGCCGATCGCCGTGACCGTGCCGACGATTTCGTGGCCCGGGATTACCGGATAAAGCGTCCCGCCCCAGTCGTTCCGGGCGGTGTGCAGGTCGCTATGGCAGATGCCGGCGTAAGTGATCTTGATCGCGACATCGTTGGGCCTCAGCGCGCGGCGCTCGAATTCCATCGGCCGCAGCGGCTGGTCGGCGGCATCGGTGCCCCAGCCTTTGGCCATGGTCGGCCCGCCTGCGGTTTGGGAAGAGCCGGCTGTGTCGGGGTGGGTCGTCGCCATGTGAGCCTCCTATCGGGCCAAAGAAACTATCGGGTCCTCGCCAGAACGCGCCTTGCTTGAATGAGATGCGGCCGGTCGACCATTTTTCCATGCACTGACAGCACGCCTGCGTCGGGCTCCGCCTCGAACGCGGCGACAACCTCCTGCGCGTGCGCCACCTCTTCGGCTGACGGGGTGAAAGCCGCGTTGATCGGCCCGACCTGGTCAGGGTGGATGGCGAGCTTGCCGGTAAAACCTTCGCTGGCCGCGGCGCGCGCTTCGGCGACCAGTCCCGGCTCGTCGCGGAAATCGGCGAACACGCCGTCGACTGGCTGGACCTCGGCGGCGACCGCGCCGGCCAGGCACATCGATCGGGCCATGCGGTAGGTGAAGGCCAGCTCGCCACCTGCTTCATATTTGGAGGAAGCGCCGAGCGCGGCCGACAGATCCTCGGCGCCCCAGCTCATCGCCGCCAGGCTCGAACAGCAATCATTGTAGCTCAGGAGGCCGAACAGCGACTTTGCCGTCTCGGTGACAATGGCATGGATCGGCAGGCTGCGCGGCGCCAGCGCGGCGGCGAGGTCGGCGACATCGTCGCCGCACTCGGCCTTGGGCAGCACTACGCCGTCGACATCCAGCTCTTCGAGCAGCTCCAGGTCATGACGATGCGCATCAGTGCCGATCGGATTGATCCTGACCCAGCGCTGCGGCCCGCTTTCGCCGCGGTCGGGCAGCAGGCCGAGCAGTTCGCGCGCCGTCGCCTTCTGGCTCAGCGCCACGCTGTCCTCCAGGTCGAAGATCACCGCGTCGGCCTCGCTCGCCAGCGCCTTCATCATCTTTTTGTTGCTGTCCGCCGGGACGAACAGCCAGCTACGCCGCGCGGGACCGCAATCGATCATGCCGGCTTCTTCAGCAGCAGCGCGGAGCGGGTGCATTTGCACACCAACTCATTCCGCTGGTTGAAGCTGCGATGTTCCCAGGTGACGATGCCGGCGTTGGGCCGCGACTTGGACTCGCGGACTTCCAGGCACTCGCTTTCGCTGCGCAGCGTATCGCCGACGAATACGGGAGCGGGGAACACCAGTCTGTCGTAACCCAAATTGGCGACCAGCGTCCCGAGCGTGGTGTCGCTAACCGACACGCCGACCATCAGTCCGAACGTATAGATCGAGTTGACCAGCGGCCTGCCGAACTCGCTCGCCGCCGCGACTTCATGGTCGAGGTGCATCGGCTGCGGGTTGTGGGTGAGGGCGGAGACCAGCACATTGTCGGTCTCGGTGACGGTGCGGGAAACGGCATGGGCGACGGTATCGCCGACTTGCCACTCGTCGAAATAGCGTCCTGCCATGGACCAGCCTTAGGCGAGCGCCCGGAAACTGCCAAGACCGGCAGGCGTCAAGCGGCGCTGAGCTTGGCCTTCAAATCGCCCATGCCGATATGCTCGATCGCTTCTGCGCGATCCTCGGCGCGGACGACGTTGGCGATATGGCCGATCATCTGCCCGACGATGTCGACCGCCTGCAGCGCCATGCCATGCTCGGCAACGATGTCCGGGCTCATCGCCAGCTCGTCGCCCATCATGATGAGCAGGTCGCGGGCATGGTCGAGTTCGGCGGCGAGCAGCTGGTCGAGCGGGGTGAGCGGGCGGTTCATCCCCTTGGGCGTAAAGGCTTATCCTTAAGAAGCGGTTTGCGGCAGCAGCAGTGCGGCAATCCCCTCGGTGATCGCCGCGCCGTCGAGCCGGTAGGTGGCATAAAGGTCGGGCAAGCTGCCGGTCTGGCCGAACCGCTCGACGCCCAGCGGCGCGACCCGTTGGCCGAGCACGCCGCCCAGCCAGCTCAACGAAGCGGGCGCGGCGTCGCATAGCGTGACCAGGCCCGCGCCCGGCGCGAGGCGGGACAGCAAGTGCTCGACATGGCTTGGTGCGCGCGCCCCGCACCAGCGCGCCGCCTGGGCCGCCGTCCAGCCGCGATGGAGCAGGTCGGGCGAGGTGACGCTGAGCAGGCCCAGGCCCGGGATGTCGGCGGAGAGTTCCTCCCACGCCGCCAGCGCTTCGGGCATCAGCGCGCCCATCGCGACGATCGCCGCCTCGGCATTGGCGCCAGGCTCCTTTAGCCAATAGCCGCCCTTCAACGCGCCGTCTCTCCAGCCGCCGTCGGCACGCTCGACCTGGTCGATCGAGCGGGTCGACAGGCGCAAATAGGTCGACTCGCCATGTGGGTCGTCGATCAGCCGGAAGGCTTCTTCCATCATCGCCGCCAGTTCGTCGGCATAGGCCGGCTCGTAATGGCGCAGACCCGGCTGGCCGAGCGCGATCAGCGGCGGGTTGATCGATTGGTGCGCGCCGCCTTCCGGCCCCAGCGTCAGGCCCGACGGGGTCGCGACGAGCAGGAAACGGGCGTCCTGGTAGCAGGCATAGTTGAGGCTATCGAGGCCGCGGGCGATGAACGGATCGTAGAGCGTTCCGATCGGAATTAGCCGCTCCCCGAACAAATCACCCGACAGTCCGAGCGCCGCTAACATCAGGAAAAGATTGGATTCCGCGATCCCCAGCTCGATATGTTGGCCTTTGTTGTTGCCAGACCATTTTTGTGCTGATGGAATCTTTGCATTGGCGAAAACGTCGGCCATTTCGCGCCGTTTGAACAGTCCGCGCTGGTTTACGAACGCGCCGAGGTTGGTCGACACGGTGACGTCGGGCGACGTCGTGACGATCCGGTCGGCGATTGGCGCGCCCGACTTGGCCAGGTCGAGCAGGATCCGCCCAAACGCGGCCTGGGTCGACTGCTCCTCGCCCTGCGGTGCCGGGATCGCCGGAACGCTTAATCGCCCGAACGACCGCGGCCGCTTTTCCCGCGCGACGCGAACCCGATCGAGCACGGCTTCGACGCCGGCCCTGGCATTGCCGCCAAGGCCCGCCAGCGGTTCCCATTCCTCGCCTTCCTTCACTCCCATCGCGTCGCGCAGGGCATGCGCCTGGGTCGGGTTCATCAGCCCGGCATGATTGTCCTTGTGGCCGGCGAAGGGCAGCCCGAAGCCCTTGACGGTCCAGGCGACGAATAGCGTCGGGACATCGTCCTGCGCCGCCTCGAACGCCTCGACCAGCGTCTCCATGCAATGACCGCCAAGATCGCTCATCAGCGCCGCCATCGCTTCGTCGTCGAACGCTTTCAGGAATGCGTCGGCCTTCTTGCCCAGGTCCGCCTCGATCCGCGCTCGCCACGCCGCGCCGCCCTGGTAGAGCAAGGCCGAATGATCGGCATTGGGCAGTGCCTCCAGCCAGCCGGCAATCGCCGGATATTTGGCCAGTGCCGCCGCCAGCTTCTTGCCGTAGCGCAGCTCTACGGTGCGCCAGCCGCACGACCGGAAAATCTCGTCGAACCGCTCGAACATCCGGTCGGCAGAGGTCGCGTCGAGGCTCTGCCGGTTATAGTCGATGATCCACCAGCAGTTGCGGATGTCGTGCTTGTAGGCCTCGATCAGGCACTCGTAGATATTGCCCTCGTCGAGTTCGGCGTCGCCGATCAGCGCCACGAATCGCCCGCGATCCTCCTCGGCCATCATGCCGTGCGCAGTCAGATAATCCTGCACCAGGCTGGCAAAGGCGGTGATCGCCACGCCAAGGCCGACCGATCCGGTCGAAAAGTCGACCGGGATCTTGTCCTTGGTCCGGCTCGGGTAGCTCTGCATCCCGCCCAGCCCGCGGAAATTCTTGAGCTGCTCCAGGCTCTGGCTTCCAAGCAGATAATGGATCGCGTGCAGCACCGGCCCGGCGTGCGGCTTTACCGCCACCCGGTCGTTGGGGCCCAGCGCATGGAAATAGAGCGCGGCCATGATCGCCGTCATCGAAGCGCAGCTGGCCTGGTGCCCGCCGACCTTCAGCCCGTCGGCGCTTTCCCGGATGTGGTTGGCGTGATGGATCGTCCAGGCGCTGAGCCAGCGCAGCCGGTCGTCCAATGTCTTCAGCGAGGCAATATCAGCCGGAGTCTTTTTGAGCATATTGTCGCCCTAGCCGCTGGAGGCCGGGTCCGTCAGCCCGAATGTTCACGACGTTCGCCTTCGCCAGGCTCGCTCGGCACCGCGATTGGTGTTATCGGCGACTTCCCTGGCGAGTGCGTTCAATCCAACCGTATCGGAGGGACCAATGAAAAGCAGGCTATTGCTGCTTTCCGCCACCGCGATGCTGCTTGCGTCGTGCGAGGCGAGAAAGGCTGACAACGCGGCCGTAGAAGCACACACTGCGTCGGTCGCCGACAGCGCCGCTGATGAAACCGCCATCCGCGGCCAGGTTGATCAATGGCTGAAGCTGATCAAGGCGAAGGACGCCGCCGCCATCGCGCAACTCTATGTGGAGGACGGCGCGGTGATGCCACCGAACGCGCCGATCGCGAAAGGTCATGCCGACGTCGAGAAGACCTGGGCATCGCTGATGAAAATACCCGGCTTCGATCTGACGTTCGCTCCGGAAGTGATTGTCGTGGCATCGTCGGGCGACCTGGCCTTGGATCGGGGCACCTATCGGCTTTCCGTCTCGCCATCCGGTACGCCGCAAACGGACACCGGCAAATATGTCGTGGTTTGGCGGAAGGTGAACGGCGAATGGAAGGCCGCCGCAGACATCTTCAACAGCGATTTGCCAATCGCAGGCTGATGCAGGCACGCAATCGCTCAGTGCCTCGTCACCCCTTGGATACTCTGCCTTAGCTGCTTCAAATGCACCCGCCCCGCTGGCAAGCGCTTGCCATTGCGGAGCACGACTTCGGTCCGGCCGATCTTGCCAGTGCTAAGCTCGCTGATCGCGCTCTGCCTGACCAGCCAGCGGCGGTGGACCCGTACGAACAGGCCGGGCTCGACCCGGTCCGCGAACTGGCGGATCGATCCGCGCATCAGATGCGATCCCGAGGCGGTGTGGATCGCGACATATTCGTCGGCGCTGCTGACGCAATCGATCGCATCGACCGGCACCCGCACCAGGCCGGCCGATCCGCGCAGCCAGAACTCGGTCTCGAACGCCGATTCCTCGTCGCCATTGCGGGCGGCGCGAAGATTGCGCAGCACCTGCTGCAGCTCATCGACCCGCTGCCCGGCATCCTTGGCCTGGAGCTGCTGCTCGGCCCGCGCCAGTGCCCGCACCAGCCGGTCGCGCTCGACCGGCTTCAACAAATAATCCGTCACCGCGCTGTCGAATGCCTGGGCGGCATATTGGTCGAAGGCGGTGACGAAGATCACCAGCGGCGGGTTGGCCCGCTGGGCGATCGCCTCGACCACCTCGAACCCGTTGCCGTCGCGCATCTTGATGTCGAGCAGCAGCACGTCGGGCCTGAGCTCGTTGATTTTGGCCAGCGCCTCGGCGCAGCTCGCCGCTTCGCCGACATGCTCGGCCCGGGGGATGGTTTGCAGCAGCAGCTTCAGGCGTTTGAGCGCCAATTGCTCGTCATCGACGGTTAGGACTTTGAGCGGAGTCATGCCCTCTCCAATGGCAGGGTGATCCGGGCCCGGAAGTGCCCGTCGGGATCGCGCGCCGCGACCAGGCTCGACCGGCCATCGCCATAGAGCAGCGCCAGCCTCTGCTCGATGTTGGAAAGCCCGATGCCGCCGCCGCTCGACGGCTGCGCTTTGCCCTTGCCCGAGTCGACCACCTCCAGCTGCAATGCATCACCAGCTTCGTGCGCGCGGATCGAGATGCTCGCCGGAGGCAGAGCGCCGGCCACCCCATATTTGACCGCATTCTCGACGATGGGCTGGAGCACCAGCGCCGGCACCAGCGCGCCCTTCAGCGCCTCGGGCAAGTCGATTTCGACGCTGAGGTCGGGGTAACGAAGCTGTTCGATGTCGAGGTAGCTGCGCTGCAGTTCCAGCTCCAAATCGAGCGGGATTTTGCGCGTCGGGTCGGCGGACAGGCCGAGCCGCAGGAAACGCGCCAGCTTGCCGACCATCTCCTCCGCCTTGTCGCTCTGCTTGTCGAGGATCAGCGCCGACACCGAGTTCAGGCTGTTGAACAGGAAATGCGGGTTGATCTGGCTGTGCAGCGCGCGGAGCTGGGCGACATGGGCCCGCTCCCTGAGTTCGGCCGAGCGACGCTGCTCGTCCTGCACATCGAAGCTATACATGAGGGCCAGATAGAGCCCCGCCCAGGCGAGGAAGAACCAGGTCCAGAAGGCGATGGTGTTGACCGCGCCGGTCCAGGTAAAATTCTTCAGATCCAGACTTG
>NZ_JAHFPY010000049.1 GCF_023266535.1 Sphingomonas sp. | reverse complement strand
CGCGACTGCGTCAAGATCATAGCGGGCCAGCAGCGGCTTTCCCGCCCTGGACAGGTTCTGGAGGCGGTCGGCGTCATAGCGCTCGCCGGTCAGCGAACATTCGAGATGGGTCATGAACATGAGCCGCTGCCTAACCAGTGGCGCGCGGCGCCGCTAGTGATGATGCGGATCGGAGCAGCCGGCGTCTTCGATCTGGATGGTCGAATGGGCGATGCCGAACATGGTGTGGGCATAGGCGTTGGCCTGGCGAAGCACGGTGTCGCGGTTGGCGCCCTGCTCGACAATGATGTGCACGGTGAGCGCGGTTTCGGTCGTGCTGAGCGCCCAAATATGAAGATGATGAACGTCCTGGACGCCGGGCAGCCTGGCCAGTGAGCGCCCGACCAACTCAAGGTCGATTCCCCTGGGAACACCGGCAAGCGTCATCTGGGTTGATTCGGTGAGCAGGCCCCAAGTGCCCCAAAGAACGATGAGGGCCACGACGATGCTGGCCACTGGGTCGATCCACTGAATGCCGGTAAAAGTGATCAGCAGGCCCGCGACCACTACGCCGACCGACACCAGCGCGTCGGCCGCCATGTGCAGATAGGCGCCCCGGATATTGATGTCATGCTCGCGTCCCCGGGCAAACAGCCAGGCCGTCAGGCCGTTGATCAGAATGCCAACGGCGGCGACGACGGTGACCACCGACCCGTCGGTTGGCGTTGGGTGGGAGAGCCGCCGAATGGCCTCGGCGACAATGGCACCGATGGCGAGCAGCAGCAGCAGCGCATTGAGCAGCGCGGCGAGGATCGAGCTCTTCTTGAGACCATAAGTGAAGCGGTTGCTCGGGCGGCGCTTGACCAACGCCGCCCCGACCCAGGCGAGGATCAGGCCGAGCACGTCGGACAGGTTGTGGCCGGCATCGGCCAACAGTGCCATCGATCCGGCCGTGAATCCGTAGATCGCTTCGACCAGGACGAAACCCAGGTTCAGCAAGATACCGAGGGCAAAAGCCTTGGTGAAATCAGTCGGAAGCGAGTGATCGTGCCCGGCATGTGGATGATCATGACCGATGCCCATAGCGCACTCCCATAACCAACTCAGTATCCAAGTCAAACACTGCAATACCCAAGAGATATGTTGTATGATTACTTAGCTTTTTTAACGGTGACTCGCATGATGTTGTATCATGCAGTGAATTTTTGCTTGAGATGCCGCCGATCATTTTATTCCAGAACATGGCGTTCGACGAACGGTCGCCAGGGCACGACGAAGGTATGGTATATCATTTGCTACAATATATCATCCTGAGCTAGGGACGCGGCACCCTCCCGACTCAGGATGATCATGCGCCGTTCCGCTTCGCTGCTTGCCCTCGCCATCGCCATTGTCCCTTCGCCGCTGCTGGCGCAGGCGACGGTCACCGACACATCGAGCGAGGCGGCCGGATCGAGCGAAATCAGCGCAACGGCCGCGGACCCGATGCCAGGGAGTGCGGCCGACTCTCATGCCGCCCACGAGGAAGGCGAGATCGTCGTCACCGGCGTCCGGCGGAAGGAGAATGACGTGCTCGGCGGCGTGTCGGTGCTCGACGAGGCCGACCTTATCCGCGAGGTGCGGCCGAGCATCGGCGAAACGCTGGCCAAGCAGCCAGGCGTCAGTGCGACCAGCTTCGGTCCGACCGCTTCGGCGCCGGTGCTGCGCGGCCTCAGCGGCGACCGGGTGCGGGTGCTGACCGACGGGATCGGCACGCTCGACCTGTCTTCGTCGGGCCCCGACCATGCGATCGCCATCAATCCGATCACCGCCGAGCGGATCGAGGTGCTGCGCGGCCCTTCGGCGTTGCTGTTCGGATCGTCGGCGATCGGCGGCGTGGTCAATGTCATCGACACGCGCATCCCGCGCCACGAGCCGGCCGGGCCGGTCAAGGGTGACGCGCTGCTGAGCTATGGCAGCGCGGCCAACGAGCGGTCGATCAATGCCGCGGTCGACGTGCCGGTCGCGGACCACATCATTGTCCACGCCGACTCCAATTGGTCGAAGAGCGACGACCTTGAGACCGGCGGGCATATTTTGTCGAAGGATTTGCTGGAGCTGGCGCTGGCCAGCCCCGATGCCGGCATCAGGGCGCTGGCGGACCTGGACGGCGAGCTGCCCAATTCGGCGGCGACGTCGAAGGAGGGCGCGCTGGGGATCGGCTATGTCGATGGCGACCTCAATGTCGGCGTGTCGGTGACCCGCCATCTCGCCAAATATCAGGTGCCGATCCGCTACTCGCTCGACCCGCTGGTCGAGCCGGAGGCCCCGACCATCGATGTCGAGCAGACGCGTTACGACGCGCGGGCCGAAATTCCGGTCGGCGGTTTCCTGGATTCGATCAGGGCGCGCGGCGGCTACGGCAACTATCATCACGACGAGCTCGATGACACGGGCGCGATCAGCTCAAGCTTCTTCAGCAAGGGCGGCGAAGGGCGGATCGAGCTGGTGCAGCGCGAGAAGTCGGGCTGGGGCGGAACCAGCGGGGTCCAGTACCTCAACCGCAACGCCAAAATCCGCGGCGATGAAAAGTTCCTGCCGGACAGCCGGCAGAAGCAGACCGGCCTGTTCACGCTGCAGACCTATGTTGCCGGGCCGCTCAGGATCGAAGGCGGGGCGCGGGTCGAGTTCAGCCAGCTGGATGCCGATGCCGACGCGCAACTCGGCACGCCCCAACGGTCGCAGAGCTTCACCACCTGGTCGGGCTCGCTTGGCGGGCAATATGAGTTCGTCCCCGGCTGGCGGGCGGGCCTGTCGCTGTCGCACAGTGAACGCGCGCCGGCGATCGACGAGCTGTTCGCCAACGGCCCGCACGGCGGCAGCCAGGCATTCGAGGTCGGCAATCCGGACCTCAGCCCGGAAAAGAGCAATTCGGTCGAGCTCGGCCTGCACCACAGCAAGGGGCGGCTGCACCTCACCGCCAACCTGTTCTACTCGCGCTTCTCCAACTTTATCTTCCAGGCGCCGACCGGCGACACCGAGGACGATCTGCCGGTGCTCGAATATCGCCAGGGCAAGGCGACCTATTACGGGTTCGAGGCGCAGACCGCGGCCAAGCTGGGCGAGGCGCTCGGCATCAAATGGGGCGCCGAGCTGCAGGGCGACATGGTCCACGCCACGGTCAAGAATTTCGGTCCCGCGCCATTGATCCCGCCGATGCGGGTGATGGGCGCGATCACCGGCGAGAAGGGCCAGTTCGACGGGCGGATCGAGATCGAGAAGGCGTTCGACCATGGCCGGACCGCTCCAAACGAGACGGACACCAACGGCTATACGCTGGTCAATGCCTCGATCGACTGGCACCCGTTCGCGGCCAAGCCGGCGCTGACTTTGTCGCTGGCCGGGAACAATCTGTCTGACGTCGAGGCGCGGCGGAGCACCAGCCTGCTCAAGGATTTCGCGCCGCTCGGCGGGCGCGACATCCGCCTGACCGCGCGGGTCGGTTTCTAGAAGCGGGCTTGCGTAGGGGCGCGGCGCTTGCAATCACCCGCGCCCATGACCTTGCCACTGCTCATCGCGGCGCTCATGGCGCCGGTCGCGGCTCCGGCCGCGGAAGTTTCGACGGCCCCGCCCGCCGCAGCGGAAGCCGCCGCCCCGGCCAGGCCGATCTTCACGCCCAACGAAACCCGGTCACGGGGATCAGTCACCGTCGGCGGCAAGAAGATCGCCTACCAGGCGGTGGCAGGGACGCTGGTGATCCACGGCAAGGATTGGGACGACACCAAGTCGCTTGAGGAAGCGGCCACCCCGCCCAAGAAAGACAAGGACGCGGACGAACCCGCGCCCGAAGCGTCGATGTTCTACGCCGCCTACTTCAAGGACGGCGCGCCGGCGGCGGGCCGCCCGATCACGTTCCTGTTCAACGGCGGCCCGGGGTCGTCGACCGTGTGGCTGCACATGGGCGCGTTCGGGCCGGTCCGGGTGCAGACGGTCGACACGCGCCACACGCCGGCCGCGCCCTATGGCATGGTCAATAATGAGGAGAGCCTGCTCGACGCATCCGACCTGGTATTCGTCGACGCACCCGGCACTGGCTTCAGCCGGATCGGCGGCAAGGACAAGGAAAAGGCCTTTTACGGCGTCGACCAGGACATTGACGCCTTCGCCCAGTTCATCACCCAGTTCCTGAGCAAATATGGCCGCTGGAATTCTCCCAAATATGTCTTCGGCGAAAGCTATGGGACGATGCGCGCCGCCGGCCTGGCGTTGGCGCTGCAGAATAGGGACGTCGATCTGAACGGCGTCATCCTGCTCTCCGACATCCTCGCCTGGGACCTGCTGCCCGACGACCCGCAGGTCAATCCGGGGATGGACCTGCCCTATGTCATGACCCTGCCGACCTATGCGGCTACCGCCTGGTATCATAACCGCATTGCCAGGCCGGACCCCGAACTCAAGAGCTATCTCGCTCGCGTCGAGAATTTCGCGACGGGCGACTATCTGCAGGCGCTGATCAAGGGGAACACGCTGGGCGATGAGGAGCGGCAGCGGATCGCCCAGCAGCTTTCGGCCTTTACCGGCCTTTCCGTCCCCTATCTGCTCAAGACCAACCTCCGCATCCAGTACGGCGCCTTCCAGAAGGAGCTGCTCGGCGACAGCGAGCAAACCGTCGGCACGCTCGACACGCGGTTCGTCGGCGCGACGCTCGACCCGATCGCCAAGGTCGCCAGCAACGACCCGCAGAGCAGTGCGATCAGCTCGGCCTATGTCTCGGCCTACAACAGCTATGTCCGCGCCGCGCTCCATTATGAGCCGGGGATCGAGTTCAAGTCGGGCATCCCGATCTACAGCGACTGGGACTATAAGCATAAGCCGCCGGGCGGCGACCGGGCGCTGATCGCGCTGCCCAATGTGCTGCCTGACCTGGCCATGGCAATGAAGCAGAATCCAGACCTCAAGGTGATGGTCAACGGCGGCTATTACGACATCTCGACACCCTACTTCGCCGGCACCTTCGAGATGCGGCATTTGCCGATCCCGGACGGCCTCAAGGGCAATATCGAGTATCGCTATTATGAGTCCGGGCACATGGTCTACGCCCATCTGCCGTCGCTGAAAGCGATCCACGACAATGTCGCCGAGTTCATCGGGCGGACGGCGGGACGGGAGCGTTAGCGGCGGCAGACCGAGCCGTCGTCGCCGGAGATAATCCGGCCGAACGACGGCGTATCGCCGATACTGAGCAGGATGCCGGTCGACCCGCAGCGCCGCAGCTGGAAGCGGACCTTGCGGGCGCGAAAATCGAGCGAAATGCGGCGGAACGTATCGAGCAGGTCGGTACCGAGCATCAGTGCCGGTTCGTCGGTCAATCCGAATACTTTGAAAGGCGGAACGTCGGCGAATGCCATCGGCACGTCGTGCAACGTTACCGTACCGACCCTGAGCTCACCGATCCGCGCCACCGTCAGCTTGGCGGGCACGCCGGTCACTCCAACGGCGGTGACGGTCGCGAAGCTACGCCGGTTATGTCTGACCAGCTTTTTGTACAGCGCCATGTTGCCGATGGTGATTTCCGAGCCAGTGTCGATCACCGCTTCAACTGGTATGCCGGCGGTGGAAACTTGAGTCAGGATCAGCTGACCGCGGCGGCGGCGGGCAACCACCACAATCTCGCCATCGAGAAACTTGGCCGGCTGGCGAGCGTCCTCGGCCTTGATGATACGCTTTTCGAAATCCATCATCAGCCGCTGTTCGACCAGCGCATCGATGCCGAGCATACCGGCGCCGCCCAGGTCGTTTTCGCTCAGCGCGGGAACCTCCAGATTGTGGATGGTAGCCGTGCCCAACTGCAATTCATCGACCAGCACCCGGCCGACGACCGCGCTGCCGGTCGTGCCATGCAGGACCGTCGGGCTGCCCAGCGGCAATTGCAGGTCGCGGGCGATGTTCAGGCCAACGACCGAACTGTCAGCGCCGCTATCCACCAGGAACTGGTATGGCCCGCGGCCATTGACCCGGACCTCGACCGTCATGCGGGTATTATCTTTTTTGGCGTTGATATCCTCGCCGCCGATCAGCAGCTGATTGTCGATCACGGCCGGCGCAAGCGGTGGCAGTTGAACGGACGGGACCGGTACCGGCCTTTCGATCTTGGGCGTATCGGCGGCCAAAGAGGCGTCGCCGGCCAGCGCGGATAGCGCGAACCCCAGCGTCAATACCCAAGTGCCACGAGGCAGTCGCAAAGCGCCTCCTCCCCATTAGTGTCAATTTGACTACGCTAGGCCGGGTGAACGGGGGCTGGCCATGAAAATGTAGCCGAACGGCGGCCCAGTTCGACCAAGGAACGGCGCAAGGCTGGCGCCGAGCGGCTCAGAACGCCGCCGGCCGATCATTTTTGAGAGTCAGTTCCTGTTGGTCGTCGCCCGTCTCAAGCTGCGGCTCGAGCTCGGCCCAGGTCGAGCCTGACGCCAGTTCGCCATTTATCAGGAACGCCGGGACGCCGCGGATCCCGTAGGTCTCCATGGCGCTGTTATATATTTGATTGAGCTGGTCGGTGCCCGACGGATCCAGCAGGCATGCATTCATGGCTTCGGCGTCCAGCCCCTCGGCGGTGGCATATTGAGCGAAGCCGGCCCATCCGGCGATGGTTTGATATTGCTCTTCGGGCGGCATTGCCTGGAGCGAATCCAAATCCTGTTGCGGCATATCGGTCAGCTTGCCGATCCATTCTTCCTGGTTGGCCAGCAGCCGGTGGGTCAGCGCAAAGAAGCGCTCCGGTCCGCCGCACCGCGCGACCAGCGCGGCGGTGCTGTCGAACGGATCGCGGACCATGTTGCGGATCTCGTAGCTCAAGCGGCCGGTCTTGACCTCGTCGACCAGCCGGTCATGTGCCTCCGCATCGAACGTCGCGCAATGCGGGCAGGACATGGAGACAAATTCGACCAGCTTCAGGTTGGCGTCCGGATTGCCCATGACGAAGCCGCCCTCGGGCGTGGCGGCGACATCCTGGCTCCAGTCCCGATCAACGGCATAGGCCGGGCCGGCCAGCAGGACCATCAAGCCAATGATCGCGGCGCAAATGAAGCGTGGCATTGTTCGGCACCCCAGCGTGGCAACGCCGAAACATTGGCCCAGCGGGCCCGAAAAGAAAATGGGCGGCCTGCGGGAGTCATTCGCAAGCCGCCCATACCCGGGACTGGGCTAGGGGTGAGGTCGTCCCGGTTTCCTTAGATGTCGATGCCGCTGGCGATCTGTTCCAGCTTGCGGACCCGCTCCTTCAAGTCGGCCAGCTCGATCCGTCCCGAGGCGGGCGGAAGGCCATGATCGCCGGTCTGGCTGGCCAGCTCGAGCCGTTTGAAATCGAGCCAGGACTGCCATCCCTTGAGGCCGACAACGGCGGCCATGGCGGCGGCGAGAAGGACGCTGGCGCCGATCAGTGCAATCGAAATCGGTTCCATTATTTGCCCTCCCTCAATGCCTCGATCTCGCGCGCCAGATCATCGTTCTGGCTGTTCAGGTGATGGTCGATCGCCATAATCCGGCGATCGTTAACGTCGAGCTCGGTGCGGAGCTGGTGAACCGAAGTGCGGCGGCGCCCAACGTCACCCATCCGGTCGAATTCGGACGGCCGGTCGTGGCCGCGCAGCACCTTGTTCTTCTGCATGTGAAGGTAGATGCCCGCACCGACGTAGGCGACCAGCGCCAGTTTCCAGCTGATCAGCAGCGCCGCGGCGGCGAAACCGATCC
Organism: Sphingomonas sp.; assembly: GCF_023266535.1. Classification (GTDB taxonomy): domain Bacteria; phylum Pseudomonadota; class Alphaproteobacteria; order Sphingomonadales; family Sphingomonadaceae; genus Sphingomicrobium. The sequence continues at coordinate 13,211 of NZ_JAHFPY010000049.1, read as the reverse complement.
GGAGGAAGGTCGGGTCGATGTTGAACACATCGCCGAGGGTGGCGCAGACGCCGGCCAGCTTCTTGTCGCGGCGGTTCAGTGAATAACGGTCTGACATTTCCCTTTTTTCCTTCCGGTCAGTTCCTGGCCGCCAGCGCGGCTTTCATGGCGTCGAGCTCCGCATCGACCGCATCGGCGGCCTTCAGCTCGGCAATTTCTTCCTCGAGGCTCTTCGGCCCGGTCAGCGCCAGTGCGTCGGCGCGGCCCTCGGCGAAATCGGCGCGGCGCTCGAGCAGCTCGAACTTGGCGAAGGCTTCCTCGGTCCGGTTGCCGTGCAGCACTTCGCTGGTCCGGGCGCGGCTCATCGCGCTCTCAATCCGGGTGGCGATCGAATTCTGGCGGGCGCGAGCCTCGGCCAACTTGGTCTGGAGCCGCTGGATGTCGGCTTCGTAGCCGCGCAGCACCTGCTCGATCTGGCTGATCTCGGCGTGCAGGCCCTCGGCCATCTCGGCCGCCTTCTGTTTCTCGCCCAGCGCGGCGCGGGCCAAATCCTCGCGGCCCTTTTCCAGCGCCAGCGCGGCCTTCTCGGTCCAGCCGTGCTGGAGGTCGTCGAGCCGGTTGCAGGCGCGGCGCATTTCCTTGATGTCGGCGATCGAGCGGGCGGCGGTGGCGCGCACCTCGACCAATGTCTCTTCCATCTCGTTGATGATCATGCGGATCATGCGGGCCGGGTCTTCCGACCGGTCGAGCAGCTCCGTCATGTTCGCCGCGATGATGTCCCGCGTGCGGGTGAAGATCGGGCCGGACAGGATGCCCGAGAGGGGCGCGAAACGAACGGTCGTTTCAGTCCTGTCCTCCGACTGCCGCGGAATGCGGACGGCCGGCACGGCCACGATCGGTTCCAATTCAGGCATAGGTGACAACTTCCACTGGAGCGGCCGAAACCTGGGCCGGGGCAACCGCGGCGCCAATCGCGATCGTGCTCATCAGCAGCGACGCGAAGGCGGCGATCAGGTGGCTGTTCAATTTCGAACCAGACATTGTTCAATCTCCCTTTTCGGACTTCGGGGCCCTGCCCTTGGTCCTGACACATCATCTACAAGTGTCGTGCCAATTGGAGATTTCTGCCAAAAACCTTGCTGATCTCGTTCATCCGGCGGCAAGTTGGCGGAAATTCCCACCATCTGTTGGGAGGATTGACCAACGCCAATGCGCAATTGCCGGGGCAATTCAGAAATGGCCCAGATCCGGGGTGATTAAGTGCCCATTTACCATTTTGGGCTAGCGAGGACCGAGTGTCGGCGAGGTTCGGCCACGGCCCGCAAGGCTATCCGTGGTGACCCTCTTTCGAAGGTGTGGGCATGGAAGAGCTGAACAGGCTTAGGGTTCGGGGCGTTTTGATCCTGACGATGTTGGGCTGGACGTCGACCATGGCGCTCCTGCTCATTTCCCTGCTGTTCGACTTCCACAACGAGCTGGCTCCGGTCGGGCTGTCGGCGGCGATCAACCTGATCCCCACCTATTATGCGTTGCGCGAGCGCTATGATGCGGCCGCGGGAACGGCCTTCGGCATCATGGCCGCGGTCCACCCGGCACTGCTGCTCTACATGTTGCAGGGCCATCCCTGGCAGCTGGAAGCGCATATGTTCTTCTTCGTCGGCCTGGCGGCACTGACGCTGGTCTGCGAATGGCGGCCGATTGCGGTCGCGGTCGCAGTTGCCGTTGGATACCAATTGCTGTTCAGCTTTGTCGCCCCGGACCTGGTGTTCTTTGGCAGCGGGGAATTCCTCCGCGTCATGTTCCATGCACTGGCACTGACCATGGTGCTCGGCGTGCTGGGGCCGATGATGGTTCACATGGGCAAGCTGTTCGTCGAGCAGGCCGAGGCCCGTTCGACCAGCGAGGGGCTTGCGGCGTCGGCGCAGGCCGCGCTCGACCAGGCCCGTGCTGCCCAGCACGAAGTCGAAGCGGAACGCGAGAAGCGCCTCGAGTTCGAGCGGCGCGGCATGGCCGACGCCCGGCGCAACGAGCTGATGGCGCTGGCATCCGCGTTCGAGAGCTCGGTCGCCAACATCGTCCAGTCGGTCGCCGCCGCCTCCGAGCAGATGGCGCAGGCAGCCAGCAACATGCACCGCTTTGCCCATGACGCCGGCGAGCAATCGGCCGAAGCCGCGCGCGACGCCGAAAGCGCTTCGCAAAATGCGCTGCGCGTGTCGGCCGGGGTCAGCGACCTCAGTAAATCAATCCTCAGCATCGCCGCCAATGCCGCGCAGCAGGCCGAGCTGGGCGAAGTCGCCCGGGGCGCGTCGAAGAGCGGCGAGGAAACCATCCGCATGCTCGCCGAGCGGACCCAGAATATCGAGACGTTCGTCGGCCTGATCCAGGGCGTCGCATCGCAAACCAACATGCTGGCGTTGAACGCGACGATCGAATCCGCCCGCGCCGGCGAGGCTGGCCGTGGCTTTGGTGTGGTCGCCGCCGAGGTGAAGGCACTGGCCAACAAGGCGCACGAAGCCAGCGGCCAGATCAACCAGCTGGTGTCGGACATCGACAGCGGCGCGGCGCAAGCGGAAAATGTCATCGGCCAGGTTTCGCGCTCGATGGGCGAGCTTGCCGCCGCGGCCGAGAAAATGCGCAGTGCGATCGGCGACCAGAGCACGGTCGCCTCGCTGATCGAGCAGGGCGCGGTCGACAGCGCGGCGGGTGCCGACCAGATCGCCAAGCGGGTCAGCCAGGTGGCTCATGCCGCGGGCGAAGCGGTCAAGCTGTCGGACGAGGTCCATGCCTCGGCAGCCGGCCTGACCCAGATCGCGCAAGGGTTGCGCTCGGCGACCGATACCTTCCTGTCGAAACTGCGCGCCGCCTAGGCGTTATTCGGACTTGTCGTCCTCATAATAGGGCTCGACCTTGCCCTTGAGCGTGAGGGTCATCGGATTGCCGTAGCGGTCGCGGCTGCGGCCGGCGGCGACCTTAATCCAGCCCTCCGAGATGCAATATTCCTCGACGTTGGTCTTGTCGTTGCCGTTGAAGCGGATGCCGACGCCATGGCGCAGCACTTCCTCGTCGAAATGCTCGCTGCGCGGGTCGAGCGACAGGCGATCGGGGAGCGGCTTCTTGGCTTCGCTGGCTTCGGAGTCTGACATTGGGGCGCCCTAGCCGCTGCGTTCGCCACGCGTCAATTCGACGAACGGCGGCGCGACTTCGTTGCGTTCATGTGACAGCGAGGCCAATGTCCCGTGCGATTTAAGTTCCAGGGGGTTTTCCATGCGCCGTTTTGCCCTTTTCCTTGCCGCAACCTCGTTCGCGAGCCTGGCCATCGCCCAACCCGCGCCGACACCGCCGGTCGCTCCGCCCCCGCCCCAGCCGGGCCAGGCCCAGCCGATGACCCAGGACAAGCCCAAGGACATTGCAGCAGCGCCGGGCACTGAAGGGGCGAAGCCGGCCAAGTGGGACGTCAACGCTCGCCACGGGCCGGGCCATGACGCAGTGATCGATACGAACAGCGGCACCTGGATGAGCCTCGACGTTTCGCCCGACGGCCAGGAAATCGCGTTCGACCTGCTGGGCGATCTCTATGTCATCCCGATCGGCGGCGGCGAGGCGCGCGCACTGACCAGCGGCAATGCCTGGGACATGCAGCCGCGCTACTCGCCCAACGGACAGGAAATCGCCTTCACCTCCGACCGGGGCGGGGGCGACAATATCTGGACAATCCGCCGCGACGGCTCGAGCCCACGCCAGATCACCAAGGAAGATTTCCGGCTGCTCAACCAGGCCGACTGGACCCCGGACGGCAATTTCATCGTCGCGCGCAAGCATTTCACCTCGGCCCGTTCGCTCGGCTCGGGAGAGATGTGGCTCTACCACCGCAACGGCGCCGACAAGGGCGGCGGCGTGCAGATGACCAAGGCGCGCACCAAGCAGAAGGACACCAACGAGCCGGCTTTCTCGCCCGACGGCCGCTACCTCTATTTCTCGGACGATGCGACGCCCGGCGACACCTTCCAATATTCGAAGGACGTCAACGGCCAGATCTATGTCATCCAGCGGCTCGACCGGCAGACCGGCGAGATCGAGACCTATGTCGACGGTCCCGGCGGCGCGATCCGCCCGACGCCCTCGCCCGACGGCAAGAGCTTGGCCTTCATCCGCCGCGTCCGCTACAAATCGACGATCATGCTAATGGACGTGGCGTCCGGACGCATCACCCCGCTGACCGACATGCTCGACCGCGACATGCAGGAGACCTGGGCGGTCCAGGGTGTCTACCCCGGCATGAGCTGGACGCCTGACAGCAAGTCGATCGTCTTCTGGGCCAAGGGCGGCATCCACCGCGTCGACGCCGCTTCGCGGGCGGTCAGCGACATCCCCTTCCATGTCACCGGCACGCGCTTCGTCGAGGATGCGGTGCGGCAGCAGAAGGACGTGGCGCCGGCAAGCTTCAAGACCAAGATGGTGCGCTTCGCGACCAAGAGCCCCGACGGGCGGCACATCGTCTATGAGGCGCTCGGCAATTTGTGGATTTCGAACGGCGACGGCAGCGCGCCCAAGCGGCTGACCCACGGCAGCGATTTCGAAAGCTATCCGGCCTTTTCGCGCGACGGGAAGAGTGTCGCCTATGTCGCCTGGGACGACGATACGGCGGGGCGGATCAAAGTGGTCGGCGTTGCCGGCGGCGACGGCCGGACCGTGACGCCCGAGCCGGGCCATTATCTCGAGCCGGCCTTTTCGCCCGACGGCAGCCTGATCGCCTATCGCAAGACCAGCGACGGATTCCTGACCACGCCGCTCTACGGCAAGGAAACCGGCATTTACGTCGTCCCGACCAAGGGCGGCACGCCCAGGCGGGTGGCGAAGAGCGGCACCGAGCCGATGTTCGGCGCAACCAACGACCGCATCTTCTACATCGCCTCGGGCGACGAAGATAAGCGGCTGCTGAAGTCGGTCTCGATCCAGGGCACCGACGAGGTCACCCACCTCATCTCGCAGAACGCCGCGCGGTTCGCGCTGTCGCCTGACGAGCAATTCATTGCCTGGACCGAACGCTACCAGGCCTATGTCATGCCCTTCACCCGCTCGGGCCGGTCGATCGAGATTGCGCCCGACAGCAAGGCTCTGCCCCTATCCAAGGTCAGCGCCGACGCCGGCGACTGGATCCACTGGTCGGGCGACGGGCGCAGCCTGTTCTGGAGCCAGGGGCCGAACCTTTATGGGCTTAACCTCGGCACCTCAGGCGCCTTTGCCGGCGGCAAGCTCGGCGCGGCGCCATTGGTTGCCCAGCTCGGGTTTACCGCCGCCGAGGCCAAGCCGACTGGCAGTATCGCGCTGACCGGCGCGCGGATCGTCACCATGCGCGGCGGGAGCGAGGAGGTGATCGAGAACGGCACCGTGTTGGTCGAGGGCGACCGGATCGTCGCCGTCGGTCCGACCGCCAGCGTCACCTATCCGGCCGGAACCCGGACGATCGACGTTACCGGCAAGACCATCATTCCCGGCCTGATCGACGCGCATTGGCACGGGCCGATGGGCGCCGAGCAGATCATCCCCAAGCAGAACTGGGTCCACGCCGCCGCGCTGGCCTATGGCGTCACGACGGTCCACGACCCGTCCAACGACACGTTCGAGATTTTCGCCGCGTCCGAATATCAGAAGGCGGGCAAGATCCTCGGCCCGCGCATCTTCTCGACCGGCACCATCCTCTATGGCGCGACGACGCCGTTCACGGCCGAGATCAACAGCCTCGACGATGCGCTGTCGCACCTCAGGCGGCTGCAGGCGTCGGGCGCCTGGTCGGTCAAGAGCTACAACCAGCCGCGGCGCGAACAGCGGCAGATGGTCATCGAGGCGGCGCGCCAGCTCGGCATGGAAGTGGTGCCGGAAGGCGGCTCGCTGTTCGAGATGAACATGACCATGATCGCCGACGGTCACACGACGATCGAACATGCGCTGCCGGTGCAGAATATCTACGACGACGTGCTGCAATATTGGAAAGGCAGCGGCACCGCCTGGACCCCGACGCTGATCGTGGCCTACGGCGGGGCGTTCGGCGAGAATTACTGGTACCAGCACACGCAGGTGTGGAACGAGCCGATCCTCGCCAAATGGACTCCGCGCCCGCTGATCGACGCGCGGTCGCGCCGGCCGGTGATGAACCCGCCCGAAGAGGATAATGTGCTGAGCGTCGCCAAACAGGCCAAGCAGGTTAGCGCCCTTGGCGTGCCCGTATCGATCGGCGCGCACGGCCAGCGCGAAGGGCTCGGCGCGCATTGGGACATGTGGATGTTCGCGCTGGGTGGCATGAGCAATTTCGAGGCACTGAAGACCGGGACGATCAACCCGGCCCGCGCGCTGGGGCTCGACAAGGACCTTGGCAGCATCGAGCCGGGCAAGCTCGCCGACCTGGTGGTGCTCGACGACAATCCGCTCGAGAATATCCGCAATTCCGACCATGTCGCGATGACCATGCAGGGCGGACGGCTGCTCGACAGCAACCTCCAGATCGTCGCCGGCGGGACCGCCAATGCTCCTGCCGGGTTCAAGCCCTTCTGGTTCAACGAGCAGGCCGGCGGGGCGTTCACCGCCGGGGCGACACTGGGCGTGCCGCACGAGGATTGAGGCAAGGCGGGATGCTTCGGCCGACTGTTAGCGCGAGCCGATAGTGACCGTCAGCTGATCGCCTTTGGGCGGCACATCCGATTGCGCGCTGCGAAACTCAACGCTTGCATGGGCTTCGATTTGAGTAACCGGAGGCGCAATGGTCCATATGTGAATGACGCGTCCATCCCCTTCGCGCAGTTCGGCTGTCAACAGGGGAACCCGCAAATTTCGATCAGTTGGATTGACGATTCGACCCTCTATCAACACCAAATCATTGCCATTTTTCATTTTCCGACGATCCGAACTCGTCACCAAGAGTCGAAGCGGCGTCTCGACACCAATTTGTCCCCGGGCAGCAACCCACTTTTCAATGGCAGGAGCCGTGGTGATGGAGGCGGCACCCAACAGCACGAACGAAACGACCAAGGCAGCGGCTAAGATCAGCTCATTTCTTTTTTGGTTCTGCATCGTGCGATGCGGAGCATGCCGATCGGCCAGAGTCAAAGGAACGGCGGCGATAGTTGCCCCTGCGCCGACTCCGCACTAAGCGGACGGCGCGATGGATAAAGCTACTTCACGCCCGAACCGGCCGGCACTGGCACTGCACGTGCCAGAGCCGCCGTTCCGGCCCGGCGACACGCCCAATTTCTCGTCGATCAAGGTCCCGAAAGCGGGCGACGCGCCGCGCCCCGATGTCGCGGCCAAGGCCGAGGAGACCTTCCCGCTGTGCACCCACCTGGTGCGGGTGCTCGACGAGAAGGGCAAGGCGGTCGGGCCATGGGATCCGAAGCTCGACCCCGCCACGCTGTTGAAGATGCTGCGGGACATGAAGACGGTCCGCACCTTTGACGATCGCATGTACCGCGCCCAGCGGCAGGGCAAGACCAGCTTTTATATGAAGTGCACCGGGGAAGAGGCGATCGCGGTCGCGGCGGCGACGGCGATGGACCCCGAGGACATGCACTTCCCGACCTATCGCCAGCAGGGGCTGCTCGTGTCGCGCGGCTATCCGCTGAAGACAATGATGTGCCAGATTTACTCGAACGCAGGCGACCCGCTCCACGGCCGCCAGCTGCCGATCATGTATTCGGACAAAAAGCATGGCTTCTTCTCCATCTCGGGCAATCTCGGCACGCAGGTTCCGCAGGCGGTCGGCTGGGCAATGGCATCCGCGATCAAGGGCGACAGCCGCATTTGCATGGGCTGGATCGGCGACGGCGCCACCGCCGAGGGCGACTTCCACAACGCCATGACCTTCGCCACCGTCTACCAGGCGCCGGTGATCATCGCCGTGGTCAACAACCAATGGGCGATCTCCAGCTTCTCCGGCATCGCCGGAGCCGAGCAGGCGACCTTTGCCAGCCGTGCGATCGGCTATGGCATGGCCGGCCTCCGCGTCGACGGAAATGACGCGCTGGCGGTCTATGCCGCGGTCAAATGGGCCAGCGAGCGGGCGCGGACCAACAAGGGCCCGACCCTGATCGAGTTCTTCACCTACCGCGCCGAGGGCCATTCGACCTCCGACGATCCAACTGGCTACCGCGCCAAGGGCGAGGCCGAGGAATGGCCGCTGGGCGACCCGATCGCGCGGCTGAAGGCGCATCTGGTCGCGCTGGGCGAATGGGATGACGCACGCGACGCCGAGCTCGACAAGGAGCTGGATGCGATGGTGCGGGCCACGCAAAAGGAAGCCGAGGCGATGGGCACGCTGCCCCAGCAGGGCTTCGACAATATCCCGTCGATGTTCGAGGACGTCTACGCCTCGACCCCGTGGCATCTGGCCGAACAGCGCGACGAAGCGCTGGCCGAAGCCCGCGAGTTTCTGGGGCACGAGCCGAAATGAGCGCCGTCAAGACAACTGGTCGCAACATGATCGAGGCGATCAACGACGCCCACCGCGTGATGATGGCGCGCGACGAGGACATCGTGGTTTATGGCGAGGACATCGGCTTCTTCGGCGGCGTGTTCCGCGCGACCGCTGGCCTCCAGAAGGAATTTGGCAAGACCCGCGTGTTCGACGCTCCAATCAGCGAGGGCGGGATCGTCGGCACCGCGGTCGGCATGGCGGCCTATGGGTTGAAACCGGTGATCGAGATCCAGTTCGCCGACTACATCTATCCCGGCTACGACCAGATCGTCAGCGAAGTGGCCCGCATCCGTTATCGCACCGCCGGCGAATGGACCATGCCGATGGTCATCCGCTCCCCCTATGGCGGCGGCATTTTCGGCGGCCAGACCCACAGCCAGAGCCCCGAGGCGCTGTTCACCCACGTTTCGGGACTGAAGGTCGTGATCCCGTCCAATCCCTATGACGCCAAGGGGTTGCTCATATCGGCGATCGAGGATCCCGATCCGGTGGTCTTCTTCGAGCCCAAGCGAATCTACAACGGCCCGTTCGACGGCCACCATGACCGGCCGGTCACGCCCTGGTCCAAGCATGAGCTCAGCGACGTGCCGGACGGCCACTACAATGTACCGCTGGGCAAGGCCAAGGTGGTGCGCGAGGGCGAGGCGCTGACCATCCTCACCTATGGCACGATGGTCCATGTCGCGCTGGCCGCGGTCAAGGACAATGACATCGACGCCGAGGTCATCGACCTTCGAACGCTGGTGCCGCTCGACATCGAAACGATCGAAGAGAGCGTCAAGAAGACCGGCCGCTGCCTGGTCGTCCAGGAAGCCACTAAGACCAGCGGCTTCGGCGCCGAGCTGGCAACCCTGGTCCAGGAGCGCTGCTTCTATCATCTGGAAGCGCCGGTCGAGCGCGTCACCGGCTGGGACACGCCCTATCCGCACGCCTATGAATGGGTCTATTTCCCGGGCCCGATCCGCATGAAAAACGCCCTCAAGAGGGTTCTGGAGGCCTAATGGCGACCTATCAGTTCAAGCTGCCCGACATTGGCGAAGGCATTGCCGAGGCCGAGATCGTCGCCTGGCACGTCAAGGTCGGGGACAAGGTCGAGGAAGACCAGCAGCTGGCCGACATGATGACCGACAAGGCAACGGTCGAGATGGAATCGCCGGTGGCGGGCGTGGTCAAGTCGCTAGCCGGCGAAGTCGGCGACCAGGTCGCGATCGGTTCGGTGCTGGTCGAGATCGAGACGGCCGCTGACGCGCCAGCGGCCAAGGAAGAGCCCGCCTCGGCGACCGAAAAGGAACAGCCGCTGGCCGATGGGCTGGAGGCGCCAACCAAGGAGCAGGCCGAGGAGCTGCCGGCAACCGCGACGGCGCCCGAGCCGGAGGCTGCCCCCGCCCCGCCGCCCAAGGCCGCACCCAAGCCCGAGCCGGAAGTTACGCAAGCGCATGGCGCCAAGGTGCTGGCTTCGCCGGCGGTCCGCCAGCGGGCACGGGATCTCGGCATCGACCTTGCGCAAGTGAAGACCAGCAGCGACCGGATTCGTCACGCCGACCTCGACGCCTATCTCCTCTATCACGGCGGCAGCGTGTCGGGCCGCGGCGCGGCGCCGCGCGCCGACGAGACGATCAAGGTGGTCGGCCTTCGCCGCAAGATCGCCGAGAATATGCAGGAGGCCAAGCGCCGCATCCCGCATTTCACACTGGTCGAGGAATTCGACGTCACCGACCTGGAGGATACCAGGACGATGATGAACCGCGATCGCGGATCGAACCCGAAGCTGACCCTGCTGCCGTTCCTGATCACCGCCATGGGCAAGGCGCTGCCCGAATGGCCGATGCTCAACGCCACCTTCGACGATGATGCCGGGGTGATCACCCGCCACGGCGCGCTCAACCTCGGCATGGCGACGCAGACCCCGAACGGGCTGATGGTGGCGGTGATCCGCGACGCGCAGGCCAAGAGCGTGTGGCAGCTAGCGTCGGAGATTGGCCGCCTGGCCGATGCGGCTCGCACCGGCAAGGCAACCCGCGAGGAATTGAGCGGATCGTCGATCACCCTCTCCAGCCTCGGCCCGATGGGCGGGGTCACTTCGACCCCGGTCATCAACCGGCCGGAAGTAGCGATCATCGCGGTCAACAAGGTCCGCGAAATGCCGGTGATCATCGACGGCGAGCTGGAAGCGAGGAAGTTGATGAACCTGTCGCTGTCCTGCGATCACCGGGTGGTTGACGGCTGGGACGCGGCCAGCTTCATGCAGACCCTGAAGGGGTTCATTGAGAACCCCATCAGGTTGCTGTCTGCTTAAGAACTAAGCCAAACGGCGGGCGTCGAGGCTGTACCGGCCACCACCGAAGGCGGTGACCTGCAGCAGGCCGCCGGCCATGGCGATATTCTTGAAGAAGTGGATGAACTGGTTCTGGTCGGCGAGCGCCGAATGGAACGCCAGGGCTGCGGCGAGCGAGAAAATCGCCAGCACCAACGCGACGATGCGGGTCCGATAGCCGACGACCAAAGCCAGGCCGCCCAGGGTTTCGACCGCCGCCGCTGCGACGAAGCCCAGCTGGGGCAGCGGCAGGCCGGCGCTGGCGATATAGCCGATGGTCCCGGCCGGATCGGCCAGCTTGCTGGCGCCGGACAGGAGGAAGATGGCGGCGATGAGGATGCGGCCGACCAGCGAAATACTATCCGAATAGGTCGCTGACCGCGGACCGGTTTCGGCAATGGCAAAGGACGTGGACATTTTCATTCTCCATGGATGGATTGAGCGCCGGCCGGAGGCATTGGCCGGCGCCCAAGCGGGGAAGGTCAGGCGGCGAGTTTCAGGGTCTCGCCAACAGCCTGGGCAAGCGCCTTCTCGCGATGTTCCGGGCTGACCCCGAGGCCTTCGGCGATGACGAACTCCGGCTCGACGCCGATGAAGTTGAATACGCCCTTCAAATAGGTCTCGAGATGCTCGAGCGGCGCGGCCGGCGCGCCCTCGCCATAGAAATTGCCGCGGGCCAGGGCGACGATCACCCGCTTGCCCTTGACCAGCCCTTCGGGGCCGTTCTCGGTGTAGTGGAACGTCTTGCCGGCGACGGCGATGCGGTCGATCCAGGCCTTGAGCTGGCTCGGCACCGAGAAATTGTACATCGGCGCACCGATCACCACGATGTCCGCGGCGAGGAACTCGTCGAGCACGCTGGTGTCGGCGAAGGCGTCGAACGTCAGGTGCGGGAGCGGGTTGGCAACCAGGTCACGAGTGACCAGCTGCTCGCCCCAGTTGGCGGCCTTCAGCTGCTCGACGATCGAGTCGGTGAGGGCGCGGCTGGCGCTGTTTTCGCCATTGATGCTGCTGTCGATTCGTAGGATAGTCATTTTTCGGTCCTTGGTATTGATTTATTACCGGGACACTTTAAATAACTACCTAGCGAAGCCCCGCAAGAACGCACTTTTTTGGTTCTCACGAACAAATTTGTGCGGTGGGAACATCGAAGTAACCGGAGTGACGAAATGAGAGACCCGAGCAGCCCCGTGTGCCGGACGATCAGCACCCTGCTGGCGCGGATCGGCGACAAATGGACCGTGCTGGTGGTGCAGACGCTGGCCGAAGGCCCCAAGCGGTTCAACGAGCTGAGGCGCGAGATCCCGAGCGTATCGCAACGGATGCTGACGCTGACCCTGCGCAACCTCGAGCGCGACGGGCTGGTCAACCGGACTGTGACCCCGTCGATCCCGCCGCGCGTCGATTATGAGCTGACCGAGCTCGGCCAGTCGCTGCAGGGACCGATTTGCGGGCTGGCCCGGTGGGCAACCGACAATGTCGAAGTCATCCATGAAGCGCAGGCGCGCTACGACGCCGATCACGACGAGGACAGCATCGCCGCCTAGGCGGGCTGGATCTCGCTCCTGTGCCAGGCGCGCGAGGCGATATAGGCCATCGGCAGGCCAACGCAGATGAAGTGGGAGAAGAGCGCATTGCCGACCCGCCACGGGTCGAGGCTTGGCTCGGTGCCGAAGCGCGTCGGCACCACCACCCAATACATCACCAAATAAATGATGAAGCCATAGACCGGCCCGGCGACATACCAATAGCGCCGGGCCGCCTCGAGCCGGCCGGCGATGAAGAAATAGACCGTCACCATCACCGTCATCAGCGCAAAATGGACGCCGAGGCCGAGCATCGCGGCGGCAAGCCCTCCGTCACGCATGCCATCGCCGAACGGACCGCTGGCGACGTAACGGAGGACCTGCCCGGGGCTGACTCCGGCCATCGAAGAGAAGACGAAGGCGCTGAGGATATCGAGCGCGCCGCTGACCAAAATCGCCATTGCCCAGGCTTTGCGTCGGTCGGCCGGCATCGCATCCCTCCTGTTCGCCGACAGGCTCCCCGATGTTCGCCCGGCGATGAAGCCACTGACTCCCGAAACGGCATTTGCTGCAGCCGGGCGAGCCCCCGCGCGAATGAACGTCGCTTTTCTGCGGGCGAACGGCAATCGACAAAGGCTAGCCGCAGCATCATTCTCGCCAGCCATGGCCACCAACCTGTTCGGGTCCTTCGGGGACATCCATGTGCCGCAGGTCGCGGCGCAGGACAGCGAGGCGCACCGCCGGGCGCGCACGCGTGCCGCACTGTGGCTGACGCTGACCTTCTGGGTCTCCGGTTACTTCCTGCTAACCTTGGCCACCGCGCTCAGCGGCAATGAGCATTTGCCAGCGATCGCCGGAATGCGGGTCCTGACCACGCTGATCGGGCTAGGCTTTTGCTACCTGGTCCACTTGTTGCTCCGGTCTCGCC
>NZ_JAHFPY010000048.1 GCF_023266535.1 Sphingomonas sp. | reverse complement strand
CGACAAGATCGCCGCGACGCTGGCGACGCTGACCGCGCAGCCGGGCCGGCTGCTGATCATGTTCCAGCCGCATGGCTATGGCCCGATTGCCAAGATGGGCGAGGAACTTGCCCGGACATTCGCGGACGGCCTGCGCGAAGGCGATCGGCTCTACCTGCCCGACCCGGTCTACCAGGGTGGGACGGTCGATCGTTCGAAGGGATCGGATTGGCTGGCGGATGCGATCCGCGCGGCGGGTGGCGATGTCGAACACGTCGCCGAGCGGGCCGAGATTGGCAGGAAGTTACTGGCAGAGGCGCTGCCGGGCGATCGCATCGCCATTCTTGGCGCGCGCGACGATAGCCTTAGCGAATTTGCGCTCGAGATGGTCAAGCAGCTCGGAAGCTGAGCTAGGCCTTGCCGCAGCTTTTCCTTGATTGCGATGGAGTCCTGGCTGACTTCGAGGCTGGCGTAATCGAAATGCTCGGCATGGCGCCGGACGCATTTGAAAGGCGGCACGGCAAGCACGCCTTCTGGCGGGAGGTCGCCCGCACCAGGGATTTCTACGCGCGGCTCCCGTTGATGGCCGATGCCCGAACCTTGTTCGATGCGGTCGCCCACCTCGACCCGATTATCCTGACCGGGCTTCCTCTCGGCAATTGGGCAGCCCCGCAAAAGGTCCGCTGGGCCGAGCAGCATTTTCCCGGCACGCACATCATCACCTGCATGGCGCGCGACAAATATCGTCACATGCAGGGAGCCGACGTGCTGGTCGATGACCGAGCCGACCATCGCGACAAGTGGGAAGCGGCGGGCGGCACCTTCGTGCATCACCAAGACACGCGAAGCAGCCTCAAGCAGCTCGCCGAAATCTATCCGACAGTAAGGACGAAAGATTAGGCGGCAGCCGCCTGGTCGACCTTCTCGACCCACTCCGGCCAGAACACCGGCTCGCGGGTCGACCAGCCCGGCGCGGTCGCAGCGCTCTCGCTGATCGATTGCAGCAGCACGCGGCGGCGATCCGGATGGAGGTGCGGCAGGGCAGCCGCGGCGCAGAAGGCTGCCGGCAGCCACGGCCGGACATTGGCGCCGAGCAACCGCTCATAGAGAAAGCGGAAGGCGGCGAAATTCTGGATCCGGTCCTGGCCAAGGTCGAACGCGGCGAGCGTGACCAGCATGCCCAGGAACGGCTCGATCATGTCGAGACCGCTATCGTCCGGGATTTGGACCCGGAGATGGTCGATCTGCTTGTAGAAGCGGGCCTGGGCGGCAATCGCGGCGGCTTCGACTTCGTCGCGGGCCCAGGTTTCCATCGGGTCGGAACGGCCGTAGGCGACGTCCAGCGAACGGCGGATGTAACGCTGCGTGGCTTTCGGGAAGGAGGCGAACTCCTTCATCTCCGAAATCAGCAGCGCGCCACCAGCGGGCTGGCTTGTTCTGGTCGCCATGATCCTTCGACTCCACTTACCAACAGGTAGGATCATGCGGCCGATTGGGTTGCCAATCTCTTAACCAAAATCCCACCCCCCATTCATATTGAATCAAAGGGGAGTCCGGCCCGCAATGGGAAATCCTCACGCCAGCTTCAACTTTATGACAGCTGTGTTTTTCAGGGCACGATGTTCAAGGATTTCAGCGGAGTATGAATTTAATCCCCAGATTTTTTCTCGGGATAGCCTGACGATGGGGCCGGTTCTGAGGTTCCGGGCTGGGTCGACGAGATTGGATCGGACGCATCCATTGATTCGTCGCTGCCCAGATCGACCTTGGCATCTTCATCGTCCGGATGCTGCTTTACCCTGATCTCAAACGCGCGATGGGGCGCGCCCGAGAGTGTCGGCGGCGTTGGTCTAACGTCCTTTTTCTGAGCCGTTTTTTGGTCGGTCATGGCGAGATTTCCCGGATTCGGTTTCGCCTCCAAAACGGGCGCAGAGGTACGGCGTTCCGTCCCCGGCGCCCAATTGTTCGACCGATAGGCCCGGTTCGTCTGCCAACGGACAGGCGTGCAATTGTGGTTTTTGGCCAAAATTCACTAAGGACATGCGCAAATGTCCGTCTCTTCACCATTTTCGCCGCAAGGCCGCTTTGGCGACTGGCGCCTGGCGACCCAATCGATCATCGGCTTCTGGGCTTTCTACCTGGTCACCGTGCTGCTTCGCGGCCTGCTTGGCCCGGAGGCCATGTCGGCCGTCGGTTACCGCGGGATCAACGCCGCGCTCGGTCTGGTCCTGACCTTTCTCATTTACATCACGATCCGCTTGTTCGCCCGCGAAGGCAGCATTCGCCGGATGGCGATCGTGGCGGCGATTGCGGCGCTGCCGGGCGCGGTGATCCTGGCCGGGGCGAGCGTGAAGATGGCCATCTGGTCGGACCAGATGAACGAGCAATCGAAGATCACGACGCAGGAAGGCGTGGCAATTGTCCAGCGTGGGCAAAACGTCCGCATCATCAAGCAGGGAGGCGACGAGCTCGAGGTCAATTTGCCGCCGGTCGAGGAGATCATCGGGTCGAAGATGCCGCGCTTGATCGCGGACGGTACGGTCACCTGGTACTTCCTGCTTGCCGCATGGTGCGCCTTCTTCATCGCCATGACGCAACAGCATCGTACCCGCATCACGGAGTTGCGCCTGGCCGAAGCGGAGACAGCGGCACACGCCGCGCAGGTCCGGGCGCTGCGCTACCAGGTCAATCCGCATTTCCTGTTCAACACGCTCAACAGCCTGTCCTCACTGGTCATGTCGGGCCGCGCAGATCGCGCCGAAGAGATGCTGATGGCATTGTCGACCTTCTTCCGCACCAGCCTGTCGATGGACCCGTCGGTCGATGTCAGCCTGGCCGAAGAGATTGCCTTGCAGCGGCTTTACCTCGACATTGAGCAGGTACGTTTTCCCAACCGGCTGGAGGTGAACATCGACATACCGGACGAGCTCGCGGGCGCACGGGTGCCGGCGCTGATCCTTCAGCCGCTGGTCGAAAACGCGATCAAATATGGCGTTTCGGCGACGACCGAGCGGGTCGAATTGTCGATCCGGGCTCGCGGCCTCGACGGCGGCCGGATGCAGCTCGACGTAATCAATCACGCGGTCGGTGGCCGATCGAAGAAGGCGCCCGCCCCGACCCACCAGGGCACTGGCCTCGGTCTTGCCAACGTGTCGGAACGCCTGAGGGCCCATTTCGGCACGCAAGCCGACGTGCGTTTCGGTCCCATCCCGGGCGGCTATAAGGTATCCTTGGCCATGCCGGTTGATGAAGATGACTGACAACAGCGACCTGAAAATCCTGATTGCCGATGACGAGCCGCTTGCCGCGGAGCGGCTGCAAATGCTGCTCGCCCGGATCAAGGACGTGCACCTGGTCGGCACGGCGCATGACGGCGAAAGTGCGGTGCGGATGGCCGAAGCGCTGCAGCCTGACCTGGTACTGCTCGACATTGCCATGCCCGGCCTGGACGGGATCGAGGTGGCGCGTGCCTTGTCGAGCCAGGGCCAGTCCCCGGCGGTGGTGTTCATCACCGCGTTCGACCAGTTCGCGGTGGCGGCGTTCGACGTGGCGGCGATCGATTATCTGATGAAGCCAGTCGATGCCGAACGGCTCGCCCGCTCGATCGACCGCGCCCGGGCCTATCTCCGCGCCAAGGCCGAGCAGGTCCATGAGGAAGCGCCGACGGCGGCCTCGCCCTGGCTCGAAGAGTTCTGGGCGTCTGACCTGTCGGGCCTGGTCCGCATCGCGTCGCGCGACATCGACCGGGTGACGGCCGAGCGCGACTATATGCGGCTCCACGTTGCCAAGCGCAGCTGGCTGATCCACCATTCGATGAGCGCCCTGGAAGAAGGGTTGAATCCGGAATTGTTCGTTCGGCTGCATCGGTCGGCGATTGTCCGCCGGGACTTCATCGCCGGCTTCACCCGCAATGCTTCAGGGCGATGGATTGCGCGGCTGGGAGACGGCAATGAGCAGCCCGTCGGCCGCCTGTACGCCGACCAGGTCCGAGCTATCGCCGGCCGCTGATTTTCGCCGCGCTAGAGGTTGCGGCGCGAAGAGGGTCGGGATGTCAGGGGTCTTCCCCCTTCGCGTCGCATGCAAAGAGAAACGGATTTCCGCTCCCGATGCACCTCTCCATCGACGGGAATCCAGTTTTGCTCGACCGACAATCCCTGAAACGGATGAACGGTCGTAAACTGCAGACCAACGGCGGTCGTTCAGCCCTCGGCCCGCTCGCCCTTTGAAGCGGCGCCGGTCACCGCGACGTCCCAGGTTACGTTACCCAGCGTCCGCGTGATGTCGGGCAGCACCTCGACCGCAATCAAAAGCGCCAGCGGCTCGATCGGAACGCCCATCGCCAGCGCAATCGGTGCGATTGACGTGACGAACGACAAGGCGCCGGGCAGGCTTACCGCCCAGTAGCTGGCGACCGCCGCAACCGCGAAGCCGGCAATTAGGTTTCCGGGATGCAGTTCGACACCCATCATATAGGCGACATAGATCGCGACGGAGACGTTCATTGCCGGCCCGGTCGCTCGGAACAGCGCCACCGCCAGCGGCAGGGTGACGTCGGCGTTGCGCGGAGGAACACGAAGATTGATCGACGCCTCAAGCATCGCCGGCAAGGAGGCGAGGCTCGACTGGGTGGAAATGGCGACGGCCTGCGGCGGGATCATCGCCCGGGCAAAATCTCCAAGCTTCCAGCGCCCAAAAATCACCGCCACGACATAGGCCGCCAGGGTAATCAGGACGCCGACCAGCGAGACCAGCACGACATAGTGCAGCAACGCACTGAACGCGGCACCGCCCGCGCCCGCGCCCACCGCGAATGCCAGTCCGAACACACCGATCGGGGCCAATGACAGCACCCAGCCGACCACCACCAGCATGGCATCCTGGATGCCCTTAAAGAAAGCGGCGATGGATCGCCGGCCTTCCCCTTCGATTTGGATGACGGCGAATGCGAAGATCGAGGTGAAGACGACCAGGGCCAGCACCTTGTCTTCCGCCGCCGCCGCGATCGCATTGGTCGGGATCAGGCTGCGCAACCAGTCTTGAACGGTCGGCACCGAGGCCGCCGTCGCCGAACTGTCGACGCTCGCCAGGCCCGCGCGTAGGGCTTCGGTGGCGCTGGCCGGCAGCGGAAATGCCTCGAGCAGCGCCGGCATCAGCAGAGCGCCGACCGCGGCCGACGTGGTTAGAACGATCACAAACCACATCACCGATCGCGCGGCGATGCGCCCCGCCTTGGCCTGGTCGGCGCCGGACACAACGCCGGTGATCAGCAAAGCGATGATCAACGGAATGACCGTCATTTTCAGCCCGTCGAGCCACAGGCCGCCGACGGTCGAAGCGATGGTGATCAGCGTTTCGCGGATCGTGCCTGCCTGGTTCGACATAACGCCGAGCAACAGCCCGCCGAGCAGTGAACCCAATACGAGCCAGGTGGCGCGGCGCGCTTTACGATCGGAGGAAGAGCTAGTCATGGGCCAACGATGCGCGACGAGCGAGCGCGACACAAGCGCCTGCTGTTCAACCTACTTCGGCTTGCGGAACCTGAACACGAAGCGGTCGGTCTTGCCGCGGATGGCGGGGTCGAACACCAGCAGGCTGTGATCATCGGCCGGGTTGCGCAGGATCTTGCTTTCCGCTTCGAGCACGAAACCGGCCCGCTTGAAGTCCGCCTTGACCGTGTTCGGGTCGATGCGGTGCAGTTTCTGGACGGTATCGCGGGTGTCGCCGGGGTTGGCGACATGGTCGACCACTCCCACCACGGCCCCCGGCTTCATCGAGTCATAGATGGTCTTCAGCCACTGGTCGGGATCCATCTTGGGGATGCCGTACTTTTCGCTCTGCCAATAGACGTCATGATAATCCAGGTTGATCAGCATGAAGTCGTATTTGCCGGGGAGATCAGGCGATTCCATCGGGCTGACCCGCATCCAGACATTGGGCTGCCGCGCATGCAGCGCGTTGAAATTATCAAGGGACTTCTGATCGTAGAATTGCGATGGCTCCCAAATCGTAACCCGGCCCTTGGGGCCGACCGCCGGCGCGGTGATCTCGGCCCAGTAAAGATTGCCGCCGAATGGATCAGCGACCCACATGCCCTGTCGGAGGCCGAGGAACTTCAGCACCTCGGCAGGCTTGCGCGACTCATCCAGCTTGACGTTGGCCTCGCTCCGCGCCGCGGTTGCCGCAACGCTGGCCTTGACGTCCGCGGGTGCTGCCGACGCCGCCACTGGAACCGCTGTTACCAACAATGCCGCCAGGAAAATCGCCCGCATCTTCGCCTCCATCGGAAATTCAGGGGCTTGCCTTATCCCCGCATCCGCGCCTCCGCCAGTAGATTGCCCGGACCTTTCGACGAATGGCAGGCAGGCGCACATCAAAGGGGGAGCGAACTGGCCGTGGCAACCTTGGTCGCTGCGTCTCCAAGCCAGTCGATCATCATATTGCACACCCGCTAGAATTTGCCGCAGTCGCTCCTGGCAGGTCGTCCTGCAAAGCGATTGTCGATCCAGTCGAGAGTGAGCGCGGCACTATCCTTTGCGCTGGTGGCGTGACCGCCGCCGGCAATATCAATCCACCGGACGCGCTCATGGTTGCCACATAGGGCGCGAGCATGCGCTCGAGTGACCGAAGGCGCGACAAGGTCGTCCTTGGCATTCTGGCCAATCAGCAACGGCACCCCAATACCTTTGGTTGCCGGGCTGTTGCGGCGAGCCAGGCCTGCCCAGGGCTGGACGCGCGCCAGGTCGAGGTTCTTGAACCGGCTCTGCAAGGTCACCACGCCAAGGATTGTGCCGAGCCGCGGCTTGGAATTGAGCTCAATGCAGTTGTTCTGGGCCAGCCGGGTCATGATCCCCTGTGTTTGAGGGCCGCCGAATGCCGTGAGCGGGACGTCATAATGCTTGGACCAGCTATAGCCGATATAGGCCATGAAGAAGGTTCGAACCTGCTTGTTGGTATTGAGCTTGAGGTTCTGGAGCAGGTCGGTTGGAGGCGCTGCGGCAGCGGCCCCGAGCAGCCGAAGATCCGTGGCATAATTTCGAAGCTGCGCCGTCCATAACGCCGCATGGCCGCCCTGCGATTCTCCCCAGACAACGAAGCGGTTGCCTGCCGCGGCGCCGGCAATTTCCCTTGCGGCGCGTACGCCGTCGAGCATGGCTCGTGCCGTATCATCGCCGACCAGGAAGGGATGCACGCCGTCGCTGCCAAGGCCTGCATAGTCGGGCGCGACCACGACATAGCCGCGTTTCACCGCATCCAGGGCAGACGTGACCGTCCAGAAATTCGGGCTCAGCGAAGGCGCGCAGCGCGAAACGACGCCCCAGGTCCCATGGGCCCAGGCAAGGACCGGGCGAGGTTGCGGCGGGATGGCTTCGCGCGGCGCGATGATCATGCCAGTGACCTCGCGCGCGCGTCCGGAGCCGTCGGTCGTCCAATACCGAACCTTCCATGCCTGCATGCCGCCGGGGGTGTCGACCACCGGATCGGCCGCGATCAGCTGCCCGGCGCGCTGGGCCGAGACGGGACTTAAAGTCAACGATAACGAAATCACCGCCAGCGCTGCTACCGACCACCGCATGCTCGCCTCCTGTGAATGCGACTCCAACCGGCGAGAATTTAACTTGGATCAACTCAGCGGTCGATCACTCTGGCTCGTCGCGAAGCAGGTAGAGATAGTCGGGATCGACGATGTCCTGCTCGTCGACATGCTTCTTTAATTGGGCCCGGCAGAAGGGACAGATTGCAAACCTGTTCTGCGCACGCCCTCAACCTTCCAACATAGAGTGTGACCGTTGGACATTGTCAGCACCGTTGTTTGCTGCAGCTTCAGGCGATGATCGAAATGGCTCAGCCAAGCAGGCAACATGTCTGGCGACACCGCGGCTTCAGCAAGGTCGGCGAGCATCACTAGCTCGGGCTCAAGCGCGGTTCGCACCGCTTGCCAGATCTCCGCTCGGTGAGCCGCTGACTGCGCAATCATTCGGCGAAAACCGTTACCCGCCTCGTCAATGATACGTTCATGGGGATATTGCCGCCGCATGTGGGCAAGTTGCCGGTCGAGCCGGGCGTCATCTCCCGACAGGAACGCCGCCTCCATTGCCGCGCCGCTGATCAATTGAAGCGCCTGCCGATGGTTGATGCTGTCTTTGGCGATCCTGCCGGCCGAATGATGGACCAGCAGCGAAAATGGCGCGCCCCGGCGCAACACGCGCGCCAGCTCTACGGATGCCATGTCCACAGCGCCATATTCGAAACCGAATTGACTGACCGCCGCATCGAAGCTGCCGTCGGCAAATGGCAACTGTTCCATCTTGATGGCGGGCAGGATCTCGATCTGCGGCTCGCGGCATGCCGGCACCATCGCGAAATCAATGCCGGTAACGCAAAGCGAAGGGTTGGCGGCGACCAGGGCACGCCCGGCCGCCCCGGTGCCACAGGCCAAGTCCAGGACGTGGCTACCCGCCACAAGTGACTGGGCAAACCCTGTCCAGTGGCGAGTAATCGGTCGTCGGATTTCGGGAGCGCTGGCGCAGCAGCCTGCCGCCTCTTTCTGCTCGTTCCAGAACTCGGTCCAGGCTGCGGCATGCCGTTCAATGGCCACCACGTCCGCTCACTCCCCAAGCAAATTTCACAATCAAATGCGATGCTTAGGAGCGTTCGGCGCGAGACCTAGACGATTGCCGGTGAACGTGAGCCTTGGTGCCTGTGAACGTCGGCACCTTGCCAATCCAGACATGGCCATTTCGAGGGCCCGGTCGACGGACCCGCGCTACCACTCGGAGTCCCAAGTCAAGTGATTAGATTCACTCAATTTTTGTCGAATATCTCACCGAGTCGCGGCGACTCGCCAATGTTATATTCCGCCGTGGGCGACACGATCGCCTCATGGAGGGGAATTGGTCATGGAGTTCGAGGACACCGGAGCCAAACGGACACAAATGATGGCGCTGCTGATGACAATATGCGTGGTTGGAGGAGCCTTGTATTACGCCTTGTCGGTCTAGGCCGGCATAAACTGGTTTCGGGCAAATCCGCGCGGGGCTATTCCGCGCCGCGTTGGGTTGTTGCGTTAGCGACTCCTTAGTCATCTCACGCGCAAGCTGCTGGTCTCTGCCCGGGATCAGCAATGACTGAAGTTGAATCAGTCACCACTTTCGTCATGGAAAACCGGCTGCCGTGGCCGGAAGAAGGCCGTGCGGCCGGCCTCAATGGACCGTTCGACACAGGCCTGATCTACGATAATGGCACGCCGCGCGAATGCTCCATCCGCAATATCTCCACTTTGGGCGCCATATTGTGCGGGGAATTCAGGAAAGCTGCGGGCGAAGATGTCGCCATCGAGCTGGCGACCGGCCAGCGGCCAGCCGCAACCATCGAATGGGTGCGTGGCGGCGAGGCCGGCATCCGCTTCAAGCAGCCGATCGACATGCTTGCCCTGATCAACCGCAAGCTGGTCAGCCAGCCAGCCGAGCGCCGCGCCATGCCGCGTGTCGAAATCCGTTGCGGCGTCTATCTGAAATGGGGCGTCAATCTGGAACCGGCGACGCTGCGCAACATCTCGGCGCGCGGACTGCAACTGGAAGGCAATATGCTTCCGCCTCCGGGGACCTTTATCGGCCTGTTTGTCGAGGGTCTCAACGTGCCGTCGGGCGAGGTCGTCTGGAGCAAGGACAATCTGGCCGGCGTCGAACTGTTCGAGGAATTGAGCTGGACCTCGATCATTCCCTGGATCCGCGACGCGCAGCGGCTCAGCGCTAACTAGCGCGCCGCTAGATCAACTTGCAGAAGGGCTCCTGGCTACCACCCTTACAGGCGTCTGGGAGGTGGTTGGGCTGGCGCCAGTAAGCGTACAGGTTGGCGCGTTTGGCGGCCTGTATGAATTCCGGCCGAGCGCGGAGGGCCTGCATGCCCGGCAGCCATGCGACCTTGAAGGTGTCGACGCCATACCGTTCGGTCAGCCTGACAAATTGCGGGACTAGCTCCGCTTCATGCCCGGTCAGGGACAGGGCCATGGCAGGAATTGCCGGAATGCTGTCGAGCTTGCTGATCGAGGCGCTCATAATTTTTGCTGCCGATGCGACACCGGCAGCGTTGCCGGCCTTGGCCGCTTCGAGCAGCGGGACCAGTTCGGCTTTCCCGGGAAACTCCTTCTGTTTCGACACAATCTCCAGCGCCCTGGCCCAGTCGCGCTGGCTGAGCGCAAGGACCACCGAGGCGTTGATCAATCGCTTGGAGTCCGGCCAGCTCTTCTGTGCGGCATCCAGGGCCTGGCTTGCTTCATAATCTCGCCCGAGAGCCGCCAGGGTAACGGCCAGATACCATTGAGCAAACAGGTTCGACGGGTCGTTGGCAATCACCTTGCGGACGTAGGTCAGGGACTCGTCCAGCTGGCCGAACTGCGCCAGCGCGCGCCCGTAAATGATGGCCTCGCAGCCGCAGTCGCTCGGGCGGACATTGTTGGCGAGCAGGGCCAGCCGTTCGGCCTCGGCGAAATTGTCCAGCGGTACGAACAGTGACTTGGACTTGTCGCGACCGAACAGGCCCAACAAGTCGGACGCCTTGAGGATCAGCCCTTTCTGGTTGTCCGGATCGAGCTCCAACGCCTTTCCATAGGCCTTGCGAATTTCGGCACGGAATTTGTCGCCGTCCTCCGGCTTTTGGAAAAGCCCGTCTACGGTTTCTTCGGCAAGGTTGGCCCAGCCGTTGGCGAAGTCCGGCGCGGCCGCGACCACCGCCAGCAGATACCCCCGAGTCGTCGCCGCGTCGTAATTGTCGCTGTAGTTCATCTGGCAATATTGCGCCCATGGCCGGATCGCCTTCTCCGGCAGCACGGTGATCTGCGAGCCGCTGCTGTCGCTGGCAGTAGCGGTGCAGCGGAGCATCCCCGCGGCGGTCGTCGCCAACTGTTTGGCGGCGGTGGCGCGTTCCTCTAGTGGAACCTCGATCCGTGGGCTGATCACTGGCGCGGCAATGCCCGGTGCGAAGATCTTGGCGAACAGGATGAATTTTCCCTCCCCAGTGCGAATGTTTCCACTCATCTGGTAGGCGTCCGCGTGGCGCTGTCCGTCGCTATCGAGCGGAGTGATGCGCGAGGCGGCGTTAAGCTGGGCAGACAATTCGTCATTCACGACCTGCGCGAAGTCGGACTGGATGTCGGGACCCGCGGCGACCTTGATCGGGTCAACGTAGACGTCTGGGTGGGCGCCCTGGTCGAAACCAAGCGCGCCACGGAATGCAAAGAATGCCAACGCCGCGATCGCGAAAATGCCGGCGGCGATTGCAATCAGCCTGGGCCGTGAAGCAGGGCCGAGCCACCGGTCGCCGGTCGCTGCCTTGACTGGAACTGCGGCGATTGCCGCCGTTTCGGCCGACACTGCGTCGGGTATTGCATCGACATCGCCAGTATGGACCGCGTCGATCCACGCCAGCAGCTTGCTCCAGTTGGGATTGCTTTCGTCAAACTTGCCATCAGTCAGGTCAACTGCCTGGCGCAGCATGAACGCCAGGGGGATGGAGCAAGCCTCAACCAGCACCGGCACCATCTTGTGATGATCCTGAGCGTAATGCGCTTCGGAGCGGACCCAGTCCGAATGGACCGAACGCGGACTCCACAGAACCAGCACAACCCTCGCGGCGGCAATCTGCCGCTCAATCATTGCATCCCAAGCTTCGTGGGGGGTCAGCGCATCGTCCCACCACGAATCCTTACCCGCTGCCCGAAGCGCCGCGACCAGCCGCTCAGCAACCGCTCGATCTTCCTTTTTGTAGCTGACGAATATTTCCGACACCGCTGCGCCCCCCAACATCGGTGAAGGCGGGAGATTGTCCGGTTTGTGATTGCGAGTCGAGAGGGGATCGAATTTAGTCGCCCAAGCTCACAAACGTATCCAGCACTCGCTTGCGCCCGGCCTTTTCGAATTCGATTTCAAGCTTGTTGCCCTCGATCGCCTCGATCGTGCCGTAGCCGAATTTGCCGTGGAACACGCGCTGGCCGACCGACAGGTCGTCGCGGCCCTTGTTGCCAAGGCTGATTGCCGATGCCCGTGCTTCGACCACCCGCTGCGGCTGGGCGTTGAATCCACCGCCCGCCGCGCGCTGCCAGCCGGGGCCGCGCGACGGTCTGGCGACATGGGCGAAGGGATCGGCGCGCTCCGACCATTGGGCCCGCCACAGGCTTTCGCCGCCCGTCATGGTGGTCTCTTCGTCGATCTGGTCTTTGGGCAGCTCGGCAATGAAGCGCGACGGGATGCTGCTGGTCCACTGCCCATAGATGCGCCGATTGGCGGCATGGAGGATGGTCGCCTTCCGGCGAGCGCGGGTGATGGCGACATAGGCCAGCCGCCGTTCCTCCTCGAGGCTGGCAAGGCCGCCCTCATCGAGTGCACGCTGTGACGGGAATACACCTTCTTCCCATCCGGCCAGGAACACGATCGGAAATTCCAGTCCCTTGGCGGCGTGGATGGTCATGATCGTGACCCTCTCGCCCGATTTCTGGGCATCGTTGTCCATCACCAGGCTGACATGCTCGAGGAAGGTGCCGAGGCTTTCATATTCCTCCATCGCGCGCGTCAGCTCGGTGAGGTTCTCGAGCCGGCCGGCAGCCTCTGCACTGCGTTCGGCCTGGAGCATGGCGGTGTAGCCGCTTTCGTCGAGCAGGATGCGGGCCAGCTCAGGGTGCGGAATCTCGCCCGCCATCTGCCGCCAGCGGGCGATGTCCGCGACAAACCGGGCGAGGCTGTTGCGGGCACGGGATTGGAGCTCGTCCGAGTCCAGCATCGATGCGGCGGCAAGCAGCAGCGGCTGGTGGGTCACGCGGGCATGCGCGTGGATAGAAGCGAGCGCCTTATCGCCGAGCCCGCGCTTGGGCTGGTTGACGATCCGCTCGAACGCCAGATCGTCGGCGGGCTGGTTCACCAACCGCAGATAGGCAACCGCGTCGCGGATCTCGGCCCGCTCGTAGAAGCGGAAGCCGCCGACAATCTGGTAGGAAAGGCCGATGGCGATGAAGCGCTCCTCGAACTCGCGCGTCTGGAACTGGGCGCGGACCAGGATCGCAGCATCGTTGAGCGTGCCGCCACGCCGCTCATGCGCTTCGATCTCCTCGCCGATCCGC
Organism: Sphingomonas sp.; assembly: GCF_023266535.1. Taxonomy (GTDB): domain Bacteria; phylum Pseudomonadota; class Alphaproteobacteria; order Sphingomonadales; family Sphingomonadaceae; genus Sphingomicrobium. Next base: position 8,210 of record NZ_JAHFPY010000048.1, on the reverse strand, counting down.
CGCGCTTCCTCCGGCCCGTCCCACACGCCGATGACCTTGACCCGGTCGCCCTCGTTGACTTCGGTCCATAGCGTCTTGCCGAGACGCCCGGCATTGTGAGCGATGAGGCCGGTGGCGGCGGCCAGGATATGCGGGGTCGACCGGTAATTCTGCTCGAGCCGGATGACCTTGGCGCCCGGAAAATCCTTCTCGAACCGCAGGATGTTGGCAACCTCGGCGCCGCGCCAGCTATAGATCGACTGGTCGTCGTCGCCGACGCAGCACAAGTTGCGCTTGGGTTCGGCCAGCAGCTTCAGCCAGTCGTATTGGGAGGCATTGGTGTCCTGATACTCGTCGACCAATATATATTTGAACCGCTCGCGATAGCTGTCCAGCACATCGGCGTGCGACCGGAAGATGGTCAGCATGTGCAGCAGCAAATCGCCGAAATCGCAGGCGTTGAGCGCGCGGAGCCGGTCTTGATAGGCGGCGTAGAGCTCCTGCCCCCGGCCGTTGGCGAAGGCCTCTGCATCGCCGGCGCCGAGCTGGGCCGGGGTCAGCCCGCGGTTCTTCCACTGGTCGATGAGGCCCGCCAGCTGCCGCGCCGGCCAGCGCTTTTCATCAAGGTTCGATGCGCTGATCTGCTGCTTTAGCAGCCTCAGCTGGTCGTCCGTATCGAGGATCGTGAAGTTGGATTGCAGCCCAACCAGTTCGGCATGGCTGCGCAACATTCGCGCACCGATCGCGTGGAAGGTGCCAAGCCAGGGCATTCCCTCGATCGCACCGCCCGAAATGGCCGATACCCGCTCCTTCATCTCGCGCGCGGCCTTGTTGGTGAAAGTGACGGCCAGGATCTGGCTGGGCCAGGCCTGTCGCGTCGCAATCAGGTGAGCGAGCCGGGCAGTCAGCGCGGCGGTTTTGCCGGTGCCCGCGCCGGCCAGCACCAGCACCGGCCCTTCGGTCGTCAGCACCGCCTCGCGTTGCGGCGGATTCAGCCCTCGGAGATAGGAGGGCTCGGGCATTGGAGACGCGGATTCGGGCACTGGCCCGACCTAGGCACGTGGGAACGAAACGGCAACTGCGGCGGGCCGTGCCTCCGGGAGTCAGACGGAAGGGGGATTCGCCCAGGGCAGTGCCTTGGCGGCGAGTCGCGAAGCCCGCCGCGGGACAGATTGGTTACGGATGCGACGAGTTGTGCACGATATCCCCGTTATCCACAGGCAATGACTCGATTTTTTCGCTTTCGCGACTCGAAAAAGTCGGCCAAGTTACATGGGTGATCGGGACGGAAGTCCCCGCCTCACTGGAAGGCCGGCAACGGCAAGATGGTGCGGCAGGTGACGGAAGGACCGATCTCCACCGGATGGCGATGAGGAGGGCTTCGGCCCAAGTCGGACCACCGGAAGAGGCGCCGGAAGAGTTGGTCTCCCAGTCGCAGTTCGCGGCTCCCCCTGGGGGCAGGCGACGCGAAGGAACCAACCCAAGAAGGGCCGCGGAAGGTCGAGAACCCAGCTTCGGTTGGGACCACGATTGGAAGCGACGCCTGATCTGGTGAGCCAGGATCGAGGAGCGGATGGGCTTCGGCTTGTCAAGCTAGCGAACACCGGCAGATCCTAGGTCGGTGCAGGTGGGGGCTGGTAGCAATACCGGCCCCCATTTCTGTTGGGGCAGACGCGCCCGCCCGCTCAATTCCGAATCAGAGCTTGGGCAGGATCCGGAACCGGGCTAGGCCGCATCCTCGCTGTCGGCCAATTCAGCAGGCTCGCGGCCCGCCTCGGCATCGTGGAACTGGGCAAGCTGCTCGTGCAGGTCGCGAACCGCCGGGTCGGAAGCCTCCTCGGCCATTTTCCGGCATTGGGCTGCGCGTTCCAGATGGAACGCACGATCGTCATCGATGCTCATTGTCCGTCCCCCACTCGGCGGCAGAGCCGCCAGGAATCTCAAATAGCATGAATTGAGAGCGCCGGTGAGTCCGGCCTAGCCGTGCCGGCTGCCGCTGCGCCGTTCAGCAACCTCGTCGGCTTCCGGCGCCCGCGGCCCGGACTTGTCGAGTTCCATCCAGTCGCGGAAGTCGAGACCGTAGAGCATGTCCATCACTTCGAATTCCAGCCCGCCCGGCTGCGAGGTATTGCTGTTCCACAGCGCCACCACCCCGCTCTTCAACTGCGGATCGAACAGGATCAGCGAGCGATAGCCGTTTACCCCGCCGCGATGGCCGATGATGTGGTGACCGGCATAGTCATAGCTGCGCCAGCCATAGCCATATTCGGCGGTTCCCAGCCGCTCGAGGAACTTGCGCATCCGCGCCCGCTCGCCCGGGGTCTTGACCCGCCCCTGGTGGATGGTCGCCAGCAGTTGCGGGCTCAGCACCTGGGGCATTTCACCCATCTGGGCGAGCATCCACATCGCCATGTCCTTGATGTCGCTGTTGACCCCGCCCGCGGCCGGAACGCGATAATAATCGTCGTTGAGCTCGAGCGGCCGACGGCCGACGCTGTGCGGCCGCGCCCAGCTCTTGCTCCGGGTCAACCCGTTCATGGTGACGCTGGCCGAGGTCATTCCCAGCGGCGCGAACAGGTCGCGCTCGACCGTCTCCTGGTAACGCATGCCGCTCACGCGGGAGACCATCTCGCTGGCCGCGTCATAGGCGACATTCTGGTAGCTCCAGCAGCTTCCTGGCGGGCAGATGCTGTTGAGCGTCGCCAGCGTCCCGCGCAGGAAGGTGACGTCCTGCCCCTCCTCCAGCTTATTGTCGAAGGCGTTGCGATAAAGGCCGAGGCGATGGCTCAACACGTCGCCGACGGTCGCCTTGAACTCGTTCCGGCCCGGCAAGTGGAGCGAAGGCGCCGCCTCGGCGACCGGCTCGTTGAGGCTCAGCTTACCCTCTTCGGCGAGCTTGGCGACCATGGTCGCGGCGACGCCTTTCGAAACCGAGGCCCAACGGAAGACAGTTTCGGGCGTGACCTTTTCGCCCGACCCGGCGAGCGTTTCGCCATAGCCGTTGAGGAAAGTGATGCGGCCATTCTCGACGATGCCAACGGCCATGCCGACCATGGTCGGCTTCCCGACCATCCGCTGCAGCCGGGCATTGAGCCTGGCATAGTCAATCCTGCTCCGGGCTGCCGGATCGATGGTCGCAAGCCGCGCGGTGACTTTCGATTGCGCGGCATCGGAAGCGGTCGACTTGCCATGCGGCTGGGCGAGCGCAAGCGCTCCCAGGGCCAACGCGAGTACGCCGACGCCGATCTTGAACTGACGATCCAATGGAAACTCTAATCCTCCCCGTTGCGGTGTGGCGCAGGCGCCGACAAGGCTCAACTCCCCTTGGAATCCCCCTGCGGCAGGGCGACTCTTTCGAGCGCCGAATGGCACTAGCCCAACTGCCGACTGGTCAGCGCAGCCGCAGTCGCTTAAAGGCGGGCCCGCGGGGAGCGACGAATGAGGTTTCTGAAGACGCTGTTCTGGGTGGTCGTGGCGGTATCGATGGCGATATTCGCAACGGCCAACTGGAATGACGTATCGATCCGGCTTTGGAGCAATCTTGAGGCTGAAGTGAAGCTTCCCGTCCTGTTGCTGCTGACCTTCCTGGTCGGCTTTCTACCAACCTATCTGATCCTGCGCGGGCGCAATTGGTCGCTGCGGCGCAAGCTGACATTGGCCGAGCGGCCGGCCATGGCCCCCGCCGCGCCCTTGTCTGAGCCAGGTTTCGCTGACGAGGATCACGCGGCATGAGGAGCCCGATCTTCGTCGCCATCGACACGCCCGACATGGATCGGGCCCGGGCGATCGCGGCTGCGGTCAAGCGCCATGCCGGCGGGCTCAAGCTGGGTCTCGAGTTCTTCTGCCATAACGGCCGCCACGGCGTGCTCGAACTGGCCGAACTGGGACTGCCGATCTTCCTCGACCTCAAGCTGCACGACATTCCCAACACCGTGGCCAAGGCGGTCCAGGCGCTGGCACCGATCACGCCGGCGGTGCTGACCGTCCACGCCGCGGGCGGGCGGGCGATGCTGGAGGACGCCAAGGCGGCCGCCCCAGCCGGGACCAAGGTGGTCGCGGTCACCGTGCTGACCAGCCTCGACGGCGACGATCTCAATTCGATAGGCATCAATGGCAACAGCCATAGCCAGGTCGAGCGGCTCGCCGCCCTCGCCAGGGAAGCCGGCCTCGACGGCATCGTCTGCTCGGGCAATGAGGTGAAGGCGGCGCGCAAGCAATGGAAGGACGGGTTTTTCGTCGTCCCCGGCATTCGCCCGGCGGATTCCGCTGTTGGCGACCAGAAGCGCGTGATGTCCCCGCGCGCGGCAATCGATGCCGGCGCGTCGATCCTGGTCATTGGCCGGCCCGTCACCGGCGCCGAGCATCCCGACGAGGCGCTCCGAGCCATCGCCGCCACGCTTTAGGTAGACAACGCCGCGTAGCGGACCTACCTCCCCCGCCGAATGTTCAAGAGGGTTTCATGAGCTGGTTAAGCAGCGTCCGCAAAGGCATCCAGTCGCTGACCAAGCGGCAGAGCGCGGACAATCTCTGGCACAAGTGCAAGAAGTGCGGGTCGATGGTCTTCACAAAGGAGTGGGAGGACAATCACTATGTCTGCCCGCGCTGCGACCACCACGACCGCGTCGGCCCGGCGGTTCGCTTCGACGCGCTGTTCGACCGCAAGAAATATGAGGTGCTGCCAAGCCCCGAGGTGCGCGAGGACCCGCTCAAGTTCCGCGACACCAAGCGCTATACCGACCGGATCAAGGCGGCGCGGTCGGCGACCAACGAGCGCGATGCCTTGATCAATGCGATCGGCCGGATCGAGGGCCATCAGGCAGTCGTCGGAGTCCAGGATTTCGCCTTCATGGGCGGGTCGATGGGAGTCGCGGTCGGCGCCGCGTTCGTCGCCGGGGTCGAGAAGGCGATCGCCAAGAGCTGCCCCTATGTCCTGTTCACGGCCGCGGGCGGCGCGCGCATGCAGGAAGGCATTTTGTCACTAATGCAGATGCCGCGGACCACGGTCGCGCTGGCCAGGCTGCGCGAGGCCGGCCTGCCCTACATTGTCGTGCTGACCGACCCGACCACCGGCGGCGTCACCGCCAGCTACGCGATGCTGGGCGACGTCCAGATCGCCGAGCCGGGCGCGCTGATCGGCTTTGCCGGCCAGCGGGTGATCGAGCAGACCATTCGCGAGAAGCTCCCCGAGGGATTCCAGCGGGCCGAATATCTGCTCGAGCATGGCATGATCGATATGGTCGTGCATCGCCATGCACTGAAGGATCGGATCGGCCGGCTGATCGGCTATCTGTCTCCCGACAAGGCCAAGAAGGCCGCCTAAATGAAAGAAGTGATCCGCTCGGCGGATCCGCGGGTCGCGGCACTGATCGATCGGCAGGCGACCCAATTTGTCGACCGCGATTATCTGAACCTCGACCGGATTGCGGCGCTGCTCGACCGGCTCGGGCGGCCGCAGGACCGACTGCCGCCGATATTCCATGTCGCCGGAACCAACGGCAAGGGCTCGACCTGCGCCTTCCTTCGCGCCGCGCTCGAGGCTGCCGGCAAGCGGGTCCATGCTTTCACCAGCCCGCACTTAGTCCGTTATAATGAGCGGATCCGCATTTCCGGCCAGCTGATCGACGACAGCATGCTGGCCGAGCTGATGACCCGCGTCGTCGACGCCAACGACGCAGCTGGCGCCAGCCTGTTCGAAGTCAACACCGCGGTCGCCTTCCTCGCTTTCGCCGAAACGTCGGCCGACGCCTGCATCCTGGAAGTCGGGCTGGGTGGGCGGCTGGATGCGACCAATGTGGTCGAGCAGCCTTTGGTGTGCGGGATCGCCAGCCTCGGGCTCGACCACCAGGCCTTCCTCGGCAAAACGCTGGTCGAGGTCGGCGCGGAAAAGGCAGGGATCGCCAAGCGCGGCGTGCCGCTGCTCACGCAGCTCTACGCGCCGGCCGTCGCCGACAGGATCGGCGAAATTGCCATGGCCGCCGGAGCCGTCTGGGAGCCGCGCGGCCTCCATTGGCATGCCTCGGTGCGGCGCGAAAAGCTCCGCTATCGCGATCGGCAAGGCGAGCTGGAATTGCCCCTGCCCCGCCTGCCCGGCAAGCACCAGGCATTGAACGCCGCGCTCGCCGTGGCAATGCTGCGGCATCAAACGGCAATTGAAGTGACCCAATCCGCGCTCACTGCCGCGATGGGCTGGGCCAATTGGCCGGCACGCCTCCAGCAGCTCCACACGGGCCCGCTGTTTTCGATGCTGCCGCGGGGCAGCGAGCTGTGGGTCGATGGCGGCCACAACCCCAGCGCGGCCCGATTGGTCGCCGACTATGCGGGCAAGCATTGGCAGGACGGAAAGCCGCTGGTGCTGCTGTTCGCCAGTCTCCAGAGCAAGGATGCCGCGGGCACGCTGCGGCCGTTCAAGGGCCTCGCCGCGGAAGTGCTGACCCTGCCGATTGATGGCCATGAGTGCCGCACGCCGCAGGAACTGGCGCACCTCGCCGAGAGCATGGGCTTGCCGGCACGAGCCCGTTCCGGCCTGGCCGACGCCATGACGGCGCTGCGAAAGCCCGCCCGCGTGCTGGTGTTCGGTTCGCTCTATCTTGCCGGCGAGTTGCTGGGCCTCAATGGTCCGATGCCGGACTAGCCTTTGTCGGTTTCGGTTCCCGCCGTCCCGATCGACGCATCGACCAGGCCGCTCCGCATCATGATCCAGAATAACAGGATGCCGGGCAGTGCGGCGACCGTCGTCAAAAGGTAGAAATTGACATAGCCGAACGCATCGATCAGCGCGCCCGCCGTGGTCCCGGTGAGGAACCGGCCAACGATGCTCGCGGCGGCGGAAATCATCGCATATTGGGCGGCGGTGAAGCGGAGATCGCACAGCGCGGAAAAGTAAGCGACGACGCAAACGCCGCCGATGCCGCTGGCCGTATTCTCGAACCCGATTGCTCCAGCCATGCCGATGTTGGAATGCCCGGAGGCAGCGAGCAGGGCAAAGCTGAAGTTGCTGACCGCCATTAGGATCAGGCTGATCATCACCGAGCGTTTCAGGCCCAGCTTCGAATAGAGCACGCCGCCGATGAAGATGCCGACAAGATAGGCCCAGAAGCCGACCCCGACGTCCCACAGGGCGATCTCGTCATTGGTGAATTTAAGATCGTCGAACAGCAGGCGGAAGGTGAGGTTGGCGAGGGTATCGCCAATCTTGTGCAGCAGGATGAACAGCAGCACGAGCCAGGCGCCCTGGCGCTTGAAGAATTCGACGAACGGCTTCCAGATCGCCTCAATGGTATTAGCCATTCCGGGCTTGGATTTGGCTGCCCGGTGCCGCGCAGGTTCGCCGTAGAGCAAGGCCGTCACCATGGCCGGCAGGGCCAGCATTGCGCAGGCGAGATAGGCCGCTTCCCACCCTTGCCGTGCCGCCACGACCAGGGCCAGCGCGCCGGCCCCGGCCGAGCCGATCCGCCAGCCATATTGGCTCATGCCCGATCCGACGCCGAGCTGCCGCGGCTCCAATGCCTCGATCCGGTAAGCGTCGATGACGATGTCGAAGCTGGCGCCGGCAACGCCGAGCAGGATCGCGGCGGTGACGACGGCTGCGATGCCGTCCGCGGCTGGATCGACGATCGCCAGATTGGCAACCGCGGCCATGACCAGCACTCCGGTGACCAACATCCACGAAACGCGCTGGCCGAGGCGGCCGAGCAGCGGCAACTGGACCCCATCGATAATCCAGGCCCACAGCCATTTGAAATTGTAGGCCAGGAACACCAACGTGAAAGCGGTGATGGTCGACTTGTCGATGCCATCCTGCTTCAACCGGGTGGTCAGCGTCGCGCCAATCATGGCGTACGGGAAACCCGACGAAATACCGAGGAATAGTGCGGCCAGCGGCGCCTTTTCGAAATAGGGCTTGATTCCCGCCCACCAGCTCGTGGATTGGCCGTCCGACGGGACTGCTGCTGCCTCGGTCACGCCATTCTCCCCCGGCTGATATTCAAAGCGGCGAGCCTAGCAGCCTGATGCCGCAGGGGAAGCTCATTCTGAGCTCATTTTGCACTCGGTTCGCCCTTGAAACCAACCGCCCGGAGGCGCAGTCTGCCGGATCATGGACATGCCCCGAATGCCGCGCCGGCCGACACCTGGCCAACGTGCCCTGGCCGAAGCGCTTGCCCGCGGCGAAGCGGTGATGGGCGATGCCGTCACCACGCTTCCCGCCAGCATCTACATCGATCCCGACCGTT